>JBQCJG010000310.1:0-10830 GCA_051952955.1 Lysobacteraceae bacterium | reverse complement strand
GCACGTGCTGGCGGCGCAGCGCGTGCGCGACGTCGGCCAGCAGGCCCGGGCGGTCGGTGCAGACCAGGCTCAGCCGCGTGCAGCGGCCGTCGTCGACCGGCTCCAGTTCGATCCGCGGCGCGATGCGGAAATGCTTCAGGTGCCGCGGTTGCGTGCGTCGCGCCGGCAGCAGGCGATCGAGGTCGCCGGCCAGCGCGCGCTGCAGCGCGGCCTGGATGTCGGCCGAGGCGTGCGCATGCGACGGATCGGTGGGCAGCACGTGGAAGGTGTCGAAGATGCGGTTGCCGGGGCCGTCGAGCGCGCGCGCCTGCTGGATCGCGAGGCCGAGGCGGTCGAGCGTGATCACGATCGCGGCGAACAAACCGTCGCGGTCGGGCGCGTGCACGAAGATCTCGCGATCGCCGGCATCGGGACGCAGGCGGCGGGCGCGCACCACGGTGGCGCCGGCGTCGGCCTCGTGCAGGCCTGCGGCCTGCCACGCGATCTGGTCGGGCCGGCTGCGCAGGAAGTTCTCGCGCGGCATGCGCGCGAACACCTCGTCGATCGCGGCGTCGGAGAACGTCGCGTCCTGCAGCAGTTCGCGCGCGGCACCGCGGTTCTCGACGATGCGTTCCTCCGCCGCGACCGGATGCTCCAGTCCGCGGCGCAGCGCGAGGCGCGTGGCCGTGTGCAGGTCGGCCAGCAGCCGGTCCTTCCAGGCGTTCCACAGCTTCGGCGAGGTGCCGGCGATGTCGACGCACGTCAGCAGGTAGAGATGGTCCAGTCGCTGGCGATCGGCGACTTCCGCGGCGAAGCGGTGGATCACGTCGGGGTCGGTGATGTCCTGCTTCTGCGCGGTCACCGACATCAGCAGGTGACGGCGCACCAGCCATTCGACCAGCGCGCTGTCGGCCTCCGACAGGCCGTGCGCCAGGCAGAACGCGCGCGCATCGACCGCGCCGAGTTCGGAATGGTCGCCGCCGCGGCCCTTGGCGATGTCGTGGAAGAGCCCGGCGATCAGCAGCAGTTCCGGCTTGCGCAGCGACGGCCACACCAGGTGCGCGCTGGAGAAACGCGCATCCGGCGCGCCGGACGCGAACAGCGCGAGGTTGCGCAGCACCGCCAGCGTGTGCTGGTCGACGGTGTAGACGTGGAACAGGTCGAACTGCATGCGCCCGGAGACCTGCGCGAACGCGGGGATCCAGCGGCCGAGCACGCCCATGCGCGCCATGCGTTCGAGTGTCTTCACCGGCTGCGGGCCGCGCAGCAGGCCGAGGAACTGCTGGCGCAGCGACGGATCGGCGTCGGCGTGATCGGGGATCGCCGGCAGCGTCTCGGCCAGCGCCCACGCGGTCATCGAATGCAGGCCGCGGCTTTCCGGATGCGCGGCCCACATGGCGAACAGTTCGAACGCTTCGGCCGCGCCCTGCAGCCACGCGCGGTCGCGCACGGCCAGATAGCCGCGGCGCAGCTCGAAGCGCCCATCGATCGGGGTCGGTTCGCCCGCGCCTTCGAGCTGCTCCTCGAAGCGCTGCAGCAGGCGATCGCCGATCCGCAGCACCCGGCCGGCGCTGCGGTAGAAGCCCTGCATCATCTGCGCGACGGCGAGGTTGGCGTCGTCGTCGGCATGGCCGAGGCGCGCGGCGAGCCGCTTCTGGTAGTCGAAGCGCAGCCGCTCCTCGCGCCGGCCGGCGACGAGGTGCAGGCCGAAGCGCAGCCGCGACAGCGCCTTGCGCTCGCGCTCGAGCGTGTCGAACTCGACCGCGCCGATCTGGCCGAACGCGAGCATCGATGCCAGCGTGCCGCTGCCCAGCACGCGCTGCGCCATCCAGCGCAGGGTCTGGATGTCGCGCAGGCCGCCCGGGCCGTCCTTGAGGTTGGGTTCGAGGTTGTCGGCGGTGTCGCCGAAGCGCGCGTGACGCTGGCGCTGCTCCTCGACCTTGGCGCGGAAGAAGTCCGCCGCGGGCCACACCCGCTCGGGCGCGATCGCCGCGCGCAGCGCATCGCAGTCGGCCGGCGTCGCGACCAGCGCGCGCCACTCCATCAGCGCGGTGAGGACGGTCTGGTCGGCCGCGGCTTCGGTGCACTGCGCGGGCGAGCGCACGGCCTGGCTGGCCTGCAGCGAGGCATCCCACAGCAACGCGAGGAACCGGGCCAGCGCGTCGGCCAGCGTGGCCTGCGCCGCGTCGCCGGCGAGCACCAGCAGATCGATGTCGGATTGCGGGAAGAGTTCGCCGCGGCCGTAGCCGCCGACGGCGAACAATGCGGCATCGCCGGGCACGCAGCGCGCCCAGGCCTCGCGGATCAGCGCGTCGGCCGCCGCGGCGCGGGCGGACACCAGCGCGTCGACGTCGTCGCCGCGATCGAAGCGCGCCGCGAGCGCGGCGTCGGCCTCGGCCAGCCGCGCGCGGGCGGCGGCGGCCCAGGCGACGTCGCCGTCGGGCGAGGCAGGAAGCACGGGGCCGTCCGCGGTCGAGGGCGCAGCGGCGTCCATGGGATCAGAGGTCGTTGTCGTCGCCGGGCAGGCGGGTGAGGATCTCGACGCCGGTCTCGGTCACGGCGACGGTGTGCTCCCACTGCGCGGAGAGGCTGCGATCCTTGGTCACGACCGTCCAGCCGTCGGGCAGCAGCCGGGTGTGGCGCGAGCCCTCGTTGATCATCGGCTCGATGGTGAAGGTCATGCCCGGCTTCAGCACGACGCTGTCGCCGTGCGCGGTGTGGTAGTGCAGCACCTGCGGATCTTCGTGGTAGACGCGACCGATGCCGTGGCCGCAGTACTCGCGCACCACCGAGAAGCGCTCGGATTCGGCGTAGGTCTGGATCGCGCGGCCGATGTCGCCGAGGGTCGCGCCGGGCTTCACCGTGCGGATGCCGCGGAACATCGCCTCGCGGGTGACCTCGACCAGCCGCTTCGCCATCACCGACGGCGTGCCGACGATGTACATGCGGCTGGTGTCGCCGTGCCAGCCGTCCTTGATGACGGTGACGTCGATGTTCACGATGTCGCCGTCCTTGAGGATCTTGGTCGGGCCCGGGATGCCGTGGCAGATGACGTTGTTGACCGAGGCGCAGATCGTGGCCGGGAATCCCTTGTAGCCGACGTTGGCCGGGATGGCCTGCTGCACGTTGACGATGTGGTCGTGGCAGATGCGGTCAAGCTCGGCGGTGCTGACGCCGGGCTTCACGTGCGGGGCGACGATCTGCAGCACCTCGGCGGCCAGGCGGCCGGCGATGCGCATCTTCTCGATGTCGTCCGGGGTCTTGAGGGTCATGGGCATGCCGCCATTATTACCGATTCCATCGGCCGACCGCCCCCGCCCGCGGCGCGGATCGCAGGCGACGCGGGCGGCAGCGGCGTCGCCATCCGCGCTCCGCCGGCCGGCCAGCGAAGGCCCGCCCCGCCGGTCCGGTTTGCCGGGACCGGGCGGAGCGGCTACAATCCCGCGGCTTCGCAGGGCCTCCTGCCCCGCGAGCCGCCCACGACGGGCGTCACCGTCGAATCCACACCCGCCGCACAATCCCGTTCCGGGGTGTCCCGAGGCCGCCAGGCCGAAGGATCTGGACACGGCGCGACGGGGAGGCCCAACCCCGGAACCCCGCGCCCGCCCTCGTGGCGGCGCACCGCCCTTCCTTTCCCGGGCGGCGGGTTCCCTGCCATCGGAGTTCATGCAATGCCCCAGATCACCATGCGCCAGATGCTGGAAGCCGGCGTCCATTTCGGCCACCAGACCCGTTACTGGAACCCGAAGATGGGTCCGTACATCTTCGGCGCCCGCGGCAAGATCCACATCATCAACCTCGAGAAGACCGTCCCGCTGTTCAACGACGCGATGAACTTCATCTCGGGCGTGGCCCAGCGCCGCGGCATCATCCTCTTCCTTGGCACCAAGCGCAGCGCGCGCGACGCGGTGAAGGAAGAGGCCGAGCGTTGCGGCATGCCGTACATGACCCAGCGCTGGCTGGGCGGCACGCTGACCAACTTCCGCACCGTGAAGCAGTCGGTCGCCCGCCTGAAGGAACTGGAAGCCGGCGAGACCGACGGCACCTTCCAGAAGCTGGTCAAGCACGAAGTCCTGAACCTGCGCCGCGAGCGCGACAAGCTGGACGCCTCGCTGGGCGGCATCAAGGACATGAACCGCCTGCCCGACGCGCTGTTCGTGATCGACATCGGCCACGAGGACATCGCGATCAAGGAAGCCAAGAAGCTCGGCATCCCGGTCGTCGCGGTCGTCGACACCAACTACGATCCGGCGCTGGTCGACTACGCGATCCCGGGCAACGACGACGCCATCCGCGCCGTGCAGCTGTACGCCCGTGCCGCCGCCGACGCGGTGCTGGAAGGCAAGGCCGCGGCGCCGCAGGCCGCCTCGGTCCGCGAGGAAGACTTCGCCGACGCCGCCGAAGGCGACGCCAAGCGTGGTCCGCGCGGTCCGCGCGGTCCGCGTGGCGACGGCAAGAAGCCGGAAGGCCGCAAGCCCGAAGCCGCCGCCGAAGCGCCCGCCGCGGAGTAATCCGCACGGCGTCATGCCCGCGTCATCCGGCCGCGCCACGCTGCGCGGCCGGCCGCGGCGACCGGCATCCCCGTTCGACGGGCGTGCCCGGATCATCCTGTTCACATTGACGCGCGGCGGCGATCTTCGCCACCGCGCTCGATCCCACACATTCGAGGTTTCCCATGGCTGAAATCACCGCCACCCTGGTCAAGGAACTGCGCGAGCGCACCGGCGCCGGCATGATGGAGTGCAAGAAGGCGCTCACCGAAAACAACGGCGACCTGGAAGCGTCCGCCGAGTGGCTGCGCAAGCAGGGCATCATCAAGCTCGACAAGAAGGCCGGCCGCGTGACGGCCGAAGGCCGCGTCGCGGTCGCCCAGGACGGCGGCAAGGCCGTGCTGGTCGAGGTCAACTCCGAGACCGACTTCGTCGCGAAGGACGAGAACTTCATCGCGTTCGCCGATGCCGTCGCCCAGGCCGCCCTGGCCTCCGGCGCCGCCGATGTCGAAGCGCTGAAGTCGGCCAAGGTCGCATCGGGCGAGACCGTCGAGGAAGCCCGCGCCGCCGCCGTCGCCAAGCTCGGCGAGAACCTGCAGGTCCGTCGCCTGGTGCGCATCGACTCGGCCAACACCGTGGCCGCCTACGTGCACAGCGGCAAGATCGGCGTGCTGGTCGAAGTGGCCGGCGGCGACGCCGGCTTCGCCCGCGGCGTCGCGATGCACATCGCCGCGATGAACCCGCCGCACAACAAGGCCTCCGACGTCCCCGCCGAGTTCATCGCGAAGGAAAAGGAGATCGAGCTGGCCAAGATGTCCGAGAAGGACAAGGCCAAGCCGGCGGACATCCTCGAGAAGATCATCGGCGGCAAGATCGCGAAGATCATCAACGAGAACACGCTGTACGGCCAGGCCTACGTGCTGAACACCGACCAGACCGTCGAGCAGGCCGCCAAGGCCGCCGGTGCCGACGTCGTCGGCTTCCAGCGCCTCGCGGTCGGCGAAGGCATCGAGAAGGTGGTCGAGGACTACGCCGCGGAAGTGGCGAAGGCCATGCAGGTCTGATCCTCGCGGATCACGCCCGCCGCACCATCGGCGACACGAAGAACCCGCGGGAAACCGCGGGTTTTTCTTTGCGCCGGCTCCGCGCCGCGCGGATCAGCCGCAGCCCGCCGGACGCGACGACGTGCCCGCAACAGGACACAGTTCGTACACCTGCGCCGCGTGCGCCGGGACCGCCAGCGTGTCGCCGAGCGGCGCGGCCGGCGTGCCTGCGAACACGTCCCGCGCCGTCGTCGCGCCGCGCAGGCCTTCGGCGAAGCGGTCCAGCGGCAGCGACACCGGCGCCTCGTTGCGGCCGAGCACCACCATCAGCCGCTGCGCGCCGTCGTCGCGGAAATACACGTAGACGCCCTGCTCGGGGAGGTAATGCAGGAAACGGCCTTGCTGCACCGCGGTCGCGGTCCTGCGCCAGTTCAGCAGCGTGCGCAGCCACGCCTGCATCGTCGCCTGCCGCGGCGACAGGCCGGCGCCGGTGAACGCGTTCACGGCGTCGCCCGGCCAGCCGCCGGGGAAATCGTGCCGGGTCGCGGCGTCGTCGCGCTCGGTCGGGCTGGTCATCAGCACCTCGCTGCCGTAGTAGAACTGCGGCACGCGCGGGATCGTCGCCAGGTACAGCAGCGCAAGGCGGTACGACGCATCGTTTTCGCCGAGCACGCTCCACAGCCGCGGCATGTCGTGGTTGCCTTCGATCGCGACCAGCCGCGACGGCGCCGCGTAGAGATGATCGTTGCCCAGCGCCTCGTACAGCCGGCGCAGGCCGTTGCCGCCGTATTCGCTCTCGGGTTCCAGCAGCGCCTTGCGCAGCGCTTCCTCCAGCGGGAAGTCCATCATGCTCGGCATGCCTGGCTTGCCCTCGACCCAGCCGTTCGTCCAGCGCGCGACCACCGCGGGATTGCCGCTCCACTCCTCGCCGACCATCGTGAAATGCGGGTATTCCTGCAGGATCCGCCGCGTCCATTCGGCTAGGAAGGCGTTGTCGGAATAGCCGTAGGTATCGACGCGCAGCCCCGACAGCCCCGCGTATTCGATCCACCAGATCGCGTTCTGCGCCAGGTACGTGGCCAGCAGCGGCTGGCGCTGGTCGAGGTCGGGCATGGTCGGCGTGAACCAGCCCCGGGTGAAGTCGTCGCGGTCGGCCTGCGCCGCGTACGGGTCGGCCAGCGCGGTGCGGCCGTGGTGCGTCGGCACGAAGCGGCCATCGTGGGTGATCCAGTCCTGCGTCGGCGGATCGCGCATCCACGGGTGGCCGTCGCCGATGTGGTTCGGCACCACGTCCTGGATCACGCCGATGCCATGCGTGCGCGCCTTCGCGACGAAGTCGCGGTACTCGGCGTTGCTGCCGAAGCGCGGATCGATGCGGTAGAGGTCGGTGGCGGCGTAGCCGTGGTACGAGTACGCCGACTGCGCGTTCTCGATCAGCGGCGTGGGCCAGACCTGCGTGTAGCCCATGCCCGCGATGTAATCGAGATGCGCGGCCATGCCGCGCAGGTCGCCGCCGTGGCGGCCGGACGGCGCGCTGCGGTCGGCGGGGTCGGCGTAGCCGGCGACGGTATCGTTGCGCGGGTCGCCGTTCGCGAAGCGGTCGGGCATGAGGTTGAGGATGACGTCGCGGCCGTCGAAGCCGCGGCGTTCGGCCGAGCCCGGCGCGCGCGCCCACAGCGGATAGCGCAGCGCCTGCACGCGGCCGTCGCGCGCGAGGCGCAGGGTCACGTCGCCCGGCGTCGCGTCGGCATCGATCGCGAGGTCGACGAACAGGTAGTTCGGGCTGTCGCCGCGGACCGTGCCCAGCAGGCGCACGCCCCGCGCCGGCGCCAGCGTCGCTTCGGCCGCGGCGATGCCCGGCGCCGCCAGCATCAGCTGCACGCGCGGCGCCTTCATCCCGACCCACCAGTTCGGCGGGTAGACCGCGGGCGCTGCCGGTGCGGCGGCCCATGCCCATACCGGCAGGAGGCAGAGCAGGCACGCCAACCGGGCCGCCACGCGGGCCCGCAGCGATCGTGGAAGGACCTCGCGCATCGTCATCGACCTCGGTGCCGGATTGAAGGGCGATGGTGCCATGCGCCGGACGCGCAGCATCTCCCGCTGGCATCGTTTGCAGCGCGTCCTGCGCAGGAGCCTGCGCGCGGCGTCAGCCTTGCGAAGGCTGCATCCGCGGCCGCGGCGCGGCGTCCTCGCAGGACTGCACCACCACCCAGCCCTCGCCCGCGAACTTCAGCTGCAGGCTCTCGCCCGAGGCGCGGCCGACGAACGTTCGCAGGCTGATGTCGGTGACGAGTTCCGGCGACAGGCCGCCCGACCAGGCGACGGTCGCGTCCGGGTCGGTGAAGACCGGGCCGGTGGCGGCGCTCACCGGCAGCGTCAGCGGTTCGAAGTGCGAAGTGATCGCGACCAGGCCGTGGCCGTCCAGCCGCATGTTGAACAGGCCGCCGCCGAGGAAGCCGCCCAGGCCGCGCAGCAGGCCGATCTCGTGGGCCACGCTCGATTCGAGGGCCAGCACGTCGCGGCCGTTGACCGAGATCGGCTCGCCCTGCAGGCGCAGCAGCGTGATCTTCTTGCCGGCGTCGGCCAGGTAGACGCGACCACGCCCTTCCACCCGCATCAGGTGCATGCCCTCGCCGCTGATCGCCTTCTTGAACAGCGTGCCCAGCCCCTGTTCGAGCAGCCCCTGGCGGGTGAAGCGCAGGTCGCCGGTGCGCGCGACCATCGCGCCGGCCTTCGCCCAGAGCAGACCGTCCACCTGCGCCTGCAGGATGCGCGGGTTCTCCAGCGCGAACGCGTCCCCGTCCGGCAGGCGCTCGCCGCTGCGGGACAGGAAGTCGTCGAGGCTGTGCACGGTCAGGCTCTGCCCGGTCATGAAGTGCTCCGCGGTGGATGACCGGGGCATTGTGGCGGCGACCCGCGACGGGCACCATCCCCGGCCACCGCCTCCAGGAACGCCGCCATGCCGCCGACGCCGTCGCCCGCCATCGTCCGCCTGCCGCAGACCGCCGACGGTGCCGAGCGCATCCCGGTGGCGGCGGACCGCCTCGTCGCCGGCACGCCCGCGCAGGCCGCGGCCAATGCGTGGTCCGATCCTTCCGACGCCTTCCACTGCGGCGTGTGGGAAAGCGACGTCGGCGCGTGGCGCGTGCGCTACGACGAGCACGAGTTCTGCCACCTGCTGCAAGGGCGCCTGCGCCTGACCGACGACGCCGGCAACGCGAGCGTGTTCGGCCCGGGCGACAGCTTCGTCATCCCGGCCGGTTTCGTCGGCCTGTGGGAGGTGCTGGAACCCGCGCGCAAGCTGTACGCGGTGTACGAACCGGCCCGCTGATCGCGCCGTGCGCGTGCCGGCGCGCGCGACCGCGGGTTAGAATCCCGCGGTTTGCCAGCCTCGGAGTGCCCCATGTCGACCCTCGCCTATCGCCGCGTCCTGCTCAAACTCTCCGGCGAGGCCCTGATGGGCGACGAGGACTACGGCATCGATCCGAAGGTCATCGGCCGCCTCGCGCGCGAAGTGATCGAAGTGCGCGACGCGGGCGCGGAGATCGCGCTGGTGATCGGCGGCGGCAACATCTTCCGCGGCGCGGGCCTCGCCGCCGGCGGCATGGACCGCGTCACCGGCGACCAGATGGGCATGCTCGCCACGGTCATCAACGCGCTGGCGATGCAGGACGCGCTGGAGAAGCTCGGCGCCAAGTGCCGGGTGATGAGCGCGATCAAGATCAACGACGTGTGCGAGGACTACATCCGCCGCCGCGCGGTGCGCCACCTCGAGAAGGGCCGCATCACCATCTTCGCCGCCGGCACCGGCAACCCGTTCTTCACCACCGATTCCGGCGCCGCGCTGCGCGCGATCGAGATCGGCGCCGACCTGCTGCTGAAGGCGACCAAGGTCGACGGCGTGTACGACAAGGACCCGAAGAAGCACGCCGATGCGGTGCGCTTCGAAAGCCTGACCTACGACGAGGTCATCGCCCGCGACCTGCAGGTGATGGACACCGCCGCCTTCGCGCTGTGCCGCGACAGCGCGCTGCCGCTGCGCATCTTCGACATGGGCCAGCCGGGTGTGCTGCTGCGCATCCTCGGCGGCGAACCGATCGGCACGCTGGTCACCGCCTCGGCCTGATCGCGCGCATCGCGCACGGCAGGTTCCGCGCCGACGATATCCGATGCGCACCAACGACGACGGCGCCCGAGGGCGCCGTCGTCACATGCGCGATCCGTCGCCGGATCAGTTCGTCTTCTCGGGCACCACCGGTGCGCGGCCGCCGAGGTTCGCCTGGAAGAACCGGAACAGCTTGCCGTAGTAGGCGAACTGGTTCTCCTTCTTCACGAAGCCGTGGCCCTCGGTCGAGAAGTACATCTCGTCGACCGACTTGCCGGCCGCGCGCAGCGCCCGCGCCATCGCCTCGGAATGCGACTGCGGCGCGCGCACGTCGGCGCCGCCGGCGGCGAGGAACACCGGGACCTTGATCCGCGACGCGAGCTTGGTCGGCGACGAGGCGTCCAGCTGGTCCTTGCCCAGCGCATCGGACAGGAAATCGCGACCGAACGAGGACTGGCTGATGTCGCCGCGGCCCCACAGCATGTTGAGGTCGTACACGCCGACGTAGCCGACCGCGCAGCGGTACAGGTCGGGCTCCTTCGCCACCGCCATCAGCGAGGCGTAGCCGCCGTAGCTGGCGCCGTAGATGCAGATGCGGTCCTTGTCGGCGATGCCCTGGTCGATCGCCCAGCGGGTGGCGTCGGTCAGGTCGTCCTGCATCGCCAGGCCCCACTGCTTCCAGCCCTTCTCCAGGAACGCCTTGCCGTAGCCGCCGGAGCCGCGGAAGTTGACCTGCAGCACCGCATAGCCGTGCGCCATCATCATCTGCACGTCGCGATCGTAGCCCCAGTCGTCCTGGACGCCGAACGGGCCGCCGTGCGGATACACGATCATCGGCATCTTGCGGCCGGTGCTGCCGTGCGGCTGGCTGACCATGATTTCCACGTCGAGGCCGTCGCGGGCCTTGAAGTAGGCCGGCTGGATCGTGCCGAGGCGGGCGCGATCGAGCCAGTCGGCGCGGTTCATGAATTTCGTGACCTTGTTCGTCTTCGTGTCGAGGATGAACAACTGGCCCGGATTGCGGTCGCCGGTGATCTCCAGCAGCACGTACTGGCCGTCGACCGTGGTCGAGGTCGGGTAGACCATGTCGCCATCGAAGCCGGCCTGCAGCGCCTGGTGCAGCTTGGCTTCCGGCGATTCGGGGTTGAAGTACTCGAACCGCGGACGGTTGGCGCCGCCGAACATCACGCCGATCGGATAGCGCTGGCCGCCC
>JBQCJG010000309.1:0-2162 GCA_051952955.1 Lysobacteraceae bacterium | reverse complement strand
CACGCCCGCCTCGCGGGGGGGGGGGGGGGCGCCCCGCCGGGGGGGCCGCCCCGGCGCCGGGGGGGGCGGGGGCCCCCGCGACGCGGCGCTCGCGGTCAGCGGGCTGGTGCTGGATCCGGCGACGCGCAGCGTCTCGCGCGGCGACGAGCGGCTGGAGATGACGAGCACCGAATTCAACGTGCTGGAGCGGCTGATGCGCGACGCCGGGCAGATCGTGCCGAAGGACGTGCTGATGCGCGACGCGCTCGGCCGCCGGCTGCGTCCGTTCGACCGCGCCGTGGACATGCACATCAGCAGCATCCGCCGGAAGCTGGGCGACGACCTGGTGCGCACGGTGCGCGGGCTCGGCTACCAGTTCGTGCGCCGATGAGCCGCCGGCATCCGCGTCCGCGCAGCGTCGCGCCGGCCCGCGCGATCGATCGCCGCGGGGCCGGGCGATGAAGCCGCCCCGGATGCGTTCGCTGTTCTGGCGGATCTTCTTCTCGCTGTGGCTGGGCAGCACGCTGCTGCTGGTGGGCACGTCGCTGCTGATCGCGGTGATCGCGGAGAAGGAAGTGCCGCGGCAGGCCAAGGAACGCGTGCGCGAACTGCTGCGCAGCAACGCGCGCGCGCTGCTGGAGCTGCACGGCCGGATCGACGAGCGCCGGTTCGCCGCCACCGTGGTCGCGGCGGAACGCGACTACGGCCTGGAGGTCTTCTTCATCGACGACGCGGGCCGCGAACTGCTGGGCCGTCCGCTGCCCGCCGGGCTGCGCGAACTCGCCGACGGCATCGGCGACGGCCGCAAGACGCTGGAAGGCCGCGCGCCGCCGTTCACCGGATCGCTCGTCTTCGGCGAACGGATGCGCGCCGCGGACGGCCGCCGCTACCGGGTGCTGATCAGCGCCGCCGGGCCGCCGTTGCCGAGCATCAACTTCGTGCTCGGCACGATGATCACGCCGCTGATGCTGTCGGTGTTCCTCGCCGGCTTCTTCAGCGCGATCTCGGCGAAGTTCCTGGTCGCGCCGATCGAACACCTGCGCCGCGCGGCGCGGCAGATCGCCTCGGGCCGGCTGGAAGCGCGGGTCGGCAGCCCGCTGCGCGAGCGCACCGACGAATTCGGCGCGCTGGCGGTGGATTTCGACCGCATGGCCGACCGCATCGGCGCGCTGATCGGCACGCAGCGGCAGTTGATGCTCGACCTGTCGCACGAACTGCGCTCGCCGCTCGCGCGCATGCGGGTGGCGCTCGAACTGATGCGCGACCAGCCGCGCGGCGAACTGCTGGAACGGATGGAGCGCGACGCGTCGCGGCTGGACGTGCTGATCGGCGAACTGCTGCTGCTCGCGCGGCTGGAATCGCCCGAGTCGGCGCTGCCGGCCACGACGGTCGACATCGGCGAACTGCTCGGCGAGATCGTCGACGACGCGCGGCTCGAGATCGCCGGACAGGCGCGGACGCTGCGGTTCGACGAAGCGACGCAGGACGCGCGGGTCGAAGGCGACCGCGAACTGCTGCGCCGCGCCTTCGAGAACGTGATCCGCAACGCGCTGCAGCACACGCCGGCCGACGCCGACGTGACGGTGTCGCTGCAGCGCACACACGGCGAGGTCACGGTGCACGTGCTCGATCGCGGCGGCGGCTTCGGCGAGATGCTGCCGCACGTGTTCGCGCCCTTCACCCGGGGCGACAGCCCGCGCCAGCGCCAGGGCAACGGCCTGGGCCTCGCGATCGCGCGCGCGGCGGTGCACCGGCACGGCGGCACCATCGAGATCGCCGACCGCACGTCCCCGTCGGGCGGCCTCGTCGTCATCCACCTCCCCGCGCACGGACCGGCGGGCGCACAGGTCTGAGGGCGCCCGGAACGCGGAAGCCCGGCCTGCGCCGGGCTTCCGCTGGTCGATCGCACCATCGCGCGATGCCGGGACTCAGCGCGACGCCGTCATCCTGGTGGGCGCCTGCTGGTCCGGATTCTCCTGCTGCGGCTGGGTGGCCTGCTGCTGCGTCGGTGGCGGCGCCGCCTGCTGCTGCGTGCGCGTCGCCTCGGCCATGCGCGTGCTCTGGTCCACCGTCTGCGTGGTGGCCTGGCCGTAGTCGATGTAGGAATTCTTCGACGCCGGGTTCGTCGGGTTGCCTTCGACCGCGACCAGCAGCGTCTGCCCGTTCGGCGTGTTCGTCTTCGC
>JBQCJG010000308.1:0-4069 GCA_051952955.1 Lysobacteraceae bacterium | reverse complement strand
CGCGCGGAAGTGGCGCGCGCCGGCCTCGATCGACTGCGCCGGCGCGAACGGATCGGTCACGCCCAGTTCGGCGGCAACGTCGGGCATCAGCTGCATCACGCCTTGCGCGCCCTTGGGCGACACCGCCTTCTCGTCGAAGCCGCTCTCGACGTGCGCGATCGCGCGCAGCCACGCGTCTTCGACCCCGGTCTTCTTCGCCACCGCGCGGAACACGCGGGCGTGGCGATCCAGCTGCGGCTTGCCGACCGTGCCCAGGCCTTCGTGCGCGGGCTCGCCCGGCGGCGTGGCGACGGTGAACTTCAGGTACACCCGTGAACCGGGCAGGTTGCGGGTGCCGTAGACCAGCTTGCCGTCCTGCTCGCGCTCGTAGAGCGTGCCGCTGAACACGCCCATCTCGCCCCACAGGTTGGGCGTCTGCACGGCGTCGTCGGGGATCTCCTTCGCCTCGCACGTCGAGCCGGGTTCCGGCGCGGTGGACAGGCTCACCGTGCGGTCGCGCACGCAGCGGTAGATCGTGCGCGCCTCGGCCGGCAGCGCGGTCGCGGCCGACAGTGCGAGCACGAGCACGGACGTGGCGCGGAACGGATGCATCGCGATCCCCGGCCCGGGCTCAGCGCCGGCGCGCGGCCTCTTCCTGCGCCCAGGTGCGGGCACTGCCGCGCAGGCGCATGCGGTGGCGCTGTTCCTCGTCGTGCACGCTGCCCAGCTTCGAGCGCTCCTCGACTTCCAGCAGTTCGACCACACCGGTGTCGCGGCGGAACACCAGCGTGCCGGTCTGGGTCAGCACCATGTCCTGCGGCAGGCCGTCGGTGACGGTGCGCGCGCCCAGTTCCTGCGCCAGCGTCCACTGCGTCTTCGCATCGGCCTTCGCGTCGAAGCGGTGCGTCCAGCGCAGCCGCGCGAGGCCCGGATCGTCGCGGTCGATCTCCAGCGTGTAGTCGCGCACGCCCGGCAGCGGGCGGCCCTCGACCGGCGAGAGGATCGGTTCCGCGTCGCGGTAGTCCTTGCCGGCCACCAGCGTCTTGCCGACGAACGCCGACAGCTGCCGCATCTGCGAGACGGTGCCGGCCTCGACGCTGTCGCGGCTGACGATGCTGTCCATGTTGCTTTCCAGGTCGCGACGCGCGGCGGCGAGCAAGGCGTCGCGTTCGCCCTTGTCGACCTTGCTGTTGCCGCTCGCGTCGACGCCGAGGCTGCGGTCGAGGTTGCCGAGGAAGGCCGGCAGCATCGCCTTGCGGACGCGGTCGACGAGGGCGTCGAGGTCGCGCACCCGGCGATAGCGGCCGTCGCCGTCCAGCTCGATCGTCACCGGCACCTCGTCCAGCGCGTCCAGCACCGGCGCCAGCAGGTCGGACAGGCTGCGGTCGCCGTCGACGGTTTCCACCCGGCTGCCGTGGGTGGTCCACGTCAGCGCGTAGCCGTCGCGCCCGGCGGCGTCGACGCGGATGCGGGTCTCGTCGGTGATGCGGCGGACGCTGGCGCCGTCGCCTTCGCCGTTCTCGCGGTGCACCGCTTCGTCGTCGTAGGCGACGGTCTGGCCGCTCGTCCACGGCACCGCGACGCGAACGCGTTCGGCGGCGGTGGCCGTGCCGGCGACCAGCAGCAGCGTGGACAGGGCGAGCGCAGTGGACGGGCGCGACAGGCGGAACGGCAGCGTCATGCGGGGCGACTCCGGGGAAAGGGGGCGTGCGGCGCTCAGGCGTCGCGCCCGATCAGCGCCTGCATGCGGCGCAGGCGCGGGGCGGTGATCGGCACGGTCAGCATGGTGCTGGCCACGGCCATCAGCAGCAGCGCGGTGAAGGTGGCGCTGGTGATGATGCCCTTGTCCAGCAGCACGTTCGCGAAAATGATCATGATCAGGGCCTTGGTCTGCAGCAGCCAGCCGATGATGCCGGCCTCGCCGGGCTTCCAGCCGAGGATCCGGCCCGCCAGGTGAATGCCGGCCAGCTTCCCGGCCAGTTGCGCCGCCAGCAGCGCCGCGGCGGCCGCGACCACCGCCAGGCCGCCCATCGTCCAGCCGGTGCGCAGGCCGGTGCTGAGGAAGAACACCGGCATCATCACCAGCAGCACGTTGTGGCGCAGGGTGTCGAGGCGGTCGCGGTCGAACCAGTGGTGGTCCATGACCACGCCGGCGAGGAACGCGCCGACCATGAAATGCAGGCCCGACCAGTCGGCGCCGAACGCGCAGGCCCCCAGCCACACCAGCGCCACGTACCAGCGGTCGCGCTCCGGCAGCCATGCCATCAGTTTGCGGAAGCCCACGCAGGCCACCGCGTAGATCGCGATGAACGCCGCCTGCCGGCCGATCCGCTCCCAGTCCATCAGCACCAGCGCCAGCACGCCCCAGATCGCGATGTCGTCGAGGCTGGCGTAGCGCAGGATGCGCTGGCCGATCGGCTTGCGCAGGATCTCCAGCTTCTCCATCAGCAGGATCAGGATCGGCAGCGCGGTGACTGCGCAGGACATGCCCACGCCGAGCACGAACTGCCAGGTGTGGCCCTTTTCCCCCAGCCAGCCCGGGAATCCGAGCATCCCGACCGCGACCAGGCTGCCCGCCAGCAGCGGCGTGCCCAGCGCGAGGCCGGCGGTGATCGCGCTCTCGCGGCGATGCTTCCAGGCCTCGCCCAGGTCCAGCTCGATGCCGGCCAGCCACACGAACACCATCACCGACCACCACGCGATGCCGTTGAGCGACTGGATCACGTCCTTGGTGAACACGAACGCGTAGTAGTCCGGAAACGCTGCGCCCAGCACGCCCGGGCCCAGCAGGATGCCGGTGATGATCTGCACCACCACCAGCGGCGCGAAATACTCGGTCCGACCGAGCCGCCAGATCAGGTACGGCACCGAGAAGATGATCGTCATCGCGATCAGGAACAGCTCGGTGGTGGTGATGGCGTGGGACATGGGCGGGTGCGGTTGCGGGCAGGCGGACAAGGGTCCGGGGTCGGCCGGGGAAAAGCAACGGCGGGGCGCGCCCGCGGGTCGGGGCGCCGGCGGTGCATTCGCATGCACACGCAGCGTCCTGCGATGGCGCCGGCCGGGGTGATGGCGATCCCGGCTGCAGGCCTCCGCCATCACGAGCTCCGGGCGTTTGTCACCGCGAGCTCCATCCGTCGTTACCCCGAACCCTATCCGTTGTCATCCCGAGCTCTATCCGTTGTCACTCCGAGCCCCATCCGTCGTCACTCCGAGCCCTATCCGTTGTCATCCCGAGCCGCAGGCGAGGGACCTGCTTTTCCCTCCGCCGCAGAACGATTGCGTCCTGTCTGGCTCGGTCGCACCCGGCTGGATCGTCGTGTCGAGCGCCTGCATCAGGCCGTCCTCCCGCACCCTTTCCGAATGTCATCCCGAACCGAAGGTGAGAGATCTGCTTTTCGCATGGTGATGTGCCGCGGCTGCGGCGGCATCCCTGTGCTCCCGATGCAGGCTTCCCCTGAGCTTTCGGGAAGGCCCGAAAGCTTTTCCGCGCTGGTGCGCGGGCTCCTTTCTTTTCAAAAAGAAAGGGCGAAAGAAAACGCCTCAGTGCCGAGGAAAATCTGCCGTCGGAGCCGTGGCCGGCATTTTTCGACGAGGCGTTCTGCCTCGTCGAAAAACGGGGGACATCGTGTCCGCCGCTTCCGGGTCTGCGGTTGCGGGTGGGTTCGTCGAGGCGGGTGGGCGTCGGAAAGTGCCAGTCGTGATCAGGACGTTATGAACCCCTCCCGTTCCCGCCTCCCCGGAACCCGTGCCATGCCCCATCCCGACAACCCCTTCGGTTCGTTCAAGAGCGACGACCATCGCCTGGAAGCTGTCCGGCTTCGCGAGGATCGCCTCCGCCTGCGCGAGCGTCGCCTGCTCTGGCTGGGCCTGTCGGCGTGCATCGCCGTCGTCGTGGTGTGCCTCTTCACCGACCATCCCGCGGTCGCCGCGACCTCGCTTGCGACCCTGGTCCGGATATTTTCGCGGTGACCGTCCCGCACCCCGGTGACCACCCGGACAGGTCCTTCCCCGCCAAGCCCCGTGCTACCCTCTCGCCGTCCAGTCCAGAAAAGAGGCGCAAGCCATTGATTTTCCGTAGCTTGCTGCG
>JBQCJG010000307.1:0-6438 GCA_051952955.1 Lysobacteraceae bacterium | reverse complement strand
CCCCGTTTTTCGTCTGATCTGGCTGGAGCGACGTGAGTCGCGCCGGGCAAGCCGGGGGTGTCGCCAATAACGTCGCTCCTGCGAAAGCATTTCAATCGTCCGCCTGCCCCATCGCGGCGATGATCCGGCCGCGGGCGGTGTCGGCGAGGCGACGGCGGCCTTCGGCATCGGCGGGGAGGATCGGTTCGAGGAAGATCACGTCGGCGACGCGCGCGGGTTCACCGAGCAGGCGCAGGAAATTCGCGGCGAAGCTCTCGGTCGGGCCGAACGCGACGATCGCCTGCGCGTCGCCGCCCTCGCCGTAGCGCAGCGCCACCGGCTGCACCGGCACGTTGGCTTCCACCGCGGCCAGGAAGATGCGCGCGTGGAACGGACCGACGGCGCGACCGTCGCGGGTGCGGCCTTCGGGGAAGACGCCGACCGCGCGGCCTTCGCGCAGGCGGTCGAGCATTTCATGCAGCACGCCGCCCAGCGATTCCTGGCTGCCGCGCTGGTGGTAGATGGTCTCGCCCATCGTCGCCAGCCAGCCCACCACCGGCCACGAGGCGATCTCGCGCTTGGCGACGAAGCCCATCATGCAGTAGGCGTGCAGTGCCGAGATGTCGATCCAGCTGACATGGTTGGCGACGAACATCACCGCACCCGGCAGCGGCGTGCCGACGCGGCGCATGCGGAAGCCGAACACCCGCATCAGCCCGCGCTGCCACGCACGCACCACGCGGTGCTTCAGCGGATCGCCGGCGATGGCGATGCCGCCGAACGGCGGCGACATCAGGATCAGGATGATCGGCAGGTGCACCAGCACGTGCCACGTCAGCATCGGCCAACGGACGAGGTAGCGCGCCAGCCTCGCGGCGCGCGGATCGGGACGTGCACGGGTCATGCGACCACCATACCCGCGCGGTCTAGAGCTTTTCACCCGCCGCCGGCGTACCCGGGTCGGGCACCACGGCGAGGGTCAGCCGCGAGATGCAGATCAGCCGGCCGCTGGCGGCATCCTCGATCCGGATCTCCCACACCTGCGACGTCTGGCCGAGGTGCAGCGGCCGCGCGGTGCCGACGACGTGGCCGTCGCGGATGCCGCCGACGTGGTTGGCGTTGATCTCCATCCCCACGCAGCGCTTGCCCGGCGGGGCGCACAGGTTGCCGGCGGAACTGCCGAGCGTTTCGGCCAGCAGCACCGAGGCGCCGCCGTGCAGCAGGCCGTAGGGCTGGTGGGTGCGGGGGTCGACCGGCATCGTGCCGCGCACGTAGTCGGGGCCGACTTCGGTGAAGACGATGCCCAGCGAGGCCATCGCCGTGTCGGCGCTGAACGCGTTGAGCTGGTCGGGGGTGGCGATGCGCCGGAACACGGCAGGGGCGGGGGCAGTCATCCGGCAAGGATACCCGAGCCCCTGCCGGGCCCGACCGCGGCGCGCGGAGGGAGAGGACGCGCGCCGCGGTCGGGTGGGAGAACAGTGTCGTGGAGCGGCGTCCCGCTTCAGCGGCAGCGGAACGGCGCGGCGGCCCAGTCGCTGGTGTAGCGGCGATCCATCGCGTAACCGCTGCTGGTGCCGTAGCCGATGCCGAAGTCGCGTTCGCGATAGCGGATCACCGGGGCGGCCGACAGGCCGGCGCGCGGGCGGGGGGACGGGGCGGGGAGACGAAGGGCGTTCATGGTGGGATCCGGTAGGGAGTGGACGTGACGTCCGGGCGTTGCAAGGGGGAGGGATCGGGACAGAGACTCGGAATCAGGCGCAGCGGAAGCGCGCCGGGCCCCAGTCGCTGGTGTAGCGGCGATCCATCGCGTAACCGCTGCTCCGGCCGTAGCCCACGCCGAAATCGCGTTCGCGGCGGGCTGCGGTGAAGGGGACGACCCGGGCGCCGGCGACCGCGGCGGGGGTCGAGGAACGGACGGGGGTGTCGAGGCGGTTCATGGCGTGCTCCGGAAGGTCGGTGTGAATTGGTGTGTTGGTAAAGTACAACACCTATCCAGCAATTCACCTGTGCCGGAAGTCACCCAGCCGATGGGGCACAGGCAACCCGTTGATTCATATGGAAACGACGTGAAAGGCGGCCGACGAACGGTCGCCCCGCGGACACGCCGAAGCCGTCCGGCAAGGACACGGACGCGCGAAAAGAGGCAGGACGGCGGGCCGGGGCCCGCCTACAGGATCGGCGCCAGCCCCGCGCCGAACGCGGTGAAGATGCGGGTCAGCGGACGGATCGCCGGCGCCACTTCCGGGAAGTCGCCGACCGGGCGATAGCAGCGGCGGAACTCCGGATCGCGCGGCGACAGCGGCGTCGGGCATTCGGGCCCGGGCACGAACTCGTAGCTGGTGGCGTAGCGCACCGGCCAGAAGTCGAACAGCGGCAGGTGTTCGGAGAATTTCGCCAGCGAGTACTCCAGCCCCGAGAACACCGGCGGCTTGTCGCGGCGCGCGATGGTCCACGCGTTCTCCGGGCGCATGTCGCGCTCGATGCTGGCCGCCAGCGCCTGCGCGAACGCGGGATCCTCGACCACCACCACGCCCTCGGTGTTGTAGTCGTCGCCGCGCGGATCGAAGTTGTGGCTGCCGATGATGCCGATGCGGTCGTCGATCACCACCGACTTCGCGTGCAGGCCGAAACGGGTCCCGCCGCGCAGCAGCGGCACGCGTTCGTTGCTGCCGCGCTTGGAATAGCGAAGCGCCGAATACTCGCGCGCCAGCGGTGTGGGCCGGTCCGGCGAGCGGCTGCCGCTGCCGGCGGCCGCTGACGGATGCGCATGCGCCTTCGGGTCGCGCAGCACCATCGGCGTGCCGTCCTCGTCCCAGGTCACCTCGACGGTGCCGGTCGCCTCCACGTCGATCGGCGCATCCTGCGGGAACGGCTTGAACTCGTGGATCTCGAACTTGTAGTCGCGCAGGTAGCGGCGCTTGTACTTGTACGACAGTGCGTAGGGAATGAAGGCATCGGTGGCGGCGAGGCTGTTGGTGGACACCACCACGCGAGGCCGCCGTTCGCGCTGCTGGAGTTCGCGGAACAGCTTCTGCGCCGGCTTCGACAGCACCAGGTAGGGCGTCTGCAGCAGCACCCGGCGCTGCGAGGAGGCGATCAGTTCGCGCAGCAGGTGGGACGACGCCGCGGGCCCGCCCGGCGTGTCGCCGTGTTTCTCCGGGCGATCGCCGATGTAGCGCAGGTCGCGCACCGGCATCGCCATGTCGACCAGGCGGCTGCGCACCAGCGCGGCGTCGTCGGCATCGCGGCCGATGGTCTCCACCCGCTTCGGCAGTTCCGGCGGGGGATGCTGCACCGCCGGCACGCCGTCGCGCAGCACCAGCTGGCCGACGTCGCGCAGCCGCCACAGTGGCGTGCTCAGCGGCGCGTTCCAGAACTCCTCGAAATGCGCGGCCATGTCGGCCACCGCGGGGCCTGCGACCAGCACGTCGCGGTCGCGGAAGTTGTAGCGCGCGTCCCAGTCGTAGTAATCGTTCTGGTAGTTGCGGCCGCCGGTGATGCCGACCAGGTCGTCGACCACGATCAGCTTGTTGTGCATGCGCTGGTTGAGCCGGCGGAAGCAGCAGATCGTCGCCCACGCGTACATCGGATAGCCGAAGTGCGCGCGGCCCAGCACCGGGTTGTAGACCCGCATCTCGAAGTTGGCGTGGGCGCCGGCCAGCGCCGCCAGCGTGTCCACGCGCTTGAGCGCCGCGAGCTGGTCGACCAGCAGCCGCACCTTCACGCCGCGCCGCGCCGCGGCCAGCAGTTCGTCGAGGATGAGATGCCCGGCATCGTCCTCGTCGAAGATGTAGGTCTGCACGTCGATGCTGCGCTGCGCGCCGCGGATCAGGTCCAGCCGCGCCAGCAGCGCGTCCTGGCCGTAGTCGAGGATCAGCGCGTAGTGCTGCGGCGCGGTCGCGGCGACGGCCGGTGCAGGCAGCGTGGCTGCCGTCGCTTCGATTTCGGCGGCTGCGGGCGCCACCGTGTCTTCGGGCGCGACGCCGGGCACCTCCGCCTGCACGCCGCCGGCCGCGCGCACGCCCAGCGCGCGCAGCGGCGACGGCCGCGCGCAGGCGTCGTCGCGGGTGCACGTGACCTCGGTGCTGCGCGCGGCGGTGACCACCGCGGCCACCTTCGCCTGGTCGGCGGTGGAGAGCGTCGAGCACGCGCCCAGCGCGAGCGCGCAGGCGGCGACGCACAGCGCGCGCAGGGTCATTCGCCGTCCTCGCGCACGCGCAACCGCAGCGTGAACCGCACCAGGTCCGACACCGCGAACACCCAGCGGTCGACGCCGTAGTCGGTGCGGCGGACGCTGCCGGTGGCGACCACGTCGCAGTCGCGGGCGGGACGCGCGCAGGCGCCGGGCGCGATCGCGAAGGTCTCGCGCCGCTGCACGTCGCGGATGGTCAGCTCGCCGGCGAGCTTGCCGCCGGTGTCCAGCAGCGCGGGGGCATACGGTTCGGACACGAACTCCACGTCCGGGAAGCGGTCGGCCTGGAAGAAGCCGTCGCCGCGGGTCATGCCGGTGTAGCTCGGGTGGCCGACGATCTCGATGTCGCGCGCCGAGAGGCGCAGGCGCACGCGGTGGCGGCCGTCTTCGAGGGTCTCGATCTCGCCGCCGTATTTCGGGAAGCGGCCCTGCAGCACCTGGCCCCAGCGCGTCTTGAGGGTGAAGCCGATGCGGGTCGTCGCGGTGTCGATCTCCGCCGCCCCGGCGGCCTGCGCTGCCGCCAGCAGCGTGCAGACCGCGAGACAGGCGACGGGCGTCGCCGTCGACCTCACGGCCACCAGAAGGCGGACAGCGTCGCCGAGCCGGGCTCGACCGCGCCGTCGCCGCTGAATTCGAGCACCGCGATGCTGCCGGGCGGCATGCCGCGGTAGTCGCCGGACTGGCCGCTGTGCAGCAGCGCCGCCAGCCGCTCCAGCCCGGGGTTGTGGCCGACCAGCATCAGCCGGTCGATCTCCCGGTGTTCGTCGACCAGTTCCGCCAGCGCGCCCGGGGTCGCTTCGTAGATGGCATCGGCCAGCCGCTGTTCGACGAATCCGATGCCGCGCAGCACGGCCTCCAGGGTCTCGCGCGTGCGTCGCGCCGGCGAACACAGGACGCGATCGGGGACCAGCGCCTGTTCGGCCAGCCAGCGGCCGGCGGCCTCGGCTTCGGCCAGGCCCTCCGCGGACAGCGCGCGGTCGGCGTCGACCTGGCCGGCGGCGGCCGGTTCGGCGTGGGCATGGCGGAGCAGGATGAGGGTTCGCATGCGCGCGTCGATTCCGGCGGAACGGACCCGCAGCTTAGCGCGAACCGGCCGCCGGCCGCATGCCCGCGGTGCCGCCGCGGTTCAGACGGTGCGAAGCGCCTCTCAGGCGATCGTCTGCGGCAGCCGACGCAGCGCATCGCGGAAGAACAGCCGGTCCGCCGGCGTCAGCTCGCGCAGGCGTCGGCGGAGGCGCGCGACCGCATCGGCCGCGCGCGCGGGATCGCCGTCGTAGGCCTCGTACCACGCCACTTCCAGCAGCACGTTCGCGCGCTGCAGCGCATCGACCTGCACCCGGCCGGCATCGACGTCGGCCTGCATGGCCGCAGCCAGTTCGCGCCACGACGGCCATTCCACGTGCAACGTCATCGGCGCGATCAGCGCGCGGAACGCCTCCGGCGACAGCACCGGCCAGCGACGGAAGGCGTCCAGCCGCGGATGCGGCGTCTCCGGGCCGCCGCGCCGCACCATGCGCAGCAGGTAGATCGTGTTCCAGCCGCCGCCGCCCACGCCGTGGCGGCCGCTCAGCCATGCGGCCAGGCCGATCCATCGCAGCGGTTCGCCGTCCTCGCCCGGCACGTCCAGGCCGCAGCGCTGGAACAGCCACAGCGACCAGCCGAGGTTGCTCGCGGTGGAGGCCGCGGCGTCGAACAGTTCGGCCTCGTTCGCCAGCGCGATCGCGACGCGGTAGTACTGCACCGCGGTGCGCGCCGCGGCGCTACGTTCGGCGATGTCGACGGCGTCGTCCAGCGCCAGCGCGCGGTGGATCAGCGCCTGCAGGTTGGCGTGCTCGCTGCGCACCCGCGGGTGGTACTGGAACAGCCCGGTCCAGCGCGGGTCCTCGGTGGCCTGGCGCAGGATCTGCTTCGCCGCCTGCGCATCGCGGCCGGCGTAGGCGCACCACGCGCGCACGATCGCGACCATCGCGCCCAGCCACGCATGCTCCGGCGATTGCTCGTCGTGCCAGTGGCGGTCGAGCTCGGCCAGCACCGCGCGCGCGGCGTCGGCGTTGCCGGCGCGGCGCCACACCATCGCCTGCTGCAGCAGCGCCAGCGCCTGCAGCCACGGGTCGTCGGTGAGGTGCTGCGCGCGGCGGTAGCCGGCCAGCGCGCCGTGTTCGCGATCGAGGATCAAGCGCCCGTCGAGCATGTCGCGACGCGCGCCGGCCCAGGCGTGCCAGTACGCCGGCGACGCACGGCTGGCGGCGTCGGGCGCGGCCGCGGCC
>JBQCJG010000306.1:0-58374 GCA_051952955.1 Lysobacteraceae bacterium | reverse complement strand
GACGCGCCCCCTGCTTCGTCGAGCCTCCCGTCCACGTCCTATGATCCGGAAGCGGGCACCCCCGGCAAGACGGCGAAAGGCTCCGAATTCGAGGCGATGCTCGCGGCCGTTGCGTCGAAACCGATCATCGGACGGCGCATGGACCTCCGTTACCGCATGCCCGCGAAAGCCGGCGGCGAGCCCGTACCGACGTATTCACGCGGCTATCTGTTCCATCGCCAGCTCTACTACGTCAAGGGCCGCATCTCCGCCCCGGAGTCGAAGATCGATCAGGCGACCTTCGAATCGCTGGCCGATCGGACCATGCGATCGCTGGTCCCCGCGATCGTGGTGTCCAACATCGGCGGCTGTTCGCAGACGTCGATCTCGATCGACCCGAACACGATGGACGAAGGCGGATCGGTCGGCGATCTGCTGCTGCAGATCATCGGCGGATCGGACGCGGGAATCGAACGCCACTGTTTCGACAGTCGGGACGAGGCGATCGAAGAGGAGCCGAAGGACGCCACGATCGTCGTCATCGACTACGACCCGTCCGACTGGGGCGAGACGCCGTGACCCGCGGCCCGGTCCGCCTCGACGTCGCGGTCGGTTACGCGACCGGGCGCGCCGGGGTGCCGGCGGCGCCGAGTTTCCGGCGCTGGGTCGCGGCGGCGGCACAGGGCCGCATCCGCGAGGCCGACATCGCGATCCGCATCGTCGGCGAAGACGAGGGCCGCGCGCTCAACCGCCATTACCGCGGCAAGGACTACGCGACCAACGTGCTCAGCTTCCCGGGCGAAATGCCCGAAGGCGTGAAGCTGCCGAAGGGCGTGACCCTGCCGCTGATGGGCGACCTGGTGCTGTGCGCGCCGGTGGTGGCGCGCGAGGCCGCCGAACAGGGCAAGGCGGTCGCGCACCATTACGCGCACATGACCGTGCACGGCGTGCTGCACCTGCTGGGCATGGACCACCAGGACGAGCGCGAGGCCGAATGCATGGAACGGCTGGAACGCGAGATCCTCGCCGGACTGGGCATCGACGATCCCTACCGCGTGCAGGACTGAACCGGTCCGTCCCCGCGGCGCCGGGACGCCCTCCGGCCGGACGCGTTACACTGGCCCACCGCCCGCACGGGCGCCCCCAAGACGACGATGTCCGAGGACGACAGTACCCGCGCGCCGGAAGGCGCCGCGAAACCGCAGGAGAAGGGCCCCGAGAAGCGGCGCTCCTGGTTTTCCCGCCTGACGGCCGCGATCTCCGGCGAGCCCGACAATCAGGACGATCTGGTCGAGCTGCTGCGCGACGTGCAGGCCGACGGCGTGATCGACGCCGACACGCTGCGGATCATGGAAGGCGCCGTGGCCATCTCCGACCTCACCGTCGGCGACATCATGATCCCCCGCGCGCAGATGGTCGCGCTGCCGGTCGACGGCAAGTTCGTGCCGCTGATGAAGCAGGTGGTCGAATCCGGCCATTCGCGCTTCCCCGTGCACGGCGAGGACAAGGACGAGATCCTCGGCATCCTGCTGGCGAAGGACCTGCTGCGCGGCGTGGTCGCCGACGACGGCCCGGGCAGCGTGCGCGAACTGCTGCGTCCGGCCGTGCTGGTGCCGGAAACCAAGCGCCTGGACATCCTGCTGCGCGAGTTCCGCCAGTCGCGCAACCACATGGCGATCGTGATCGACGAATACGGCGGCGTCTCCGGCCTCGTCACCATCGAGGACGTGCTGGAACAGATCGTCGGCGAGATCGACGACGAGCACGACGATGCGCAGGACCCGGACGCGCTGATCGCGGCGCAGGCCGACGGCCAGTACCTGGTCGATGCGCTCACCCCGATCGCGGATTTCAACGCGCGCTTCGGCGCCGATTTCGCCGACGACGAGTACGACACCATCGGCGGCCTCGTCACCGCAGCGATCGGCCACCTGCCGGAAGCCGGCGAGGAACTGACGCTGGCGCGTTTCGGTTTCCGCGTCGCCCGCGCGGATGCGCGCCGGCTGCACACGCTGCACGTGAGCGTGCATGCGGGCTAGGCGCGCGCGCGCCGGCCTCGTCGCCCTGTGCGCGGCGATGCTCGCGCTGCTCTGCGTGGCCGTCGCGCAGGCCGCGGCGCCCATACCAGTGTCAGTGCCCGTCACCGCGCCCGCGCCGCGCATCGGCGTGGCGACGATGCTGCCGGGCGAGATCTTCTTCGAGCGCTTCGGCCACAACGCGATCGTCGTCGAATATCCCGGCTTGGAGCCGGTGTCGTACAACTTCGGCATCTTCGATCCCGGCGAGGACGGCTTCGTCGGGCGCTTCGTGCACGGCGACATGGTCTACCGGCTGGCCGAGCTGCCGTGGAACGACGACCTGCGCTATTACCGCGAGACCGGCCGCGGCGTGCGCATCCAGTGGCTGGACCTCGCGCCCGCGCAGGCCGACGCGATGGCCCGCGCGCTGGCGGAGAACGCCCAGCCGCAGCACGCGCGCTACCGCTACGAGTACTTCACCGACAACTGCGCCACGCGCGTGCGCGACGCGATCGACCGCGCGCTCGGCGGCGACCTGCGCCGGCAGCTGACTTCGCGCTCGCGCGGCAACACCTATCGCAGCGAGGCCGTGCGCCTCGCGCGCCCCGCGTGGTGGATGCGCTGGGGCTTCGACGTCGGCCTTGGGCCGGCCGCCGACGCACCGATGTCGCTGTGGGAAGAAGCCTACGTGCCGATGCGCCTCGCCGAAGGCCTGCGCGAGACGCGCCTGCCCGACGGCCGGCCGCTGGTGGCGTCCGAAGAGGTCGTCGTGCCGCATCGACTCGCACCGGAACCGGGCGAACAGCCGCAGCCGTGGTCGCCGTGGCTGCTGGCCGGGCTGGGCATCGCGCTCGCATGGCGCCTGCTGCACGCACGCGCGCCGCGCACGGCGCTGGTGATCGCCGGCGGCTTCTGGCTGGCGGCCGCGCTGCTCGGCAGCGTGATGCTGCTGCTGTGGATCGGAACCGAGCACCGCTTCGCCTGGGCCAACCGCAACCTGCTGCTGTTCATGCCGACGGCGTGGCTGCTGCTGCCCGGCCTGTGGCGCGGGCTGCGCGGACGCGCGCCGGGACGGCTGTTCGACCGGGTGCTGGCGCTGCAGGCCGCGGCCGCCACGCTGGCCGTGTTCGTCTACTGGCTGGCCAATCCGCCGCAGGCCGACGCGCACTGGATCGCGCTGCTGGTGCCGATCCACGTCGCGCTGTGGCGCGGCGCGGGCCGCACGCCGGCCGCGGCCTGACCGTCCGCGCGGCGGGGCCGCATCGCGCTTGCCGATGCCGGCCGATCGCGGCACGATGCCGCGCATGCAGACGCCGTCTCCCGCCCCCGCCGCCGCGCCCTCGCTGCCGGCCTGCGTGGTCAATTGCGCCGTGTACCGCCAGGGCGTGCGCACCGACATCGGCCTGGACGACATCAGCGACGCGCTCGCGGTCGACGACGGCAGCTTCGTCTGGGTCGGCCTGTACGAACCCGAGGAGCCGCTGCTCGACAAGCTGCAGGAGGAATTCGGCCTGCACGACCTCGCGATCGAGGACGCGCACCACGCGCACCAGCGCCCGAAGATCGAGGCCTACGGCAAGTCGCTGTTCATCGCCGTGCACACCGCGCAGCTGGTCGACGGCCACGTGCGCTTCGGCGAAACGCATGTCTTCATCGGCCCGCGCTTCCTCGTGACCGTGCGCCACGGCGCGTCGCTGTCGTACCGGCTGGTGCGCGACCGTTTCGAGCGCGAACCGGAGCTGCTCGCGCAGGGCCCGGCGTTCGCGCTGTACGGCATCCTCGATTTCATCGTCGACAACTACCAGCCCATCGTCAACGACTTCCGCGACGAACTGAACGACCTCGAGCAGGAGATCTTCGCCGAGACCTGGCGCAAGGACACCATAGTCAAGCTGTACGAGCTGAAGAAGGAACTCACGCAACTGCGGCTCGCCGTCGCGCCGCTGCAGGACATCCTGGCGCAGCTCAGCCGCAGCCCGATGGCGCTGTTCTCCGACGAGGCCAAGCTCTACCTGCGCGACGTGCTCGACCACGTGGTCCGCGTCAACGACGGCATCGACACCCTGCGCGAGATGCTCGGCGCCGCGCTCAGCGTGAACCTGTCGATGGTCGCCATCCACCAGGGCGAAGTGGTCAAGAAACTCGCCGGCTGGGCCGGCCTGCTCGCCGTGCCGACGCTGCTCGCCAGCTGGTACGGCATGAACTTCGAGTTCATGCCCGAGATCCACACCCGCCACGGCTACGCGGTGATGATCCTCGTCGTCGCGACGATCTGCATCGTGCTGTACCGCTATCTGAAGAAGGTGAAGTGGCTGTAGGGCTGAGACGCTCGCAACCCGCCTCCGCGCATCGATCGGTACTGGACCCCGCACGCCACGCCGTTCACCGACATTGCGTTCGGACAATCCCGATCTCCGCACATCATCCACCACAGCATCCTTCCGGCATCGATCCGGAACATGCCCATGCGCGGACCCCGCCCCCGTCATCACGAGCGCACTCTGCGCCGGCAGCAGACCGATGCCGAACGTGCGCTGTGGCAATACGTGCGCGACCGGCGCCTGCTCGACCGGAAGTTCCGACGACAGCACGCCATCGGCCGATTCGTCGCGGACTTTGTGTGCCTTGAAGCCAGGCTGATCGTCGAAGTCGATGGCAGCCAGCATCTCGATCGCGCAGCGTACGACGACGCCCGCACGCGCTGGCTGGAAACACAGGGATTCCGCGTGATCCGCTTCCGGAACGATGATGTCCTGCTCCGGATGGACGACGTCCTGACGGCGATCGTGGCCGCACTCGCCGCCCCTCACCCGCCCTGCGGGCACCCTCGCCCCGCAAGCGGGGAGAGGGACGACGCGGAGTGATCGCGGAAAGGTCGACACGACGCGCAGGCAATACCGTCGGCGTTACTTCGCACCACGCACGGGAACAGAAACATGCAAAGCGGCGACGTTCCTCGCATCACGGCTGGAAGCAATCCTTCTTCCCGCCCGTGGGTGAGGGAAACGCGGAGAAGGTCGTCGTTGTTCCTTCTCCCCGCCCGCGGGGAGAAGGTGGCCGAAGGCCGGATGAGGGGCGAAGCCGCAGCAAGCGCACACATGCCGCACGCAGGAATCGCGGGCCGCTCCATGGTCACGACCGCATCGCCTTCCACCGCTCCGATCGCTCCCCTCACCCGCCCTGCGGGCACCCTCTCCCCGCACGCGGGGAGAGGGACAAGCGAAGCGCCGACGTCCTTTGCGTCCCGCCTGCAGCAATCCTTCTTTCCGCTTGAGGGAAAGTCAAACGCGAAGAAGGTCGTCGTTGTTCCTTCTCCCCGCCTGCGGGGAGAAGGTGGCCGAAGGCCGGATGAGGGGCGACGTGGCGGCAGGCGCGCACATGCCGCACGCAGGAATCGCGGGCCGCTCCATGGTCACGAGCGCATCGCCTTCCACCGCTCCGAGCGCCCCGCCCCCCCCCGGCGGGCCCCCCCCCCCCCCCCCCCGGGGCGGGGGGGGGCCGCGCGGTCCGCTGCCGCCCCCCCGCGGCGGCAAGCGTCCCATGCCGCACCGCGCAGTGACCGCGGGGCTGTTCGGCGACACCCTTTCCGCACGGTCGAGGCGACCGGGGACGACACCAGGCGGAGCGCGACGATGACGGCGATGAAGGCGGTGGGCTGGGGCGCGGTGTCGATCTTCGGCGCCTTCGCGCTGGGCACGGTGGCCCTGTCCCGAGGCGAGACGATCAGCGCGTTCTGGATCCTGGCGGCGGCGGTGTCGGTGTTCGCGATCGGCTACCGCTTCTACTCGAAGTACATCGCCGACCACGCGCTGCGGCTGGACCCGACCCGGGCGACGCCGGCGTGGCGGCGCAACGACGGCCTGGACTACGTGCCGACCGACCGGCGCGTGCTGTTCGGCCACCATTTCGCCGCGATCGCCGGCGCGGGCCCGCTGGTCGGGCCGGTGCTGGCAGCGCAGATGGGCTACCTGCCGGGAATGCTCTGGATCCTGTTCGGCGTGGTGCTGGCCGGCGCGGTGCAGGACTTCCTGGTGCTGTTCCTGTCGGTGCGCCGCGACGGTCGCTCGCTGGGCGACATGATCCGCAGCGAACTGGGCCACACCGCCGGGCTGGTGGCGATGGTCGGCATCCTCGCGATCATGGTGATCCTGCTCGCGGTGCTGGGCCTGGTCGTCGTGAAGGCGCTGGCGACCAGCCCGTGGGGCACGTTCACGGTGGCGGCGACCATCCCGATCGCGCTGCTGATGGGCGTGTGGCTGCGCTGGCTGCGGCCGGGCCGCATCCTCGAAGTCTCGCTGATCGGCCTCGCGCTGCTGCTGCTGTCGATCTGGGCGGGCGGCCACGTCGCCGCGTCGCCGGACTGGGCAGCCCGCTTCACCTTCGACGGGAAAGCGCTGGCGTGGATGCTGATCGGCTACGGCTTCGTCGCCGCGGTGCTGCCGGTGTGGCTGCTGCTGGCGCCGCGCGACTACCTCAGCACGTTCCTGAAGATCGGTACCGTGGTGCTGCTGGCGCTGGCGATCTGCGTCGCCCTGCCGGATCTGCGGATGCCGGCGATCACCCGTTTCGCCGACGGCACCGGCCCGGTGTTCGCGGGCAAGCTGTTCCCGTTCCTGTTCATCACCATCGCCTGCGGCGCGATCTCCGGTTTCCACGCGCTGATCAGCAGCGGCACCACGCCGAAGATGCTGGAGAACGAGCGCGACGCGCGCCTGATCGGCTACGGCGGCATGCTGATGGAAGCGTTCGTCGCGGTGATGGCGCTGATCGCGGCCTGCGTGCTCGACCCGGGCCTGTATTTCGCGCTGAACGCGCCGGCGGCGCTGATCGGCACGACGCCCGAATCCGCGGCGCAGGCGATCTCGGCCTGGGGCTTCACGATCACGCCCGACGCGCTGACCGCGGCCGCGCGCGAGATCGGCGAGACCACCGTGCTGTCGCGCGCCGGCGGCGCGCCGACGCTGGCGGTGGGCATGGCGCAGATCCTGCACGGCCTGTTCGGCGGCGACGGCATGCTGGCGTTCTGGTACCACTACGCGATCCTGTTCGAGGCGCTGTTCATCCTCACCACGATCGACGCCGGCACGCGCGTGGCGCGCTTCATGATCCAGGAAGTGATCGGCGTGGCCTACGCGCCGTTCCGCCGCACCGAGAGCTGGACCGCGAACCTCGTCTGCACCGGGCTGGCGGTCGCCGGCTGGGGCTGGTTCCTGTACCAGGGCGTGGCCGATCCGCTCGGCGGCATCAACACGCTGTGGCCGCTGTTCGGCATCGCCAACCAGATGCTCGCCGGCATGGCGATGATCTTCGTCTGCGTGGCGCTGGTGAAGATGAAGCGCGACAGCTACCTGTGGGTGGCGCTGCTGCCGACGACGTGGCTGCTGGTCTGCACGATGACCGCGGGCTGGCAGAAGCTCTTCCACGACGATCCGAAGATCGGCTTCCTCGCCAACGCACGCAAGTACGGCGACGCGCTGGCGAAGGGCGAACTGGTCGCACCGGCGAAGAGCCTGCAGGAGATGCAGCGGATCGTGTCCAACAACCAGCTCGACGCCGCGCTGTGCGTGCTGTTCATGGGCGTGGTGGTGCTGATGCTGGTGCTGGGGCTGCGCGCCGCGCTGGCCGCGCGCCGCCAGGCGCAGCCGAGCGTGCAGGAGACGCCGCATGTCGCGCTCGACGCCGTTCGTTGAGCCGCTGCGCGCGGCGTGGCGCTGGCTGGCGCAGACCGGCCGGCTGATCGTCGGCGTGCCGGACTACGACCTGTACGTCGCGCACCTGCGGCGTCGCCATCCGGACCGCGTGCCGATGACCCGCGAGGCGTTCTTCGCCGATCGCGTGCAGGCGCGCTACGGACGCGGAAGCTCGCGCTGCTGCTGAGCGCGGCAGGCAGAGCGCGGCCGGTCGTGCCGCTGGTGTAGGCTGGACCGCCCGCCCCTGGTCCCCACGCATGAGTCGCCGGATCGTCGCCCTGCTGTCGTTGTTCATGCTCGCGGTCGCCGCGACCGCCATCGCCGCACCGGCGAAACCCGCGCCCGAACCCATCCTCGTCTTCGCCGCCGCCAGCCTGCAGGGCAGCCTCGACGACGTCGCGGCTGCGTGGACGAAACGCAGCGGACAGCAGGTGAAGATCAGCTACGCCGGCAGCGCCGCGCTGGCGAAGCAGATCGCGCAGGGCGCGCCGGCGGACGTGTTCGTCTCCGCCGACGAGCAGTGGATGGACACGCTGCAGGCGCAGGGCGCGATCGATCCCGCGACGCGCTTCGACCTCGTCGGCAACCGGCTGGTGCTGATCGCGCCCGCGGACGGCGGCCCGCGCGCGGTCGCGCTCACGCAGCGCGGGCTGGCGCAGGCGCTCGGCAGCGGCCGCCTCGCGATGGCGGAAACGACCACCGTCCCGGCAGGCCGCTACGGCCGCGCCGCACTGACGACGCTCGACCTGTGGACGACGGTGTCCGCGCACCTCGCCCAGAGCGACAACGTGCGCGGCGCACTGGCGTTCGTCGCCCGCGGCGAGGCGCCGCTGGGCATCGTCTACGCCACCGACGCGCGGGCCGAACCGCGCGTGCGCGTGGCCGCGACGTTCCCCGCGCGCACACATCCGCGCATCGTGTACCCGGCCGCGCGCGTGCGCGCCGCCGACGCGCGCCGCAGCGCGGGCTTCCTCGCGTACCTGCGCGGACGCGAGGCGCAGGCCGCGTTCGCGCGCGCCGGGTTCACCGCGCCCTGACGTGTTCGCGCCGGAGGAAACCTCGGCGATTTTCCTCAGCCTGCGCGTCGCCGCGCTGGCGGTCGCGGTGTCGCTGCCGTTCGCGGTGCTGGCCGCGCACGTGCTGGCGCGCGGCCGGTTCCGCGGCAAGGCGCTGCTCGACGCGCTGATCCACCTGCCGCTGCTGATGCCGCCGGTGCTGACCGGCTACGTGCTGCTGGTGCTGCTGGGCCGGCAGGGCGAGATCGGACACTGGCTCGACGCGTGGTTCGGCATCCGCTTCGCGTTCCGCTGGGCGGGCGCGGTGATCGCCGCCGCGGTGATGGCGTTCCCGCTGTTCGTGCGCGCGATCCGGCTGTCGATGGAAGCGATCCCGCGCGAGGTGCACGAAGCCGCATCGGGCCTCGGCGCGCGGCCGTGGGCGGCGTTCCGCCAGGTGACGCTGCCGCTGAGCCTGCCCGGGATCGTCGCCGGCATGAGCCTCGCGTTCGCGAAGGCGCTGGGCGAATTCGGCGCGACGATCAGCTTCGTGTCGAACATCCCCGGCGAGACGCGCACAATCGCGCTGGCGATGTACACACTGATCGAACGCCCCGACGGCGGCGACGGCATGCTGCGCCTCGCCGCGGTGTCGCTGGCGCTGGCGTTCGGCGCGCTGCTGCTGTCGGAATGGATGGTGCGTCGCTCGGCATATCGCCGCCCGCCGGAATGAGCATCGCGCGCGACGCCTGAAACGACGAAGCCCCGGCGCGGACCGGGGCTTCGCGTAGTTGCGATGACGGCGGACTCAGTTGCCGATGTACTGCTTCAGCCAGCCGTTGACCGTCTCGTGCCACTGCACGCTGTTCTGCGGCTTCAGCACCCAGTGGTTCTCGTCGGGGAAGTACAGGAACTTCGACTCGATGCCCTGGCGCTGCAGCGCGGTGAACACGCCGATGCCCTGCTCGACCGGGATGCGGAAATCCTGCTGGCCGTGGATGACCAGCATCGGCACCTTCCACTTCGACACGTGGTCGACCGGGTTGAACTTCTCGTAGTTCTTCGCGACCTCGAACGGCGTGCCGCCCTGCTCCCACTCGGTGAACCACAGTTCCTCGGTGGCATAGCCCATCATGCGCTGGTCGAACACGCCGTCGTGGCTGACCAGGCACTTCCACGGTGCGTTCCAGTTGCCGGCGATCCAGTTGACCATGAAGCCGCCGTAGCTGGCGCCCAGCGCGCAGGCGCGGCCGCCGTCGAGGAACGCGTACTTCTTCAGCGCCGCGTCCCAGCCCTTCTGCAGGTCTTCCAGCGGGCGGTCGCCCCAGTGCTGGCTGATCGCGTCGGTGAACTTCTGGCCGTAGCCGGTCGAACCGTGGAAGTCGATCATCACCACCGCGTAGCCCTGGCCCGCGTAGGTCTGCGGGTTCCAGCGGTAGCTCCAGCCGTCGCCGAAGCTGCCCTGCGGGCCGCCATGGATGAGGAACGCGACCGGGTACTTCTTGCCGGCCTCGTAGTTCCACGGCTTGACCACGTAGCCGTGCACGGTCTCGTCGTTCCAGCCGGGGAAGGCGAACTGCTCGTAGTCGCCGAAGCGCACCGCCGGCAGCATCTCGCCGGCAGTCGGGGTGATCGCGCGGGCCTTACCCTTGCCGTCGGCGGTCGTGGTGAGGATCACGTCGCCGGTCTTCATCGAGTTCGACGCGATCGCCAGCGTGCCGCCGGCCAGCGCGAACGACGACACCGAGCCGTCCTTCCAGATCGAAGTGACTTCGCCGTTCTTCAGCGACACCGAGAACAGCGGATGGCGACCGAGTTCCTGCGCGGTGGTGTAGATCGACTGGCCGTCGACCGACAGCGTGATGCCGTCCGCGGAGGCGTCCCACTTCGACGCGATCTCGCGGGTCTTGCCGGACGCGAGGTCCATCGCCATCAGCGCGAAACGGTCGGCCTCGATGCCCGGGCGCGCCTTTGCGCGGTAGTACAGCGTCTTGCCGTCGGCGGAGAACACCGGTCCGGTGTCCCAGGCCTGGTTCGCCTCGGTCAGGTTGCGCGCCTTGCCCTGGCCGTCGGCGGCGACGAGGTACAGGTCGAAGTTGGTGCTCCACGGCTCGGTGCGATCGGCCTTGCGTGCCGACAGCACCAGCGACTTGCCGTCGGGCGACCAGGCGAATTCGTCGTCGCCGCCGAACGGCTTCGACGGCACGTCGCCGATCACGTCGGCACCGACCAGCGTCGCAGCCTTGATAGGCGCGCTGATCGCGGCATCGCCGATCTGCGCGACGAAGATCCGGTTGAGCTTGCCCTCGTTCCACGCGTCCCAGTGGCGGATGAACATGCGGTCGAACACCACGCCGGTGGTCTTGCGCTTGCCGGCCGCGTCCGCCTTCTGCTTCGTGCAGCCGAGGTCGCCGGCGCAGTCGGGATAGGTTTCCAGGCCGAGCGCGACCTGCTTGCCGTCGGGCGAGAACTTGTAGGTGCCGACGTCGAGCGGCAGGTCGGTGATCTGCCTGGGCGTGCCGCCGGCGGCGGGGATCGCGTACAGCTGCTGGCTGCCGGACTTGGCGCTGAGGAAGTACACGGTCCTGCCGTCGGTGGAGAACGCCGGCGAGTTCACGTTCCAGCCCTCGGGCGTGAGCCGCTTCGGCGGCGCCGCGTCGCGGGCGACGAGGTTCTCGATCCACAGCCCGCTGCTGCCCTTGTTGGCGTCGAAGTCGACCACGCGCTTGGCGAACACCAGCAGGCGGCCGTCGGGCGAGAGCGTAGGCGACGAGTAGCGATCGAGCGTGGCCAGATCGCGCGGCTGCAGTCCGCGCGCGGCTTCGGCAGGCGCGGCAGCGTGGACGGCGAGCGGCGCCAGCGCCAGCGCGAGGCAGAGGGAAAGGCGGGTCGGAGACATCGGAACGTCCTGGGTGAGGTCGACCGCCGATGGTAGGCCGGACACCCCGGACCGGCATAGCCCGAAAGGCAGGGGCGCGCTCGCCGTGCATGAACGGGGCGCCCCCGGGGCGGCGGCTATACTCCTCCGTCGCCCGCACGCCCCGGAGTCCGCCTTGTCGTCCACCGCCGCCACCGTCGCCGTGCCGTCCTCCGACGAGCTGTTCGGACACCCCAAGGGCGTCTACGTCTGCTTCTTCACCGAGATGTGGGAGCGCTTCTCCTTCTACGGCATGAAGGCGCTGCTGCTGCTGTTCCTGCTGCAACACCACAAGTTCGGCGACCGCGCGGGCCTGGACCTGCTCGGCGCCTACGGCGGGCTGGTCTACTGCGTGCCGGTGTTCGGCGGCATGCTCGCCGACCGCTTCCTCGGCATGCGCCGGGCGGTGATCTTCGGCGGACTGCTGCTGGTGCTGGGCCACGCGGGCATGAGCATCGAGGGCCACGCCGCCACGGTCGCGAACGGCGTCGTCACCCGCGACGACGGCGCGCTGCGCGCGATGTACCTGTCGCTGGCGCTGATCATCATGGGCGTGGGCTTCCTCAAGCCGAACGTGTCGACGATCGTCGGCCGGCTGTACCGCGAGGACGACCCGCGCCGCGACTCCGGCTTCTCGCTGTTCGTCGCCGGCATCAACCTCGGCGCGCTGTTCGCGTCGATCGTCTGCGGCTACCTCGGCCAGACCTTCGGCTGGAGTTACGGTTTCGGCGCGGCGGGCATCGGCATGGTGCTGGGCCTGGTGCAGTTCCTGTGGGGCCGCAAGTACCTGCGCGGCATCGGCGAGCCGCCAGCGCCGCTGGCGAAGGGCCGCGAGTTCGGCATCTATGCCATCGCGCTGGCCGCGGTGTTCGCGGTCGCGTGGCTGATGGAAGCGGTGACCCGCATCAAGCTCGGCCCGGACCTCGTGCGCTGGACGTTCGGCATCGTGGTGATGGCGCTGGCGGCGATCGTGTGGTCGATGTGGCAGTCCGCGCGCCGCGACGACGCCGCGCCGAAGCCGCTGCTGCGCTACGCGCCGTCGATGGCGGTGTTCGCGCTGCTCGGCCTCGGCACGATCTGGCTGTCGGCCAACGCCGGCGTGCTGGCGTTCTTCATCGAGGAATCGACGCTGGCGCTGATCCTGATGTCGGTGGTGTTCCTGCTGGTGGGCTTCTGGTACGTGTGGTTCGTCACCCGCCACTGCTCGCGCGTCGAGGCGCAGCGCATGGGCGCGATGATGGCGCTGATCTTCGCCGCGCTGGTGTTCTACACGCTGTACGAGCAGACCTACGGTTCGTGGGTGACCTTCACCGAGCGCATGCTGACCAAGGACATCGTGCCGGTGCTGGTGCAGCCGACGCCGGCACTGGACTGGAGCGGCGGCTTCGCCTCCGACCTGGCGACGTTCGTCGGCAGCGCGCCCTGGTCGATCGTCTCGCTGCTGATGGCGCCGCTGGCGTTCGTGGTGTCGGCGTCGCTGTCGGACCGCAACGCGGCCTCGACCGCACCGAAGTGGCTGTTCGGCGCGGCGATGCTGCTGATGCTGGTGTTCCTGCTGCGCGACGCGCTGGTGCTGCCGCAGACCGCGGGCTCGCTGACCTACCTCGGCGCGCTGTTCATCGTGCTGCTGGCGCCGCTGTTCTCGGTGGTGTGGACGTGGCTGGACAAGCGCGGCCGCGACCCGTCGAAGCCGACGAAGTCGGCGTTCGGCCTGCTGTTCGGCGGCCTGAGCTTCGTGCCGCTGGCGCTGGCGGCGCAGCAGGCCGGCGCAAGCGGGCAGATGGCCACGGTGTGGTGGCTGGTGCTGGCCTACCTGATCCTCGAGATCGGCGAGATGTGCCTGCAGCCGGTCGGGCTGTCGGCGGTGACGCAGCTGTCGGTGCCGCGCGTGGTCAGCCTGATGATGGGCACGTGGTTCCTCGCGACGGCGTTCTCGGAAACGCTGGCCGCGCTGCTGGGCAAGCTGGCGGCACTGGACGTGCCCGAGGGCACCGCCATCGACATGGCCGTGGCCGGCGCCAAGTACGCCGACCTGTTCTGGCTGCTGATGTGGATGGGGATCGGCTGCGCGGTGGTCGCGTTCGCGGCCTCGCCGCTGCTGCGGCGGATGATGCACGGGGTGAAGTGAGCCCATGCCGGGACGGATAGTGTCCGCTTCGGCACGCATGTGAAAATCCCGAGCATGACGCTCCCGCACGCCCATGACGGTCATGACCACGCGCATGACCATGACCACGACCATCCTCGGGACCACGTCCACGGTCGCGTGGACCGCCACGACGACAGTCACGACCACGACCACGACCACGACCACGATCACGGCCACGCGCATGGCCCGGGTGGCCATGGGCATGCGGCCGCTTCCGGCACCCGCGCGTTCGCGTTCGCGACGCTGATCAACCTCGCCTACACCGCGCTGGAGGCCGGCTACGGCTTCGCGACGGATTCGCTGGCGCTGCTGTCCGATGCCGTGCACAACCTCGGCGACGTCCTCGGGCTGGCGCTGGCCTGGGGCGCCATGGTCATGGCGCGGCGCGCGCCGACCGCCCGCCACACCTACGGCTGGCGTCGCGCCACCCTGCTCTCGCCACTGGGCAATGCGCTGATGCTGGTCGGCTTCAGCGGCGCGCTCGGCTGGGAAGCGCTGCGCCGCTTCGCCGCGCCGCCGGAGATCCCCGGCGTGCCGGTGATGGTGGTGGCCGCGATCGGCATCGTGGTGAACCTCGGCGCGGCGTGGTTCGTCCACGGCGGCCACGCGCATGCGCACGACCTCAATCGCCGCGGCGCCTTCCTGCACCTGATGGCCGACGCCGCAGTGTCGCTGGCGGCGGTGCTGGCCGGCGCCGGCATGCTGTGGCTGGACTGGCGCTGGCTGGATCCGGCGACCGCGGCGCTGGTCGCGGCGGTGGTGGCGGTGGGCTCGTTCCGCCTGCTCCGGGATGCCTTCGACGCCGCGATGGACGCCGTGCCGCGCGGGCTGGACCGGGCCGAGGTCGAGGCCTTCCTCGCCGCGCAGCCGGGGGTGAGCGCGGTCCACCACCTGCACATCTGGTCGCTGGGCGCGGGCGAGATCGCGATGACCGCGCACCTGGTGCGGGCCGCGGCGGACGACCACGACGCGTTCCTCGACGCACTGCACCAGGCACTGGACGCGCGCTTCGGCATCAACCACCCGACCCTGCAGATCGAGCACGGCACGCGCTGCGACCACGACTGCGGCGGCCGGGCGCCCCACGGCGACGGCCGCACGGCCTGACGCGCCGCGGGGACCCAGCGGCCGGATCGGCCCGGACCGGCGCGCGGGCGGCATCGCATATAATCGGCGGTCTTGGCGTTCCGGCCGCACCAGCGTCCCGCGCGGCCACCACCAGACCGATACCAGGAACCGGCATGCTCAACGACATCAAGAAAGACACGCAGGCCCGCATGGCGAAAAGCGTGGAATCCCTGCGCCACAGCCTGACCAAGGTCCGCACCGGCCGCGCGTCGCCGTCGCTGGTCGAGCACCTCAAGGTGAACTACTACGGCTCGGACATGCCGCTGTCGCAGGTCGCCAGCATCGCGGTCGCCGACGCCCGCTCGCTCACGATCACGCCGTGGGAGAAGCAGATGGTCGCCGCGGTCGAGAAGGCGATCTACGCCTCCGACCTGGGCCTGACCCCGAACACCGCCGGCACCGTGATCCGCATCAACCTGCCGCCGCTCACCGAAGAGCGTCGCCGCGAGCTCTCCAAGCATGTGCACGCCGAAGGCGAGGACACCAAGGTCGCGATCCGCAACATCCGCCGCGACGCCAACCAGCACGTCAAGGAACTGCTGAAGGACAAGAAGATCACGGAAGACGAGGAGCGCCGCAGCGAGCAGGACATCCAGCAGCTGACCGACAAGGCGATCAAGGACGTCGACGAGGTCGTGAAGGCGAAAGAACAGGAACTGATGGCCGTCTGAGGCCTGCCGGCATGTCTTCGCCGCCGCAGCCCGGCGTCCCGCGCCACCTCGCCGTCATCATGGACGGCAACGGCCGCTGGGCCGAGCGCCGCCACCGTCCGCGCGTGCTGGGCCACCGTGCCGGCGCCCGGGCGGTGAACCTCTGCATCGACTGGTGCCTGCGCCGCGGGATCGGGGCGCTGACCCTGTTCGCGTTCTCCAGCGAGAACTGGGGCCGTCCGCAGGACGAGGTCGGCGCGCTGATGAAGCTGTTCCTCAACGCGCTGGAGCGCGAGGTCGAGGAACTGCACCGCCGCGGCGTGCGCCTGCGCTTCATCGGCGAGCGCGACCGCTTCGCGCCGGACATCCTGGCGCGGATGACCGCGGCCGAGGCCCGCACTGCGGGCAACGACGCGCTGCACCTGACCGTCGCCGCCAGCTACGGCGGCCGCCAGGACATCGCCCGTGCCGCGCGCGCCATCGCCGCCGAGGTCGCGGCCGGCCGGCTGGGCGTCGACGCCATCGACGAAGCCGCCGTCGCCCGGCACATGGCGCTGGCCGAGCTGCCGCCGCCGGACCTGTTCATCCGCACCGGCGGCGACCACCGCATCAGCAACTTCCTGCTGTGGCAGCTGGCCTACACCGAACTGTGGTTCACCGACCTGCTGTGGCCGGACCTCGACGAGGCCACGCTGGACCGCGCCCTGGCCGATTTCGCCGGCCGCGAACGCCGGTTCGGCCTGACCAGCGCCCAGGTCGCCCCCGATGCGGCCCTGCCGCCCGCCTCCCTTCCCGACAGGACCGACGCATGACCCGGACCCGCCTCCTGGCCGCGCTGGTCATGGCCCCGCTGGCGATCGCCGCGGTACTGCTGCTGCCCACGCCGTGGCTGGCGGTGCTCGCCGCCGCCGCCTTCCTGATCGGGCTGTGGGAGTGGCTGCGCCTGACCGAGATCGAGGACCCGATCGCCCGCGGCGTCCTGCTGCTGGTCAACCTGCTGGTGATGGTCGCGCTGGTCTGGGCCTCGCGCTCGAACAGCGGCGGCTCGTTCATCCTGTTCAAGATCGCCGTGCTGCTGGGCGGGATCTGGTGGCTGCTCGCGCTGCTGTGGCTGCGCCGCTACGACTTCGCGTCCGACCACGACACCCACGCCCGCATGTTCAAGCTGGCGGCGGCGACGCTGAGCATCGTCCCGGCCTGGTGCGCGCTGGTGCTGATCCACGCCGGCCAGGTCGGCGCGACGCCGGTGACCACCGGCATCCCCGGCGGCCACCGCTGGCTGCTGCTGGCGCTGGCGATCGTGTGGGCGGCCGACACCGGCGCCTATTTCGCCGGCCGCGCCTTCGGCCGGAACAAGCTGGCGCAGCGGATCAGCCCCAACAAGACCATCGAGGGCCTGTTCGGCGGCGTGGTCGCGGGCATGGTGCTGGCGGTGGGCGCCGCGCCGTTCGCCGGCGCCACCCTCGGCCAACTGCCGTACGTCGCCATCGTCGCGCTGTGGACCATCCTGTTCTCGGTGGTCGGCGACCTGTTCGAGAGCCTGCTCAAGCGCCATGTCGGGGCCAAGGATTCGAGCAACCTGATCCCCGGCCACGGCGGCGTGCTCGACCGCATCGACAGCCAGCTCGCGGCGCTGCCGGTGTTCGCGCTGGGCAAGCTGCTGTTCGGCTTCTGACGCCATGCCCGCGCCACGGTCCAAGGGCGTGATGCCTTCCGCCGCCGTTCCCGCCATGCCCTCCGCCGCCGGAGCACGCCGGATCGGAGCCCGCCCATGAAGCGGGTCGCCGTCTTCGGCGCCACCGGGTCGATCGGCACGTCCGCACTGGACGTCATCGCCCGCCACCCCGACCGCCTGCGCGCCGAGTCGCTGATCGCCGGCGGCAATGCCGCGGCGCTGGTGGAACTCTGCCGCCGGCATCGGCCGGCGCACGCGGCGGTGGCCGATCCGGCCGCCTACGCGGCCCTGCGCGAAGGCCTGCGCGACGCCGGCCTGGCCACCGAGGCCCACGCCGGCGCCGAGGCGATCGACGCGCTCGCCGCCGACGCCGGCAGCGACACCGTGGTCGCGGCGATCGTCGGCGCGGCCGGGCTGTCGTCCACGCTGGCCGCGGCCCGCGCCGGCAAGCGCCTGCTGCTGGCGAACAAGGAATCGCTGGTGCTGGCCGGCGACCTGCTGATGGCCGCGGTCCGCGCCCACGGCGCGACCATCGTGCCGATCGACAGCGAACACAACGCGATCTTCCAGTGCCTGCCGAACGCCGAGGCCCACGCCGGGCTGGCGCGGATCCGGCTCACCGCCTCGGGCGGCCCGTTCCGCGGCCGGGCCCGCGCCGCACTGGCCGGCGTCACCCCGGCGCAGGCGGTGGCGCATCCGAAATGGTCGATGGGCCCGAAGATCTCGGTCGACTCGGCCACGCTCATGAACAAGGGCCTCGAAGTGATCGAGGCGCACCACCTGTTCGGGCTGCCCGGCGACCGCATCGGCGTGCTGGTGCACCCGCAGAGCCTGGTGCATTCGCTGGTCGAGTTCATCGACGGTTCCACCCTTGCCCAACTGGGCCTGCCGGACATGCGCACCGCGCTGGCGGTGGGCTTCGGCTGGCCGGAGCGCATCGCATCCGGCGTTGGATCGCTGGACCTGCTGCAGCACGAGCGACTCGACTTCGAGGCGCCCGACACCGACGCCTTCCCCTGCCTGCGCCTGGCCTACGACGCGCTGGCCGCGGGCGGCGCGGCGACGGCGGTGCTCAACGCCGCCAACGAGGAGGCGGTTTCAGCCTTTCTTCAGGGCCGCATCGGTTTCCTGTCCATTCCCGCTCTCGTCGAAGACGCCCTGCACCGCATGCCGCACGCCGATGCCGGATCGCTCGACGCCCTGCTCGCCGCCGACGCCGCCGCGCGCGCGGCCACCCGTGCGGCGATCGCCCGCGAGGCGCACGCATGAACGACTTTTTCGGCTCTGCCTGGTGGCTGATCGTCGCCCTCGGCGTGCTCGTCACCATCCATGAACTCGGCCACTATCTCGCCGCCCGCTGGTGCGGGGTGAAGGTGCTGCGGTTCTCGGTCGGCTTCGGCAAGCCGCTGTGGATGCGCAAGGACCGACACGGCACCGAATGGGCCATCGCCGCGATCCCGCTGGGCGGTTACGTGCGCATGCTGGGCGAGCACGACCTCGTCGACCGCAAGACCCCGGTGTCCGAGGACGAGCGCAGCCAGTCGCACGACCACAAGCCGGTCGGCCAGCGCATGCTGATCAGCGTCGCCGGCCCGTTCGCCAACCTCGTGCTCTGCGTCGCCCTGCTGTGGCTGATGTTCGTGATCGGCCGCCCGGACTACGCCCCGGTGGTCGGCCAGGTCGACGGCGTCGCCGCGGCCGCCGGCCTCAAGCGCGGCGACACTCTGCTGGCGATCGGCGACCGCGAGACGCCGACCTGGACCGAGGCCAGCATGGCGCTGCTGCCCGCCGCCATCGACCGCGGCCCCACGCCGGTGAAGATCCGCACGGCCGGCGGCGCGACCGCCGTCCGCACCCTCGATTTCTCGACGCTCCCGGCCGGCAACGACCTCAACGTCGCCGCCCGCCACATCGGCATCCTGCCGCGGCACGAGATGCAGGTGCCGCTGGTCGATTCGGTCGCAGCGGGCGGCGCCGCCGACGGCGTGCTGAAGCCGGGCGACCGCATCGTCGCCGTCGACGGCACGCCGGTGGCGCTGTGGGCCGACCTGCCCCCGCTCGTCGCCCGGCTGGGCGAGGCCGGGGGCGGTCCGGTCGAGATCGAACGCGACGGGGCCCGCCGCACCGTGACCCTCGCGCCCCGCTGGGGCGTCCGCCCGAAGGACGCCGGCGGCGGCGAAGCCTGGCAACTGGGCATCGGCGCGGCCCGGGACGTCGCCAAGGCCCCGAAGGACGCGCTGCTGCGCTACGGCCCGCTCGAGGCCGTCCCGGCTGCCTTGCGCGAGACGAAGTTCCAGATCGGCGAACTCTTCGGCATGTTCAAGCGGGCCTTCGACGGCCGGCTGGCGGTCCAGAACACGATTTCCGGGCCGATCGGCATCGCCCGGGCCGCCAATGCGTACGCCAAGAACGGGCTGGCGTGGTACCTGAGCCTGCTCGCGCTGCTCAGCCTGAGCCTCGGCGTGCTCAACCTCCTGCCGGTTCCGGTCTTGGATGGCGGGCACCTGCTGTATTACCTTATCGAGTTGCTCAAGGGCGGACCGTTAAGCGAACGTGCCATGGCCGCCGGTCAATATGTGGGGCTCGCCCTGCTGTTGGGACTCATGGGCCTGGCGTTCTACAACGACCTTCAGGGGCTGATTCGATGACATCCGCCAATCCGGACCGCCGCCGGCCGTCGCTCGACGCCGGGCCGGCGAGCTGACGGCCCGGGACCGGCCACCGCTCCGCTTCGCTCCATCTTCCGCCACCGCTCCACCGTACCCATTCACCGGATGTCCTTGATGACGCGCACGCCCCATCGCCGCCTGCTCGCACTCGCCCTCGCCACGAGCCTGGCCTCGCTCCACGCCGCGCCGACCCAGGCGCAGACCGCGTCCCCGGCCACCGCCTCCAGCTTCACCGTCTCCGACATCCGCGTCGACGGCCTGCAGCGCATCGGCGCCGGCACCGTCTTCACCTACCTCCCGATCGAGCGCGGCGACACCGTCGATTCGACCCGCATCGCCGAGGCCATGCGCGCGCTGTACAAGACCGGCTTCTTCGAGGACATCCGCTTCGATCGCGAAGGCAGCATCCTGGTCGTCAACGTCACCGAACGCCCGGCGATCAACACGCTGACGCTGTCCGGCAACAAGGACATCAAGACCGAAGACCTGATGACCAATCTCAAGGAGATCGGCATCGCCGAGGGCGAGACCTACGACCGGCTCGCGCTGGACCGCGTCACCCTCGAACTCAACCGCGCCTACAACAACCGCGGCAAGTACAACGTCCAGATCACCCCGACCATCACCCGCCTCGACCGCAACCGCGTCGACGTCACCATCAACGTCAACGAGGGCAAGGCGGCGAAGATCCGCCACATCAACCTGATCGGCAACGACAAGTTCGAGGAAGAGACGCTCCGCGACGGCTGGGAGTCGAACGAGAGCAACTGGCTGAGCTGGTACCGCCGCGACGACCAGTATTCGCGCGAGAAGCTCACCGGCGACCTCGAGAAGCTCAACGAGTTCTACCTCGACCGCGGCTACGTCGACTTCAGCGTCGACAGCACCCAGGTCGCGATCAGCCCCGACAAGCGCGACATGTTCGTCACCGCCACCCTCACCGAGGGCGAGCAGTACACCATCGACGACGTGAAGATCACCGGCGATACCGTGCTGTCGCAGGAGCAGATCCAGCGCTACGTGTTCCTGAAGAAGGGCCAGACCTTCTCGCGCGCGCTGCTGGAACTCACGTCCGACGCGATCACCAATTCGCTGGGCAACATCGGCTACGCCTTCGCCGAGGTGAACCCGATCCCGAACATCGACCGCGAGAAGCGCACTGTCGGCATCAACCTGCAGGTCGTGCCCGGGCCGCGCGTGATGGTCCGGCAGATCACCTTCAAGGGCAACACGCGCACCACCGACGAAGTGCTGCGCCGCGAGATGCGCCAGTTCGAGGGCTCGTGGTACTCGCAGGCCGCGATCGACCGCTCGAAGGTGCGCCTGCAGCGCCTGGGCTTCTTCGAGAGCGGTTCGGTCGCGGTCGAGACCAAGCCGGTGCCGGGCACCAACGACCAGGTCGACGTGGTCTTCAGCGTCAAGGAAACCACCTCGGGCAGCTTCACCTTCGGCTTCGGCTACTCGCAGCTGTCGGGCCTGACCACCACGCTGCAGCTGACGAAGAACAACTTCCTCGGCACCGGCAACCAGATCAGCGCCGAAGTGCAGCGCAACAGCTACCTGCAGCGCTATTCGTTCTCGTTCCTCAACCCGTACTTCACCGACGAAGGCATGTCGCTGGGCTACAACGTGTGGTGGCGCGAGTTCGACAACTCCGACTTCAACACCGCGCAGTACTCGACCACCAGCGCCGCCGGCCAGGCCGTGCTGGGCATCCCGCTGACCGAGAACGACAGCATCTCGGTGGTGTTCGGCCTGGACCGCAACCAGATCCTCGCCTACCCGGGCTCGTCGCCGCAGTCGGTGGTCGACTACATCGACGCCTACGACAAGAGCACGTTCCACGCCTGGCGCACGGAGCTGGGCTGGGCGCGCGACACCCGCAACGACTTCTTCACCCCGACCTACGGCACCTACCAGCGCCTGTCGGCGGAAATCACCCTGCCCGGTTCGACCGCGGAGTACTACAAGCTCAACTACGAGTTCTCGAAGTACTGGCCGCTCAACCGCGCGCTGGTGCTCAACACCCGCTTCCAGCTCGGCTACGGCGACAGCTACGGCGGCGACACGACCCGCATCACCTGTACCCTGCAGGGCGGCGGACCGCGCATCCCGAAGGCGACGCTGAACGACTCCGCCTGCGGCCCGGGCAGCACCTTCGAGCGCGAGCTCGTCGCCACCGGCCTGCCCTTCTTCGAGAACTTCTACGCCGGCGGCGTGCGTTCGGTGCGCGGCTACCGCGACAACACCCTCGGCCCGGTCGACTTCGCGGCCAACAGCAGCCTGCGCCAGCCGATCGGCGGCGCGGTGAAGACCGTCGGCTCGCTGGAAATGTTCTTCCCGACCCTGCTCGACACCCCGGCGGCGCGCGTCTCGGCGTTCGTCGACGTCGGCAACGTGTTCAAGGACTGGAAGAGCTTCGATTCGTCCGAACTGCGCGGCTCCGCGGGCGTGGCCCTGCTGTGGCGCGCGCCGGTCGGCCCGATCTCGATCAGCTACGCCTTCCCGTTCCGCGACCAGCCGGACGACGAGCTGGAACGCCTGCAGTTCACCTTCGGCGGCGCGTTCTGATCGCGGCCACCCGCTGATCCAGCACCTCGCTTCCCCGAAGGCCCCGGCACCGCATCGCCGGGGCCTTCGCGTTTTTGCGGCCTGGCCGTAGCGTGACGTCAAAGCGGGAATGTACGAAACCGTCCCGAATCCGGCGGTCCGCGGCGCGGGGCTCCTATAATCCCGGCTTCGCCCCGCCGAGGTCGCCCGTGCCCACGCCTCCCACCTTCACCGTCGCCAGCCTCGCCGAACGCTTCGGTCTGGCGGTGCGCGGCGACGCGGACCGCCCGATCGACGGCGTCGCCACCCTCGCCCGCGCTGGCGCGACGCAGGTCGCCTTCCTCGCCAACCTGCGCTACCGCAGCCAGCTCGCCGCCAGCGCCGCGGGCGCGGTGGTGATGCGCGAGGACGACGCCGCCGACCACACCGGCACCGCCTTGGTCGCGAAGGACCCCTACGCCGCGTTCGCGAAGATCTCGGCGCTGTTCGACCACCGCCCGGCGCTGGCGCCGGGCATCCATCCGTCCGCCGCGATCGATCCGACCGCGACCGTCTCGCCCGAGGCCCATGTCGGCCCGTTCGTCAGCATCGGTCCGAACTCGCGGGTGGAGGCCGGCGCCACGATCGGCCCCGGCTGCGTCATCGGCGAGGACTGCGTGGTCGGCGCAGGCTGCGAGCTGGTCGCCCGGGTCGTGCTGGTGCGCCGGGTGCGGTTGGGCAAGCGCGTGCTGGTGCATCCCGGCGCGGTGCTCGGCGCCGACGGCTTCGGCCTGGCGATGGAGCACGGGCGCTGGCTGAAGGTGCCGCAGCTCGGCGGCGTGGTCGTCGGCGACGACGGCGAGATCGGCGCGAACACCACCATCGACCGCGGCGCGCTGGACGACACCGTGCTCGAGGAGGACGTGCGCCTCGACAACCAGATCCAGATCGGCCACAACGTGCGCATCGGCGCGCACACCGCGATGGCCGGCTGTTCCGCGGTGGCCGGCAGCGCCACGATCGGCCGCTACTGCCTGATCGGCGGCGGCGCGGGTATCCTTGGCCACCTCGAAGTCTGCGATCGCGTCGTGGTCACGGCGATGAGCCTGGTCACCAGCGCCATCCGCGAACCCGGCGAGTATTCGTCGGGCACGCCGCTGATGGACAACCGCAGCTGGCGCAAGAGCGCCGCCCGCTTCAAACAGCTCGACGCCCTGGCGCGGCAGGTCGGCGGGCGCAACCAGGAACCCCGATGAGCTCGACCGAGATCCCTGCCTCGCCCCCCCGGCTGCCGCTCGGCGCGACCGAAATCCAGTCGCTGCTGCCGCACCGCTACCCGTTCCTGCTGATCGACCGCGTGGTCGAGTTCGAGGCCGGCGCGCGCATCCTGGCGTTCAAGAACCTCACCATCAACGAGCCGTTCTTCCAGGGCCATTTCCCCAGCCGCCCGGTGATGCCCGGCGTGCTGGTGGTGGAGGCGCTGGCGCAGGCCGGCGGCGTGCTGTACCAGCTCACCAGCCGCATGAACGGCGTGCACGTCGAAGACAAGCTCTTCTACCTGGTGAAGGTGGAGAACGCGCGCTTCAGCCGCATGATCGTGCCCGGCGACCGGCTGGAACTGGACGTGTCGATCAAGCGCCGCATCCGCAACATGGCGCTGTATTCGGGCGTGGCCCGCGTCGACGGCGAGGAAGCGGCCTGCGCCGACATCCTCTGCGCGGAAGCGCGGGACTGAGGCGGGCATGAGCGCAGCCTCGATCAGCCCGCTGGCGCACGTCGATCCGTCCGCGAAGCTCGGCGACGGCGTCGTCGTGGCGCCGTTCGCGACGATCGGCGCCGACGTCGAGATCGGCGACGGCACCCACGTCGGCCCGCATTGCAGCATCATCGGCCCGACCCGCATCGGCCGCGACAACCGCTTCCACGGCCACGCCGCGATCGGCGGCGATCCGCAGGACAAGAAGTACGCCGGCGAGCGCACCGAACTGGTGATCGGCGACGGCAACGTCGTCCGCGAGTTCGTCACCATCCACCGCGGCACCGGCGGCGGCGGCGGCATCACCCGCATCGGCCACCGCAACTGGTTCCTCGCCTACACCCACGTCGCGCACGACTGCCGGGTCGGCGACGACTGCGTGTTCTCGAACAACGCAACGCTGGCCGGCCACGTCGAAGTGGGCGACCAGGTGATCCTCAGCGGTTTCGCCGGCGTGCACCAGTTCTGCCGGATCGGCGACCACGCGTTCATCGGGATGGGCGCGCTGGTCAACGGCGACGTGCCGCCGTTCCTGATGGTCGCGCAGGAAGGTTACGGACGCCCGCGCGGCATCAACAGCGAAGGCCTGAAGCGCCGCGGCTTCGACGCCGCGCGCGTGGCCGCGATCAAGCGCGCCTACCGCGCGCTGTACGTTTCCGGCGCGCCGCTGGAAGACGCCAAGCGCCAGCTGGCGGAGATCGCGACCGAGAGCGACGACGTGCGTGCGTTCCTCGCGTTCATCGAACGCGGCGAACGGCCGCTGTTGCGCTGAGACTGCGACGATCATGCGCATCGCGCTCGTCGCGGGCGAGGCATCGGGCGACCAGCTCGGCGCCGGCCTCATCGCCGAACTGAAGGCGCGGTTCCCCGAGGCCGAATTCGCCGGCATCGGCGGCCCGGCGATGCGCGCCGCGGGCTTCGAGGCGTGGCACGACAGCCAGGCCCTGGCGGTGATGGGCCTCGCGGAAGTGCTGTCGCACCTGCCGCGGCTGCTGCGCCTGCGCGCGGACCTGCGCAGGCGCGTGCTGGCGTGGAAGCCGGACGTCTTCGTCGGCATCGATGCGCCCGACTTCAACCTCGGCGTCGAGAAATGGCTGAAACGCCGCGGCGTGCGCACCGTGCACTACGTCAGCCCGTCGGTGTGGGCGTGGCGCGAGGGCCGCGCGGCGAAGATCGGCCGCAGCGCCGATCGCGTGCTGTGCCTGTTCCCGATGGAGCCGCCGATCTACGCGAAGCACGGCGTCGACGCGCGCTTCGTCGGCCACCCGCTGGCCGACGCGATCCCGCTGCAGCCCGATCGCGCCGCCGCGCGCGCCGCGCTGGGGCTGGAGCCGAACGTGCCGGTGATGGCGTTGCTGCCCGGCAGCCGGCTGGGCGAGATCGCGAAGATGCTGCCGGTGTTCCTCGATGCGGTCGATCTCGTCGCCCGGCGCGTGCCGGCGCTGCGCATCGTGCTGCCCGCCGCGAACGACGCCTGCGAACACGCGATCCGCGCGCAGCTGGCGACGAAACCCGGCGTCGCCGCGCGGGTGCGCGTGCTCGACGGCGACGCGCAGCGGGCGATGATCGCGTCCGACCTGGTGCTGCTGGCCTCGGGCACCGCGGCGCTGGAGGCGATGCTGTGCAAGCGGCCGATGGTGGTCGGGCACCGTATCTCGCCCACGACCTATCGCATCGTCACGAAGCTCGGGCTGCTGAAGACCCGCTACGTCAGCCTGCCGAACGTGCTGGCCGACGCGCCGCTGATCCCCGAACTGCTGCAGGACGACTGCGTGCCCGAGAAGCTGGCCGCGTCCTGCCTGCGCTGGCTGGGCCAGCCGCAGGCGGTGGAGGCGCTGCTGCCGCGGTTCGTCGAACTGCACGAATCCCTGCGCCGCGACGCCTCGGCGCGCGCCGCCGACGTCGTGGCCGAACTCGCCGCGATGCCGGCGACCGGCACGCCGACACCGTGACCCGGCGCCGCGCCACGCCCGCCGCGGACACGGACGGCCTGTTCGAGGATCCGCTGGCCGTCCTCGCCCGGATGCGGCCGCTGCGCATCGCCGGTGTCGACGAGGCCGGTCGCGGCCCGCTGGCCGGACCGGTGACGGTGGCGGCGGTGATCCTCGATCCCGACCGCCCGATCGACGGCCTGAACGACTCCAAGCAATTGTCCGGAGCGGCGCGCGAGGCGCTGTTCCCGCTGATCCGCGAGCGCGCGCTGGCGTGGCGGATCGAGTTCGTGGAGCGCGAGGAGATCGACCGCCTCAACATCCTGCAGGCGACCCTGCTCGGCATGCACCGCGCGCTGTCGGCGCTGTCGCCGGTCGCGGACCTGGCGCGGATCGACGGCAACCGCCTGCCGAAGGCGCTGCCCTGCGCGGCCGAGGCGCTGGTCGGCGGCGACGCGATCGAGCCGGCCATCATGGCCGCGTCGATCCTCGCCAAGGTCGCCCGCGACGCGCGCATGCGCGAGCTGCACGCGCAGTGGCCGGCCTACGGCTTCGACCGGCACAAGGGCTATCCCAGCTCCGTGCACCTGGCCGCGCTGCGCGAACACGGCCCCTGCCCGGAACACCGGCGCAGCTACGCGCCGGTGCGCGAGGCGCTGGCCCGCGTCGGCGCCTGAACGGCCCGGACAGCGGCATCGATCGGCGACGCGCAAGCGGTCACGGTCCGCGAGACGGGCACCCGCCATGCTCCCTGGGTCGCGGGAACGCGACCGGCCCGCGGCGCCCGCGGCGGTGCCGCACCGACGCAACGGAATCCTCAGGAGGAGACCATGCACCAGCCCTTCGTGCGCTTCGACCCGCTTCGCAGCCTCGGCCTCGCCGCCGCCCTCGCCGCCACCGTGTCGGGAGGCCTGCTGGCGCCGGCGACCGCGCATGCCGCCGTCCCGACCATCACCACCTTCGCCTGCCCGCTGGACAACGGCGGCGGCCGCTTCTACTGCTTCATCGACTACACCTCCGACGGCACGACCACGGTCGGCTGGTCCGGCGGCGGCACCGTCATCAACGACACCGGCCACAGCGATTTCTACGGCCAGTGCAGCATCGGCAGCACCCTCACCGTCACCGTGACGGTGACCAACGCCTCGGGCTCGGCCTCGCGCTCGCGGACGTTCAAGTGCAACGGCGGACCGATCATCCTCTGATCGCGCGCGGCATGGCGCCGGCACCCGCGCGGTGCCGGCGTCAGCGCGACGGGCGCTTGCGGTTGCCGATCGTCAGGTGCAGCGAATGGCGCGGTTCGCGCGGCAGGCCCAGCGCCTCGCGGTAGTCGAGCGCGACCTCGCAATCGACCGGGAAGAACACGTAGTCGCCGATCTCCTGCGGCGGATGGCGCAGGGTGAACGCCATCTCCGCGCCCTCGCGGTCCTTCCACGGCGCCGGCCGCGGCGGCACCTCGCCCTGGACGACGCACACGTGCGGCCCCCACAGGGGGTCGCCGAGCGACCGGGTGCGGCGGACGTCGAGCAGGTAGAGGTGGCGCCGGTAGCGCCCCAGCTCCGGGTCGCAGGCGAGGATGAGCCAGTGCTCGGTGCTGCCGCCGTCGCGGCGCAGCCGACCGCCGCGCGGCTCGAGCGGCGGCGAGAAGCGGCAGATGCCGGTGAGGCGGATCGGGGAAGCGGTCACGGGACGGCAGGCGGATACACGGCGGCGGATGATCGCACGGGCCGCGGAGACGGCAGGAAATCCGGCCGTCAAGCCTTGTCCGCACCGCCCCCGGGCCCTACCCTGCCGGTCTGCGCCCGCCGGCCCGCCGATGTCCTCCCGTTTCGTCCATCTCCATCTGCACAGCGAATACTCGCTGGCCGACTCGACCATCCGCATCCCGGAACTGGTCCAGCGCTGCGCGGCGCAGGGCCAGCCGGCGGTGGCGCTGACCGACCGCAACAACCTGTTCGCGCTGGTGAAGTTCTGGAAGGCGGCCGAGGGCGCCGGCATCAAGCCGATCGCTGGCGCCGACATCCAGGTCGCCGAGGGCGACGAGGCGCCGTGGAAGCTCACCCTGCTCTGCCGCGACCGCAGCGGCTACCTGGCGCTGTCGCGGCTGCTCAGCCGGGCGTGGATGGAAGGCCAGCGCCACGACGGCGTGGTGGTGCGGCCGCAGTGGCTGGCCGAGGCCAACGAAGGGCTGTTCGCCCTCGCCGGACGCCACAGCCAGGCTGGCCTGCTGGCCGCGGGCAATCGCCACGACCTCGCCTCGCAGTGGCTGCACGACTGGCAGCGCCATTTCGACGACCGCTTCCATCTCGAACTCACCCGCTGCGGTTTCGACGGCGAGGAAGCGTTCAACGCCTTCGCGCTGCATGCCGCCGGCGAGCGCGGCATCCCGGTGGTCGCCAGCAACGACGTGCGCTTCCTCGACGCCGACGGCTTCGAGGCGCACGAGGCGCGCGTGTGCATCGCCACCGGTCGCGTGCTGGACGATCCCAAGCGCCCGCGCGAATACACCGCGCAGCAGTACCTGAAATCGAACGAGGAGATGGCGGCGCTGTTCGCCGCCGACGCGCCGGACGCGATCGACAACGCGGTCGACCTGGCGATGCGCTGCAACCTGGAACTGTCGCTGGGCAAGTACTACCTGCCGGCGTTCCCGGTGCCCGACGACCACACGCTCGACAGCTGGATCCGCAAGGAAGCGCACGACGGCCTGAAGGCGCGGCTGGAGAAGTACCCGCTGGCACCCGGCCACGACCGCGCCAGCTACGCATCGCGGCTCGACATCGAGCTCGACGTGATCGTGAAGATGGGCTTCCCCGGCTACTTCCTGATCGTCGCGGACTTCATCAACTGGGGCAAGCAGAACGGCATCCCGGTCGGGCCGGGCCGCGGTTCGGGCGCGGGTTCGCTGGTGGCGTGGGCGCTGGGCATCACCGACCTCGACCCGCTGCCGTACGACCTGCTGTTCGAGCGCTTCCTCAACCCCGAACGCGTGTCGATGCCCGACTTCGACATCGACTTCTGCATGGACCGCCGCGACGAGGTGATCGACTACGTCGCCGCGAAGTACGGCCGCGACCGCGTCAGCCAGATCATCACCTACGGCACGATGTCGGCGAAGGCGGTGGTGCGCGACGCCGGCCGCGTGCTGGGCCTGCCGTACGGCTTCGTCGACAGCATCTCCAAACTCATCCCGCTGCAGCCGGCCGATCCGCTGTCGCTGGAGGACGTGCTGGGCCGCAGCAAGCGCGCGCAGCAGGACCCGGACCGCGCGATCGGCGAGATCATCGAGCGCTACAACAGCGAGGACGACGTCCGCGACCTGATCGACCTCGCGCTGCAGCTGGAAGACCTCACCCGCAACGCCGGCAAGCACGCCGGCGGCGTGGTGATCGCGCCGCAGCCGCTGTCCGACTTCTGCCCGCTGTTCGCCGAACACGACGGCAGCGGCCGCGGCAAGAATCCGGTCACCCAGTTCGACAAGGACGACGTGGAAGCGGTGGGCCTGGTGAAGTTCGACTTCCTGGGCCTGCGCACGCTGACGATCATCGACTGGGCGGTGAAGTCGATCAACGTCCGCCGCGCGCGCGAAGGCCAGCCGCCGCTGGACATCGGCGCGCTGCCGCTGGACGACAAGCCGAGCTATCAACTCTTCGCGCGCGGCGACACGGTCGCGGTCTTCCAGTTCGAATCCCGCGGCATGCGCGAGCTGCTCAAGCGCGCGATGCCGGACACGTTCGAAGACATCATCGCGCTCGCCGCGCTGTTCCGCCCCGGCCCGCTGGGCTCGGGGATGGATCGCGAATGGGTCGACCGCAAGCACGGCCGCACCGAGGTGACGTATCCGCACCCGGCGCTGGAGCCGGTGCTGAAGCCGACCTACGGCGTGATCGTGTACCAGGAACAGGTGATGCAGATCGCCCAGGTCCTGGCCGGCTATTCGCTGGGCGGCGCCGCCCTGCTGCGCCGCGCGATGGGCAAGAAGAAGCCCGAGGAAATGGCGAAGGAGCGCGCCAAGTTCGAGGCCGGTTCGGCCGAGCGCGGCGTCGACCCCAAGACCGCGACGCAGATCTTCGACCTCATGGAGACGTGCGCGGAGTACGGCTTCAACAAGTCGCACTCCGCGGCCTATGCGCTGGTCGCCTACCAGACCGCCTGGCTGAAGGTGCACTACCCGGCCGAATTCATGGCCGCGGTGATGTCGTCGGACATGGACAACACCGACAAGGTGGTGATGTTCCTCGACGAGACGCGGGCGCTGGGCATCGACGTGCGCATGCCGGACGTCAACGCCTCGGCCTACATGTTCGAGGCGAAGGAAGACGGCTCGATCCGCTACGGCCTGGGCGCGGTGAAGGGCGTCGGCCGCGGCGCGTGCGAAGCGATCGCCGAAGAGCGCCGCGCCAACGGCCCGTACGTCGACCTGCTCGATTTCTGCAAGCGCGTGGATTCGACCAAGCTCAACCGGCGCACGCTGGAGGCGCTGATCCACGCCGGCGCGCTGGACGGACTCGCGCCGACGCGCGCCTCGCTGATGCTGCAGTTGCCCGAAGTGCTGAAGGCGACCGACCAGATCACGAAGAACCGCAACGCCGGCATGGTCGACATGTTCGGCAACGCCGCCGGCGCGCCGGACATCGCGATCGACCTGCCGACCTGCGCCGAATGGCCGCTGTCGCAGAAGCTGCAGGGCGAGCGCGACACGCTGGGCCACTACCTCAGCGGCCACCCGATGGACCCGTACCGCGACGAGGTGTCGGCGCTGGTCGGCACCGACCTCGGCCGGCTCGACGCGCTGTGGGACGCCGCGCAGTGCTCGCGGGGGCGCGGCGGCGGCGAGGACGGCGGCGGCCGCGGCTGGCGCGCCGAGGCCACGGTGATCCTGGCCGGCCAGGTGGTGGCGATGCGCAAGCGCGGCGACTCGCAGGCGTTCGTGCAGATCGAGGACGGGCGCGGCCGGCTGGAATGCGCGTTCTTCGCCGAGGCCTACTTCGAACACCAGGCGCTGCTGACCCGCGACCGCATCCTGATCGTCGAGGGCGGCCTGCGCGAGGACGAATTCAGCGGCGGCTTCTCGCTGCGCGCGCGGCGCTGCTGGGACTACCACGCGATCTGCGCCCAGCACGCGCAGCGCCTGTCGCTGCGGCTGGATCTGCGCACCCCCGGGCTGCTGCGGTCGGTCGAGGACCTGCTGGCCCGCCATCGCCCCGGCAGGACCCCGCTGCGGATGGACCTGCTGCTGCCGCAGGGCGCCGCGGGCACCCTGGACATCAACGGCAGCCAGTCGGTCCGGGTCGAGGCCGAGCTCCCCAGCGCGCTGCGCGCCCTGCCCGGCGTGCGGACGGTCAAGGTCGCGAGGGGCAAGCCCTGGGCGCAGTGAGCCCGGCGCCCGGGCGTACCGTGCGGTACGGCGGTTTCGCGGGTTCGTCGGCTAGACTGCCCGTTCCCGAGCCACGGAACGCTCCCTTCGCATGAATCCGAACTACCTCGATTTCGAACAGCCGATCGCCGACCTGGAAGGTCGCATCCGCGAACTGCGGCAGGCCAGCACCGGTCCCGCGGTGAACATCGATGCCGAAGTGCGCGCGCTGGAAAACAAGCTGCGCCTGCGCACCGCCCAGATCTTCCGCGACCTCAGCGCCTGGCAGGTCTCGCAGCTCGCGCGTCACCCCGCGCGGCCGTACACGCTCGATTACCTGCGGGTGATGTGCGACCAGTTCCAGGAACTGGCCGGCGACCGCGCCTTCGCCAACGACTGCGCCATCGTCGGTGGCCTGGCCCGCATCGACGGCCGCAGCCTGATGGTGATCGGCCACGAGAAGGGCCGCGACACCAAGGCCAAGGTCCGCCGCAACTTCGGCATGCCGCGCCCCGAGGGTTACCGCAAGGCGCTGCGGCTGATGAAGATGGCCGAGCGCTTCCGCCTGCCGGTCCTCACCTTCATCGACACCGCCGGCGCATGGCCGGGCATCGACGCCGAGGAGCGCGGCCAGTCCGAGGCCATCGCGCGCAACCTGATGGAAATGGCCGAGCTGAAGGTGCCGATCGTCTGCACCGTGATCGGTGAAGGCGGCTCCGGCGGCGCGCTGGCGATCGGCGTCGGCGACCGCACGGTGATGCTGGAATACAGCACGTATTCGGTGATCTCGCCCGAAGGCTGCGCCTCGATCCTGTGGAAGACCGCGGAGCGCAAGCAGGAGGCGGCCGAGGCCATGGCGATCACCGCACCGCGCCTGAAATCGCTGGGCCTGATCGACAAGGTCGTGCGTGAACCCATCGGCGGCGCGCACCGCAACCCGGTGCAGATGGCCAAGCGCCTCAAGGCCGTGCTGCTCAACGAACTGGACGCACTGGAAGCGGTGCCGGTCGACGAACTGCTGGACCGCCGCTACCGCCGCCTGCGCGGCTACGGCGCGTACGAAGCGGCCTGAGGTCGCCGCCCGAGCGGGGCAGGCGCCCCGGGCCGCGAAGACCGGCCCGGGATGCGATGCACGAACTTGACCGGAGGCAAGCGCACGGATGCCGCCGGCGGACAATGCCGGGATGGCCGCGACTGGCGTCGCGGGGTCCCCTCGGCCGACAAGAGCCGTCATGACCGCGATGCGTCCGCGTCGCAAGAGCACTTCCGCTGCACGTCCTGCCGCTGCGTCCCGCGGGCGTGTTTCGCGATCACGGCGACCGGGCCGACCCCGCCACCGGCCGTTGACCCGGTGCCCTCCGCGGTCGACACGGCATCGCCCGAACCTTCCCCGATGCCGCACCCATCGTGGAGCCGGGTCCTGAGTCCGGGCTGTCCACCCAAGCCGCCCTGCGATGGCGGCGGTTCCGTGGCGACGAGGACAGCACCAGCGCACCGCTCCCGGCCGATTAGCCCTATCGCACCCGCCAGCGCCGCCGCGACGACGCGGCGGAGAAGAAGAAGCTCCAGATCGAACTGCTCAGGTGCAGAGCTGGTGAAGGACACCGGCCAGCGCATGTCATCCTGTTCGAGGGCCGCGATGCCGCCGGCAAGGGCGGGACCATCAAGCGCTTCACCGAGCACCCCAATCCGCGCGGCGTGCGCGTCGTGACGCTCAAAAAACCGAACGACCGGGAGCGCGGCCAGTGGTACTTCCAGCGCGACATCGAGCACCTGCCGACCACCGGCGAACTCGTGTTCTTCGACCGCAGCGGATACAAACGCGCCGGCGTCGAACGCGCGATGGGGTTCTGCACACCCGCGGAATACCTGGAATGCCTGCGCGAAGCGCCGGACGTCGAACGCATGCTCGTGCGCAGCGGCGTGCGCCTGCACAGTTCCGGTGCTCGGTCAGCCGCGAGGAGCAGCTGCGGCGCTTCAAGTCCCGGCGCAACGATCCACTCAAGCACTGGAAGCTCGCGCCGATCGATCTGCAGTCGCTGGACAAGTGGCCGGAGTACACCGAGGCGAGACGGCGATGTCCTTCCACACCGACACCGCAGACGCGCATGGGGGGGTGATCAGTCCGACGACAAGAAACAGGCGCGCCTGGACTGCATGCGCCACTTCCTCAGCACCCTGCCTTATCCGGGCAAGACCCGCGCATCGCGCGGCCCGCGGATCCGCTGATCGTCGGCGCCGCCGCGAACGTCCTCGCCAATGGCCAGTGACGGAAACGGACATGTCCTGCCCACGGCAGGACGTGCGTTTTTCAGGCGATTTCCGGCATCGGCGAGGAAAACCGCGGCCGCGGCCGGCCAAAACGCACCCACCGCTCAAGAAAGTCCTGAAAACACGCGGAAAAAGCCGGAAAGGACTTGGCGTCGCCCGGACCTTGGCCTACAGTGCGCATGCCGGATCACCGGCCCGAAGACTGATCAACCATCCGACGAGGAAAACGAATTCTCATGGCAACCAAGAAGAAAGTCGCCGCCAAGAAGACTGCGGCCAAACCCGCCGCCGCCAAGCCGATCAAGGACGTGATGAGCAAGTCCGCGCTGGTCGCGCACATCGCCGGTGCGACCGACGTCGCCGCGAAGGACGTCCGCGCCGTGATGGCTGCGCTCGAGGCCGCCATCCACGCCTCCATCGGCAAGAAGGGAGCCGGCCAGTTCGTGCTTCCGGGCGTGCTGAAGATCACCTCGGTCAGCGTCGCGGCCAAGCCCAAGCGCAAGGGCATCAACCCCTTCACCGGCCAGGAAACCGTGTTCGCCGCGAAGCCGGCCACGGTCAAGGTCAAGGTGCGCCCGATGAAGAAGCTCAAGGATGCCGCCACGGCCTGATCGCCGTCGGGTCCAGCGCCGCGGCCCGTCCGCGGCGACGCACGAAGGGCCGGATTTCCTGTCGGAATCCGGCCTTGTCCATTGGGGCCGATCGCTCCGCCTCGACGCAACGCAATCCTCTGCCGCTTCCGCGCCACAAGCGCATGCCGGGAACGATCGCCATGGCCAAGGCCCGCCACGCCGACGAGGTCCGCCGCTTCACCGACATCCCGAATGTCGGCCCCGCCACCGCAGACGATTTCGCCCGGCTCGGGCTGCGAACACCGGCGGAACTCGCCGGCTGCGAGGCCTTCGCGCTGTACCGCCGACTGTGCGACATCGACGGCGTGCGCCACGATCCCTGCGTGATCGACGTGTTCCTCGCCGCCTTGGATTTCATGCGTGGCGCACCGGCCCGCCCCTGGTGGCACTACACCCCCGAGCGCAAGGCCCTGCTCGGCCGGGACTGAGTGAAGCGCACGGTCGTCGCCGATGATCGATCTGCGATCACCCCGCGTTCAACGCCGCGCGGCAATGCTGCACCGCGCCTTCCGGAGATCGACCATGTCCGTTTCGCACCGTCGCTTGCTGCTGCGCTTCGCCGCCATCGCGCTCACGGCAGGACTGGCCGGCTGCGCCGCGCTCGACACCACCCAGGCGCTGCTCGGCCATCAGGTCGCCGTGTCCGCGGCACAGTTGCAGACCTATCTCGATCGCCAGTATCCGCGCGACTACCCGCAGCTCGGTGGGCTGGCGACACTGCGGGTGATGAACCCGCGCGTTGCGATCCCGAAGTCCGACACCCGGCTGCACGTGGATTTCGACGTCGGTATCGACGGCCTCGGCCTGGACGGGGACAGCCCGGCCGGCCACTTCGCCCTGACCAGCGGCCTGCGTTACGACGCCCGGGCCAACGCGCTGTATCTCGACGAGCCGCAACTGGAATCAGCCGAGTTGCCGGTGCTCGGCAACCGCATGAACGCGACCGGCCGCGAGTTCATCAACGGCTGGCTGCGCGACTATGCCCGCAGCGAGCCGGTGTACAGGGTCGATCCCGGCCTCAAGGCGCAGCTGGGCGAGCGCCGGATCGCCGGCACGCGGGTGCAGGACGGGCGGATCGTGATCGAGCTCGATCGCTGAACATCGCGGCCCGCGGCCACTGTACTCAGAGCTCGAACCGGTAGGACAGCTTCACCAGCAGCTGCTCGCTGTCGCGCAGGTCGAACGCATCGGCGAGTTCCTCGCGCGCACTGTACGGCCCCTCGCCCGCGCCGAACCGCGAACCGCCGCGCACGTACGCCACGTAGAGGTACGACAGCGGCGCGAATTCGTAGCGATAGCGCACCTGGAACCCGAGGTTGCGCAGCGCGAAATCGTCGAGAGGATCGGCACTGCGCACGGGCCGGCCGTCGGCCGCCACCCGCCAGGACTGGCGGGCCTGCGCATCCAGGCCGAGCGCTTCGAGCCTCACCCGCAGTTCCTGCTTGCCGCCGATCAGCCACACCGTGCCGGCGCTGAGCAGCGCCTGTCGCGACGCGAAGCTGCCCAGCCGATCGTCGCCGCGCCACAGCAGCCAGTCGGCGTTGCGCTGCACCTGCAGCCCACCGAAGAAACTCAGGTCGTCGTTCACCGCGTACGACGGCTCCATGTAGACCGTCCAACTGCCGCCGTGCACGCCTTCGAGGCCCTGCGAATCGAAATTCACGTTGCCGTAGAACGCCCAGTGGCGCTTCTTCGGGAACGAGCGCTCGGCGAAGGCGTAGAGTCGCGCCGGCAGATCGACGACGCCGTGGCCGCGGGTGATCAGGTCGTCGTGGCCGGCCGACCAGCCGGCGATCTCGAAGAACTGGTTGCCGCCGTCGCGACGGTCGCTCTGGCGGTTGAACGCGAAGGCGTCGGCGATTTTCACGCCGTCGTCGTTCTGCCGCCGCGAGACCGCATAGCGCCACAGGTGCGAGGCATACGGCGAGCTCTCGGGTAGGTCGGTGATGCGGCGCGACAGTTCGTAGCGCGCGTAGTTGAAGTTGTTGCGGTCGAGGAAGCCGAAATCGTTGAGCTGCAGGTCGCCGCCGGTGTGCAGCAGGAAGAGCTGCTGGCGCCAGACCGTATCGATCTGGTGGTCGATGCGCATCTGCCCGCCGGTATCGCGGACGTGCGCGCCGTGCTGCGCGATGTCGGAGCCGACCAGCGTCGTGCGCACGTTCCAGGCCGGCGTCGGCGACCAGCGGTGGTCGAGTGCGGCGACGGTCGCTTCGCGGTCGAGGAACGGGCGCTCGACCCGCGTCAGCGTCGCGCCGATGCCCTGCCCGGCGAAATCGCGGGTGGCGCGCAGGGCGTAGAAATCGCGACCGACCTCGCCATGCTCGCTCGCCGCGAACACGCCGTAGCCGAAGCCGCCGGCGCTGCCGTTGATCTTCACCGCCGCGGCCACGTCGCCGGAGCCGCTGCCGTCGTCGGACGCTGCGCCGACGCGGCGGGTGTAGATCAGCTGCTGCGCATTGCCGAGCGAACCGAACGGGATGTCGAAATAGCCCTGGTTCTCGGTGAAGAACGGCCGCTTGTCGCCGAAGAAGGTCTCGATCGCGCTGAAGTTGACGACGATGCTGTCGCTCTCGACCTGGCCGAAGTCGGGATTGAGCGTGGCGCTGAGCTGGAAGCGGCCGTTCGGTTTCCAGAACACGTCGGCGCCGGCGTCGACGTCGCGAGCGCCGTGCTGCACGTCCTGCAGGGCGGCGATGTAGGGCGTGATCGCCAGCAGCGACTGCTCGTACCGCGGCACCTCGATCCTTTCCAGCGCAGCCAGGAACCGCTGCTCGGTGAAGCTGATCGCCGGCCACGACATGCGCTGGCCGGTATCCCCGATCACGCGGTCCAGCGACAGCCCGATCGTGCGGATGTCGCCCGGGACCTCGCGCATGGGCGCGATGTGCCACGGGATCAGCAGCTCGGCACTCCAGCCCTCGGCGTCTTCCGACACCGCATGCCGCCAGGCGCCGTCCCAGTCGGGATTGAACTGGTTTTCGTTGGCGATCGTGCTGTCGCCGATGCCGTTGGACATCGCCAGCATGAAGTTGTAGCCGGTGCGGCCGTCGCCGTCGAAATCGACGTAGACGTTCACGCGGTCGACGCTGCCGTTGTTGTCGCGCTGGAAGCGCTGCCGCGTGCGCGGCACCTCGACCGGCTGGTGGCTGCGGAACGCGATCGCCAGCCCGTCCGGCGTCGACAGCACCCAGGCCTCGGTGGGATACGGACCGGGCGCGCGGCTCAGCGGCTGGGTCAGGCGGAAATCGTCGATGTGCTTCGCGCCGGCCCATTCGGCGGCGTCGATGCGGCCGTCGATGTCGACGGCGAACGCCCGCAGGGGGAGGCACAGGAGCGCGAACAGGAACGGGACCGCGGGCAGCAGCCGGATACGCATCGGGGCTCTCCCGCGTTGAAGTGCGCGCATCCTGCGCGATCCGCGGGCGGTCGACGACTGTCTTTGGTCATGCCGCCGCGCATCCGCCGTCACCGGCGGCTTTGCCGATGTTGGCGGGAAGACCGGCGGGAAACGGGCCGCCGCGCGTGCGGGCGCTGCGGCGCCGGCAGGGCGTCAGTCCCTGCCGCGACCGCGCTTGGGCTGGAGCATGGTGCCGGTGCAGTGCTTCGACCCGCAGCGGCAGCCCCAGAGCTTCTTGAGCTTCGCGGTGTGCGGTTCGTCCAGCACGATGCCGTAGTTGTAGGTCAGTTCCTCGCCCGGCGCGATGTCGCGGATCGCCTCGATGAACACCTTGTCCTTGTGCGTCTTGCCCTTGGCGTTCTCTTCCTGCACCGCCTCGCAGTTCGGCGCGCAGCTGTGGTTGATCCAGCGCGCGATGTTGCCGTCCTCGTTGGCATCGATCACGTACTGGTCGTTGAGCGTGAACAGGAAGGTGTGGCCGTTCTCCTGCTGCTCGCCGTAGAGTTCGTCGACCTCGGCGTGGGTGCGCACCTTGCCCTTGTAGCGGACGATGCGGTCGCCCTTGCGGATCGCCTCGTCGGCGAACACGCCGTTGCCGTGGATGGGGGACAGGCGGGCGACGATCTTCTTCTTCGGCATGGACGCGGATCCGGGACGACAGGGCGGAGTCGGCGATTATGGCCGATCCGCCCCATGCGGGCGCGGGCGCGCTTGCGAGGATCTCACGGACGATCGCGTCGGCAGACCGCGCCTCAGAAGATCCGGTGCCAGGCGCCGCTCCAGAACAGCGCCATGCCCAGGCCCAACGCGGTCCAGAACAGCGACCGCAGGCCACGCCACGCCTTCCACGCCTGGAACACCGCGCCCAGCGCGACCAGCCAGCGCAGCCACGGCGTGCGGCCTGACGCGGCGGACGCAGCCGGCGCAGCGGTCGCGCGCTCGACCAGCTGGCCGACGGCGACGTGCAGCGCGGTTTCGACCGGGGACGGGGCGGCGGTACGGGTGTGCATGGCGGGCTCCTGCGTCCGGGAGTGGACGCGGCCCATTCTCCGCAGCGGCGTCCCCCGGACCATGCACGGGCGTCAGCGATCGCGAATGACAGCCGTCACCCGGCGACGGGCCGACACCGTCCAGGCGGATTTGAGCCGCCCGGACTGAAAGCGTACAATTTCGGTCCTCTTTTTGCCCCCACGCCGCCGCGCACCCCGCCCATGCTCCGCGTCACCAGGCTTACCGACTACGCCACCGTGGTGCTGACCGTGCTCGCCGCCGAGGCGGGCGCGGTACTCAGTGCCGCCGGGCTGGCCGAGCGCGCCGGGCTGGAGGCGCCGACCGTCGCCAAGGTGCTGAAGCCGCTGGCCCAGGCCGGCCTCGTCCAGGCCTTCCGCGGCGTCGCCGGCGGCTACCGGTTGGCCCGCCCGGCGGCCGAGATCACGCTGGTCGAGATCGTCGAGGCGATGGAAGGCCCGCTCGCGATGACCGAATGCAGCGGCCACGAAGGCCAATGCGGCATCGCCCACTCCTGCGGTGCGCGCGCCAACTGGCGGCGGATCAACGACGTGGTCGCCGACGCCCTGCGCCGCGTGAGCCTGGCTGAGATGGCGCTGCCGCCTCCGGCCGACGGCGACCGCGACGGCGACCTCGCCCCGCATCGCGCCATTCCCCTCGCCCTCACTGCCGGCTGAGGACCGCCATGACCGCCATCGACACCCACGATACGCCCGCGCCGCAGAATGCCGAGATCCTCGAGCAGCTCGGCCGCCGCTACGCCGCCGGCTTCGTCACCGACATCGAGACCGACACCCTGCCGCCGGGGCTGGACGAGGACGTCGTCCGCTTCCTGTCCGCCAAGAAGGAAGAGCCCGAGTGGATGACCGAGTGGCGCCTCGCCGCCTATCGCCACTGGCTGACGATGACGCCGCCGCACTGGGCGAAGCTGGACATCGGGCCGATCGACTTCCAGGCCATCAGCTACTACGCCGCGCCCAAGGGCCCGAAGTACAAGTCGCTGGACGAGGTGCCCCAGGAACTGCTGGACACCTACGACAAGCTCGGCGTGCCGCTGCACGAACGCGCGAAGCTGGCCGGCGTCGCGGTCGACGCGGTGTTCGACTCGGTCAGCGTCGGCACCACCTTCCGCAAGGAGCTGGCCGACAAGGGCATCGTGTTCTGCTCGATGTCCGAGGCCATCAAGGAACATCCCGACCTCGTGCGCCGCTACCTCGGCAGCGTGGTGCCGGTCGGCGACAACTATTTCGCGGCGCTGAACTCGGCGGTGTTCTCCGACGGCAGCTTCGTGTTCATCCCGAAGGGCGTGCGCTGCCCGATGGAGCTGAGCACCTACTTCCGCATCAACGCGATGAACACCGGCCAGTTCGAGCGCACGCTGATCGTGTGCGAGGAAGGCGCCTACGTCAGCTACCTCGAAGGCTGCACCGCGCCGCAGCGCGACGAGAACCAGCTGCACGCGGCGGTGGTCGAGCTGGTCGTGCTGGACGACGCCGAGATCAAGTACTCGACGGTGCAGAACTGGTACCCGGGCGACGAGAACGGCATCGGCGGCATCTACAACTTCGTGACCAAGCGCGGCGAGTGCCGCGGCGCGCGCAGCAAGATCAGCTGGACCCAGGTCGAGACCGGCTCGGCGATCACCTGGAAGTATCCGTCCTGCGTGCTGGTCGGCGACGACTCGACGGGCGAGTTCCACTCGGTCGCGCTCACGCATCATCGCCAGCAGGCCGACACCGGCACCAAGATGATCCACGTCGGCAAGCGCACCAAGTCGAAGATCGTCAGCAAGGGCATCAGCGCCGGGCGCGGCCAGAACAGCTATCGCGGCCTGGTGCGCGTGGAGCGCGGCGCCGACGGCGCGCGCAACCACACCCAGTGCGACAGCCTGCTGATCGGCAAGCAGTGCGGCGCGCACACCTTCCCGTACGTGGAAGTGAAGAACCCGAACGCGACCGTCGAACACGAGGCCACCACCTCGAAGATCAGCGACGACCAGCTGTTCTACTGCCGCAGCCGCGGCATCTCGCAGGAGGATGCGGTGTCGATGATCGTGGATGGCTTCTGCCGCTCGGTGTTCCGCGAACTGCCGATGGAATTCGCGGTGGAAGCGAAGAAGCTGCTGGAAGTCTCGCTGGAAGGGTCGGTCGGATGAGCGCACCCACCGGCGAAACCGATCTGTCGCGGCTGCTCGCGGGCCTGGCGCCGGAATTGGCGCCGACGCCGCGCGCGATCCGCACGCAGGCGCACGATGCGCCGGTGCCCGCGGACGCGATCCTGCTGTTCCGCGAGGACGAAGGCACGACCGTGATCGTCGCCACCGACGACCGCGAGGCCGCACCGCTGTGGGCGCAGGTCACGCTGCGCATCCATTCCAGCCTCGACGCCGTCGGCATGATGGCCGCGATCTCGGCCGCGCTCACCGATGCGGGCATTCCCTGCAACGCCATCTCGGCTTACTACCACGACCACCTGTTCGTGCCGTGGGCCAGGCGGGAAGACGCGATGGACGCCCTGCATGCGCTCGTCGCGAGGAGCCGGGCATGACCGCCAGCGACCTCATCGGCACTCTCGGCGTGAGCCTCCTGCTGGTGGCCTTCGTGCTCAACCAGCGCCGGCTGCTGTCGGAGCACTCCCGCACGTTCCTGGCGATGAACATGGTCGGCGCGGCCCTGTGCGCTTGGTCCGCGTGGCTGGTGCACTTCATGCCGTTCGTGGTGCTGGAGAGCGTCTGGGTCGCGGTCGCCGGCTGGGGCCTGCTGCGCTGGCGTCCGCAATCGGCGCAATGACCGTCCTCTCCATCGACCGGCGCCCCGCGGCGCGATGCCCACTTCCGAAGATCCCGACATGCTGACCATCACCGACCTCCACGCCCGCGTCGCCGGCAAGGACATCCTCAAGGGCCTCGCGCTCGACGTGAAGCCCGGCGAGGTCCACGCGATCATGGGCCCGAACGGCGCCGGCAAGTCCACGCTCGGCAACGTGCTGGCCGGCCGCGAGGGCTACGACATCACCGCCGGCGGCGTGACGTTCGACGGCCGCGACCTGCTCGCGCTCAAACCCGAGGAACGCGCCGCCGCCGGCGTGTTCCTCGCGTTCCAGTACCCGGTCGAGATCCCGGGCGTGAACAACACCTACTTCCTGCGCAGCGCATTGAACGCGCAGCGCCGCGCGCGCGGCGAGACCGAACTGGATTCGATGCAGTTCCTGCGCCTGGTGCGCGAGAAGCTGGCGATCCTGCACCTGAAGGACGAGCTGCTGCACCGCGGCGTCAACGAAGGCTTCAGCGGCGGCGAGAAGAAGCGCAACGAGATCTTCCAGCTCGCGGTGCTGGAGCCGAAGCTGGCGATCCTCGACGAGACCGACTCCGGCCTCGACATCGACGCGCTGAAGGCCGTCGCCGACGGCGTCAACGCGCTGCGCAGCCCGGATCGCGCGTTCATCGTCATCACCCATTACCAGCGCCTGCTCGACTACATCCGGCCGGACGTGGTGCACGTGCTGGCCGACGGCCGGATCGTGCAGACCGGCGGCCCGGAACTGGCGCTGGAACTCGAACAGCACGGCTACGCCTGGCTGAAGGATCGCGTCGCCCCGGATCGCACCGCGCAGGGGCAGGCCGCCCGATGAGCGCGCTGCTCGATTCGTTCGCGGCCGCGTTCGCCGGCCTCGCGCAGCCCGACGCCGCGGCGCTGGGGCCGTCCCGGCGCGCGGCGCTCGACACCGCGCTGCGCGACGGCCTGCCCGGGCCGCGCAGCGAAGCCTGGAAATACACGTCGCTGCGCGCGCTGGAGCGCCGCGCGTTCGCGCCGGCGGGCGATGCCACCGCCGATGCCGACGCGCTCGACGCCGCGCTCGCGGCGATCCCTTCACCGCGCATGGTCTTCGTCGACGGCCGTTTCGACGCCCCGCGCAGCGACGTGTCCGCGCTGCCGGCCGGCGTCGATGCGCTGCCGCTGTCGCGCGTGCTGCGCGAGCAGGAGCCGCGCGACGCCAATTTCCTGCAGTACCGCTATGCCGGCGCCGATGCGGTGTTCGCGACGGTCAACGCCGCGCTCGCCGAGGACGGGCTGGTGCTGCGCCTCGACCACGGCGCGGGCGGCGATGCGACGCTGCACCTCGTGTTCGTGTCGACCGCGGCCGGCGAAACCGCCGCGCACCTGCGCCACTTCGTCGATCTGCGCAACGACGCCTCGCTGCGGCTGGTCGAGCACCACGTCGCGCTGGGCGAACACCGCGGCCTGCGCAACCACGTCGCCCACGTGCATCTCGGCCAGCGCGCGCGCCTCGTGCACGCACGCGTGCAGCACGAGGCCACCGCCGCCAGCGTGTTCGCGCGGACGGACGCGGTGCTCGCGCGCGACGCCGACTACCGCCGGCTCGATCTCGAACTCGGCGCGGGCCTGTCGCGGCACGAACTCAACGTCCGGCTCGAAGGCGACGGCGCGCGGCTCGCCGCCGACGGCGTCCTGCTGGCCGACGGCAAGCGCCACCTCGACACCCGGCTGGGCATCGAGCACATCGCCCGCGATACCGGCTGCGCGCTGCGCTGGCGCGGCCTCGGCGCGGACCGCGGCCGCGCGGTCTTCCACGGCGGCATCACCATCCGCGCGGGGGCCGACGGCAGCGACGCCGACCTGTCGAACCGCAACCTGCTGCTGTCGGCGAACGCCGAGATCGACACCCAGCCGGTACTGGTCATCCACGCCGACGAAGTGAAGGCCGCGCACGGCGCGACCGTCGGCCAGCTCGATCCGACCGCGCTGTTCTACCTGCGCTCGCGGGGCATCCCGGAGACGCAGGCGCGCGCGCTGCTGACCGCCGCGTTCTGCCGCGAGACGCTGTCGCGCATCGACGACGCCGCGCTGCGCGCGTCGCTGGAGGCGACCCTCGACGCCGCGCTGGCGCGGATCGCGGGCGACGCGGCATGAGCACCGCGACGCGTCCCGACTGGACCGCCATCCGCGCCGACTTCCCGCTGCTGCAGCGCGAAGTGCACGGCAAGCCGCTGGTCTACCTCGATTCGGCGAACACCGGGCAGAAGCCCGCGGCGGTGATCGACGCCGTCGATGACTTCTTCCGCCGCCACAACGCGAACGTCAGCCGCGCCGTACACGCGCTGGGCACCGAGGCCACCGAGGCCTACGAAGGCGCGCGGGCGAAGCTCGCCGGCTTCCTCAAGGTGCATCGCGACGAACTCGTGCTGTGCAGCGGCACGACGTTCGCGCTGAATCTCGTCGCGTATTCCTGGGCGCTGCCGCGGCTGCAGGCCGGCGACGTCATCCTGCTCACGCGGATGGAACACCACGCCAACATCGTGCCGTGGCAGCTCGTCGCCGAACGCACCGGCGCGACGATCCGCGTCGCCGAACTGCAGCCCGACGGGTCGCTCGACCTCGACGCGCTGTACGCCGCCATGACCGGCGAAGTGAAGCTGCTCGGCCTCGCCCACGTCAGCAACGTGCTGGGCACGGTGAACCCGGTGCGCGAGATCTGTCGCGAAGCGCGCAGGCGCGGCATCGTCACCGTGGTCGACGGCTCGCAGGCGGTGCCGCACCGCGCGGTCGACGTGCCGGCGCTGGGCTGCGACTTCTACGCGCTCACCGGCCACAAGATGTGCGGCCCCACCGGCACCGGCGCGCTGTGGGCGCGGCGCGAGCTGCTGGCGCAGATGCCGCCGTTCCTCGGCGGCGGCGAAATGATCCGGGAAGTGCGTTTCGAAGGCTCGGTGTTCAACGACCCGCCGCACCGCTTCGAGGCCGGCACGCCGAACATCGCCGGTCACGTCGGCCTCGGCGTCGCGGTCGACTACCTGTCGGCGATCGGCATGGACGCGATCGAGGCGCGCGAGACCGAACTGCTCGCGCACGCTACCGAAGCGCTGACCGCGATCGACGGCCTGCGCATCCTCGGCACCGCGCCCGAAAAGGCGGCTGTCATCAGCTTCCTGGTCGACGGCGCGCACGCGCACGACCTCGCGACGCTGCTCGACCTCGAAGGCGTCGCGGTGCGCAGCGGCCAGCACTGCGCGCATCCGCTGCTGCAGTCCTACGGCGTGCCGGCGACCTGCCGCGCCTCGCTCGCGTTCTACAACACCCACGACGAGATCGAGCGCTTCGCCGAGGCGATCCGCAAGGTCCGTCGCCTGCTCGGCTGAACTCGACTCTTCCCGCCACACGATGACGCCCGTCTACCGCTTCGCCACGCACGACGACATCCCCGCGCTGATCGCGCTGGTCACTGCGGCCTACCGCGGCGACGCCAGCCGCCAGGGCTGGACCACCGAAGCCGACCTGCTCGACGGCCAGCGCATCGACGCCGACATGCTGCGCGCCGACCTCGACGCGCCCGACAGCCTCATCCTGCTCGCGTCGGAAGCCGGGGACGACGTCCGCGCGATCGGCTGCGCGCACGTCGCGATCGTGCCCGCGGGCGACGGCGTGCGCACGGCGACGTTCGGCATGTTCTCGATCCGCCCGGACATGCAGGGCAGCGGCCTCGGCCGGATGCTGCTGGCCGAGGCCGAGCGCGTCGCGCGCGAGACGCGGCGCGCCGCGCGCATGCGCATGACGGTGATCGACTGCCGCGAGGAACTCGTCGCCTACTACATGCGTCGCGGCTACGTCCGCACCGGCGTGTACAAGCCGTTCCCCTACGGCGACGCGCGCTACGGCGTGCCGAAACGGCCCGACCTGCGCTTCGAAGTCCTCGAGAAACCGCTGACGGAGACCGCCGCATGAGCGACTGGGTGTTCGTGTGCCCGACGGCGCAGCTGCTGCCGGGCGAAAAGGCCACGGTGTGGGCGGACGACACGCCGATCCTCGTCGTCAACCTCGACGGCACGCTGTACGCGGTCGAGGACAAGTGCACGCACGACGAATTCGACCTGTCCTCCGGCACGGTCGACGTCGCCGAAGGCAGCATCACCTGCGTGCTGCACGGCGCCCGCTTCGACCTGCGCGACGGCCGCGCCCTGTGCGCCCCGGCCTACGAACCGGTCGCGAAATTCCCGGTCAAGATCGAACACGGCGGCGTCTGGACCCGCGACGACCGCGAGTGATCGCAGGAGCGGCTTCTGTCTTGCGCGGCATCGACACGCGACGCACGCCGCAGTCGTTCCTGTGGGAGCGACGGAAGTCGCGACGAAGCGAAGAAAACCTTTCCGCAGTCCGTCGCGACTCCCGTCGCTCCCACAGGACAGTGCGGCGCACGCCGGCCACGATCATCCCAGCGCGTCGAGCCCCATCCCCGCCAGCATCTCGACCATGCGCCCCGCCTGCACCGCCTGCTCGCTCGACGCGTTGCCCTGCTCGGCGCGCTTGGCCACGCCCTGCGCGATCGCGGCGAGGCGGAAGAAGCTGAAGGCCAGCACGAACGGCCAGTCGGCGGGGATCGCGCGACCGCTGCGCGCCGCGTAGCGCGCGAGCAGCGCCGCTTCGTCGGGAATGCCGAGCGCCGCACGGTCGAGACCGGCCAGTCCCGGTAGCGCCGGGTTGCGCGGCAGCCGCAGCGCCATGCAGAAATAGCCGAGGTCGGCGAGCGGATGGCCCAGCGTCGACAGCTCCCAGTCGACAATCGCGGCGACGCGCGGCGCACCCGCTGCATCGGGCGCGAAGATCAGGTTGTCGATGCGGAAATCGCCGTGGACCAGCGCGACGCTGCCGTCGTCGGCGGGACAGCGCGGCGGCAACGCGGTGATCAGCGCGTCCATCGCCGCGATCGGGCGCGTCTCGCTGGCGCGGTACTGTTCGCTCCAGCGTCGCAGCTGGCGCTCGAAGTAGTTGCCCGGCCTGCCGAAGTCGACGAGGCCGACCGCCGCGGGATCGATCGCGTGCAGTGCGGCCAGCGTGTCGACGATCGCGTCGTAGTGCGCGCTGCGCGCGGCGGGCTCGAAGTCCGGCAGCGACGGATCCCAGAAGATGCGGCCGTCGACGTGCGCCATCAGGTAGAACATCGAGCCGATGACCGCCGTGTCCTCGCACAGGTGCAGCGGCATCGCGACCGGCACCGCGCCGCCGTGCAGCGCCTGCAGCACGCGGAATTCGCGGTCGACCGCGTGCGCCGACGGCAGCAGCGCGCCCGGCGGCTTGCGCCGCAGCACGTACGTGCCGCTGGCCGCGTCGATGCGGTAGGTCGGGTTCGACTGCCCGCCCTTGAACTTGGTCGCGACCAGCGGGCCGCGGAAGCCGTCGACGTGCGCTTCGAGGTACGTCGCCAGCGCGTCGGCCGGCAGGTCCAGCGGATGGGTCATGGCCTCATTCCTTGAGCATCGAGCGCGCGAGCGCGGCGAGGTGGACTTCGTCCGGGCCGTCGGCCAGGCGCAGCGAGCGCGCGCCGGCATACGCCTGGGCGAGGAAGTGGTCCTGCGACAGGCCGCCGGCGCCATGCAGTTGCATCGCGCGATCGAGTACCGCGCAGGCCATGCGCGGCGCGACGATCTTGATCATGCCGATCAGGTCCTTTGCGCCCTTGTTGCCGTGCGCATCGAGCGCGGCCGCGGCCTGCAACGTGAGCAGCCGCGCCTGTTCGATCTCGCAGCGCGACAGCGCGATCGCTTCCTGCGCCATGCCGTGGCCGCCGAGCGGCCTGCCGAAGGCCTCGCGGCTGCGGGCGCGTGCGACCATCGCCTCCAGCGCGCGCTGGGCGAGACCGATCAGGCGCATGCAGTGGTGGATGCGCCCAGGCCCGAGTCGCGCCTGCGCGATCTCGAAACCGCTGCCGGACGCGCCCAGCAGATTGGCGACCGGCACGCGCACGTTCGCGAATTCGATCTCGACGTGGCCGTGCGGCGCGTCGTCGTAGCCGAACACGGTCAGCGGCCGCAGCACGCGCACGCCGGGCGTGTCCATCGGCACCAGCACCATCGACTGGCGGCGATGCGCCGGCGCGTCGGGATCGGTCACGCCCATCACGATGAGCAGCTTGCAGCGCGGATCGCCGGCGCCGGTGGTCCACCACTTGCGGCCGTCGAGGACGAGGTCGTCGCCGTCGCGCACGATCGGCAGCGCGATGTTCGTGGCGTCGGAGCTGGCGACCGCCGGTTCGGTCATCGCGAACGCGGAGCGGATGCGGCCGTCGAGCAGGCCCGGCAGCCACGGCGCCTGCTGTCCGGGCGTGGCGAACTGCAGCAGCACTTCCATGTTGCCGGTGTCCGGCGCGCTGCAGTTGAAGATTTCCGGCGCGAACAGGCTGCGGCCCGTGGTCTCGGCGATCGGCGCGTAGTCGAGATTCGAGAGGCCGGCGCCGTGCGCGGCGTCGCCATGCGCGGCGTGCGGCGGCAGGAACAGGTTCCACAGTCCCTGCGCCTTCGCGTCGTCCTTCAGCGCCTCGATCAGCGGCGGGATCGTCCAGCGCGTCGCGGGATCGGCGGCATGCGCCTGCAGCATGGCTTCGGCCGGCAGGATCCTGTCGTCGAGGAAGCGGCGGACCTCGGCCTGCAGGCGGCGCGAACGATCGGAAAACGGAAACAGCGTGGCGGGGGCGTCGGGCGTCATCGTCGGCAGCGCGGCACGGGCCTTCAATAGTACGTCCACAGCGCACGTTCGCCGTGCAGGTGCGGCAGCGCGTTCCACGAACCCATGCGCAGGCGGCCGCCGTGCGGGTGGAATTCGGACAGCGCGCTGTTGCGCAGCGACAGATTGAGTTCGACCGCGCGCTCGATCGGCACGTCCAGCGCCTGCTGCGCCAGCCGCGAGATCACGCCGCCGGACGTGAGCACCAGCGCTTCGTCGTCGCCGGCCAGCGCTTCGAGGCGTTCGCCGGCGGCCTGCACGCGGCGGCCGAAAACGTCCCACGACTCGGGCACGCCGGGCAGTTCGTCGCGCGCCCACGCCAGCAGCGCCGCGCGCAGCATCGCGCCGACGTCGCGCGGGTCGCCGCTGCGGCTGGCGACGGCGACCGGATCGTGCGGATCGCGATCGAGGTACGCCTGGAACACGGCGTGGTGGTCGAACTCGGCGAAGCCTTCGTCGACGACGGGCTCGGGCAGCGGCGTACCGTGCGCGCGGAAAGCGTCGGCGATGGCCTCGGCGGTCTGGTGGTGCCGGCGCATGCCGCCGACCACGACGGTGCGGAAGCGGTGGCCGCCGCGGACGAGCCACTCGCCGAGCCGGCTGCACTGGTCCCGGCCGCGATCGGACAGGCGGTCGTAGTCGTCGGTGCCGAAGCTCGCCTGGCCGTGGCGGACCAGCAGCAGGCTCATGACGCGGCCTTCGCGGCCGGAGCGGGACGCGTCGCAGGGGAAAGGGAGGACAAGGCGGGATTCCGGAGGGGGCCCGGCATCGTAGAGGCGACGGCGGATCGCGTCCAAGCGATCGGAAGGCCCCAGGCATCTTTCATTTGATAATGATTCTCATTACTATGCGTTCACTCTCCTGAAGCGCCCGCAAGCCGTGCGGGTCGCACCGACCGATTCCTTCCCATGAACGATCGCGCCTCCCCTGCCCGCCTCTCCCCCCTCGCCATCGCCCTGACCCTCGCGGCGGGCCCCGCCCTCGCCGAACCCGTCGCGGACGCCGCCGGCGGCGTCGCCGAGATCGACACCGTCGAAGTGGTCGGCGCCACGGTCCGCAAGGCCGAATCGCCGAAGTACACCGAATCGCTGAACGACACGCCGCAGACCATCACCGTGGTCGACCGCGCGGTGATCGAACAGCAGAACCTGCTCGGCCTGCGCGACGTGCTGGGCACCCTGCCCGGCATCACCTTCGGCGCCGGCGAGGGCGGCGGCGGCTACGGCGACAGCATCACCCTGCGCGGCTACACCGCCAGCAGCGACATCACCACCGACGGCGTCCGCGACAGCGCGCAGTACACCCGCAGCGACACCTTCAACCTCGAATCGATCGAGCTGGTGAACGGCGCGAACTCGACGATGTCCGGCGCCGGCTCGGTCGGCGGCAACATCAACCTGGTGAGCAAGCGCGCGCACGAGGGCGACGCGCAGGCCTACGGATTCGGTGTCGGCACCGACGGCTACGCGCGCGCCACCGCCGACGTGAACCACGACTTCGGCAACGGCACCGCGGTGCGCCTGAACGTCATGAACCACCGCAACGACGTGCCGGGCCGCGACGTCGAGCGCTTCCGCCGCTGGGGCGTCGCGCCATCGGTCGCGTTCGGGCTGGGCACGGACACGCGCATCACCCTGAGCTACCTGCACCAGCACGACGACAACCTGCCGCAGTACGGCGTGCCGTTCGCGCTGAACGGCTACCACGACGGCCCGCTGCCCGGCATCGACCCGAGCACCTACTTCGGCTATCGCAACGTGTCGCGCCAGACCAGCGACGTCGACATGCTGACCGGCGTGTTCGAGCACGATTTCGGCGACGCGGTGACGCTGCGCAGCCTTGCGCGCTTCCAGCGGGTCGACCAGGTGTCGAACGTGACCGCGCTGCAGGGCAACTGGTGCCTCTTCGACGGCACCAATCCCTACACCGGCCAGGCCTGCGCGGGCGGGCAGCCGGCCGGCACCTGGTCGCCGGTCGCGGGACCGCGCGGCTACGTGCGCGACACCCGCAACACGCTGGCGATCAGCCAGACCGACGTGACCGCGCGCTTCTCGACCGGCGCAGTGCGGCATGCACTGGTCGGCGGCGTGGCCTTCTCCACGGAATCCTTCGACCTGGACACCGGCGGCGTGTTCTTCAACGCCGATGGCAGCGCGCTGCCGAACACCGACGCCGGCTATCCGCTGCAGACCTTCCGCAATCCGGACAACGTGTGGCGCGGCCCGCTCCACTACTTCCGCAGCGGCAGGACCGAAGGCGACCTCGACACCACCGCTGTATACCTGTTCGACACGCTCAAGTTCGGCGACCGCTGGATGCTCAACCTCGGCGCGCGCTACGACCGCAACCGCGGTGCGACCAAGACGTGGATCGTCTCCACCGCGAACGCCACGCGCGGCCAGCTGCTGGGCGTGAATCCGCTGGCGCGCAACGACGAGAACCTGCTGTCGTACCGCGCGGGGCTGGTGTTCAAGCCGGTCGAGGCGGGCACCGTGTACCTCGCGTGGGCGAACAGCAAGACGCCGTCGCGCGCGTCGGTCAACGGCAGCTGCACGCTGACCAGCACCACGGGCACCGCGAACTGCGACGTCGGCGCCGAGACCGCGGTGAACATCGAGCTCGGCACGAAGTGGGAGCTGCCGAACCGCAACCTCGCGCTCACCGCCGCCGTGTTCCGCAACGAGCGCCGCAACTACCGCGTCGCCGACCCCGGCAATCCGGACAATCCCGCGGGCGAGCAGCAGCTCGACGGCCGCGCCCGCGTCGACGGTGCGGTATTGGGCATCGCCGGCACGCTGCTGCCGGGCTGGCAGGTGTTCGCGAACTACACCTACCTCGACAGCGCCGTGATTCGCGGCGTGTCGTCGCATTGCCTGGAGAATCCGAGCGCGGCCTGCGGAAACAGCGCGACCGACCGCGATCCGTTCGCCGGCAATCCGCTGGCGAACACGCCGAAGCATTCGGGCAGCCTCTGGACCACCTACCAGACCGGCGACTGGACGTTCGGCTACGGCGCGACCTACCAGGGCCGTTTCGTGGTGCAGAACAACACGCTGGACGGCCGGCAGTTGTACTGGACCGACGCGTACTGGGTGCAGCGCGCGATGGTGAACTACGCCGTCAACGATCGCCTCGACCTGCAGCTCAACGTCAACAATCTGACCGACGCCGAGTACTACACCCGCATCCGCAACAACATCACCTTCACCGGCGCGACGGTGACCGGGGGCAACGGCTGGGCCACGCCCGGCGACGGCCGCTCGGCCACGCTGACGGCCACCTGGCGCTTCTGACCGGACGCAGGGACCACGCCATGCTGCTCGCCATTCCCGACGTGCTCGACGCCGCGCAGGTCGCCGAGTTCCGCGCCGCGCTCGACGCCGCCGACTGGGCGGACGGACGCATCACCGCCGGCCACCAGTCGGCGATCGCCAAGGACAATGCGCAGCTGCCGGAAACCTCGGCGACGGCGCAGGCGCTGGGCGAACGGGTGCTGGCGGCGCTGTCGCGCAACAGCACGTTCTTCGCCGCCGCGCTGCCGAAGCGGATCTATCCGCCGCTGTTCAACCGCTACGCCGACGGCCAGACCTTCGGCTGGCACGTCGACAACGCGGTGCGCTACGACCGCAGCCGCGGCGGCGTCGATCCCGTGCGCACCGATCTGTCGGCGACGCTGTTCCTCGCCGATCCCGACGAATACGACGGCGGCGAACTGGAGATCGAGGACACCTACGGCACGCAGCGCATCAAGCTGCCCGCGGGCCACATGGTGCTGTATCCGGGCACCAGCCTGCATCGCGTGCTGCCGGTGACCCGCGGTGCGCGCGTCGCCTCGTTCTTCTGGATGCAGAGCATGGTCCGTGACGACACGCGGCGCCGCATGCTGTTCGAACTCGACGTGTCGATCCGGCAGCTCACGGCCGAACTGCACGATCACGATGCGCTGGTGCGGTTGACCGGCGTGTACCACAACCTCCTGCGGCAGTGGGCCGAGACCTGAGTCGTCAACCGGCTCGCCCGCCTGTCCGTTCCCCGCGCCTCACGCCCTTTCACGACCGCATCCCATGTCCGTTCCCGCGACCGCTCCGAACCGCCCCGCCGCTCGTCCCCGCGCCTCGATGCATCGCTGGATCCGCCAGCTCCACCTGTGGATCGGCGCCTGGGGCGCGCTGGCCGCGGTGCTCTATGGCACCACCGGCCTGATCATGAGCCATCGCTTCGGCGACAACGCCTGGCCGCAGGGCGACAGCCGCGAGATCGGGCGCACCACGCTCGCGGTGCCCGCGGAGGCGCGGACCAGCGCCGAGGAACTGTCGCTGTGGCTGCGCGACAGCCAGGGTCTGGATGCGCAGACCATCCGCAAGCCGAAGCCGGAAGGCCGCGGCGAGCGCAAGGCAGAAGGCGCCGGCGCGCGCGGCGGCGAGCGTCGCGGCCCGGCGGGCTGGTCGCTGGGCGGCGGCACCGCGAGCGAGAGCTGGTCGGTGGAGTACGTGCCCGGCGCGGAGACGGCGGAACTCAAGCGCACGCAGCACAGCACGCTCGCCGCGTTCTCGCGCCTGCACAAGGCGGTGGGCGGCGGCCCAGGCTGGCGCCTGCTCGGCGACAGCTTCGCGATCGGCATGATTTTGCTGGGCATCTCCGGCCTGCTGCTGTGGGCGCGCAACCGCACGCCGAAGCAGATGGTGCTGAGCGTGTTCGGCGCGTCGACGGTGGCGACGCTGCTGGTGCTGGTGCCGAACCTGTTCTGATCGCCGCCGACGCCGGCGCGGTCAATACTGCGCCGGCGTGGCGAAGCGGGTGACGTCGGGCCGGAAGTTCATCGGCCCGACCAGGTCCACGCCGCACTGCAGGCCCGACAGCCAGTCCAGCAGCGACCGCTGCGCGGCGGCGCGGAACGGCATGCCGTGCTGCGGGACGATCATCTCCGGATCGAGTTCGCGCACCATGTCCACCCACAGCTTCAGCACGCGGTTGCTGGCCATGTAGCGGCGGTGGAACGCCTCCATGCACGGCCGGTAGCGGTCGAAGTCCTCGACGAATCCGTACGGCGTGCCGCTGGCGACCAGCCCCGAGCAGACGTCGCCCGAGAACAGGATGCGGCTCACCGGGTCGAAGAACGACAGGTTGCCGACCGAGTGCAGGAAATGCGCGGGCAGCGCGATCAGCTCGGCGCCCTCGCCCAGCGGGATGCGCGCGCCCTCGTCGTCGACCAGCAGGTAGCGCTCGCGGCCCGCGTTCTCCATGTAGTGCGGCACGAGGTGCGGCACGAAGCGGCCCCAGAGCCTGGAGCACACGACCGTGGCCTGGGTGTAGAGCAGCCACTTGTCGACCGAGCCGATGATGTCCGGGTCCTGGTGCGAGCACAGCACCAGGTCGATCTGGTGCGGGCGGACGTCGCGGCCCAGCGCCAGCACCAGCGGGTTGTAGAGCAGCGCGCCGCCGGGGTCGATCAGCGCCGAGCGTTCGCCGTGCCTGACCAGGAACTGGTTGGCCTGGACGCCGTCGTCGCCGCGGACCAGATCGTTGTAGGCGACGCACCGATGTCCGTCCGAATCGAAAAGCACGAATCCCATGTGGATCGCCCCTGCGCGAAATGAAGAGCGCGCAGGGTAAGGAGACGGCGATGCCGCGTTCTTGATCGTGCTCAACATCGCGCGTCATGCAGGACCGGGACCTTGGTTGAATGCCGCGTTCTTCGCCGGGGATCGCGGATGCGAACCGCCCGCGATCACGTTTCCGGCGCGCGACCGCGCAATCGCGCGATGAGCGCTTCGCCGCCGCCATCGATCGCGAACCGCTTGCGCGCCGCATCGGCCGATAGCAGCAGGCTATCGCCCATCGCGATGGCGACCGCGTCGTCGCCGTGCATGCACTGCGCACGCCCGGACAGCAGGTACACCAGCCACTGCTCGCCGGGCTCGACGAACAGCACCATCGAACCCACCAGCGGGCGATGCCACAGCTCGGCGTCGATGCGATCGCGCCGCCACATCAGGTTGAGGTCGTGCGTGGGACCGTCGATCAGCTCGCCCGTGAGCGCGCGCTCGCCGGCGAAACGCACGCGGCCGTGCGGCGGCAGCACCTCGCGCAGCTCGCCGTCGTCGAAGCGCAGCCGCACGCCGTTGCCGTGCAGCAGCACCAGTTCCCGGTCGATGCCCGGGAACGCCGAGAACGGACCGTCCCGCTCGATCTCCGCGATCGACAGCCGCCAGTCCCAGTCGTCCGCGCCTTCGGGCATGCGCAGCACTTCGCGGGTCCAGCCGTGGCCGTTGCGCCAGCGCTCGCGGCGATATTCGTGGGCGGTGAGCGGGCGAAGGAAGGACGACATGCGGGGCTCCGTGGCGACGCCGCAGTGTAGCGGAGGGCATCGAATGCCCGCCTCACGGAGGACGGGCACGCGACGCGCGAACGCACGCAGGCCGCGCGGGAAGCGCGGCCTGCATGCCTGCACGGGTGACGAGAGGAGGCCGGATCAGCGGGCCCGCGGCGCGGCCATCGCCGGCTTGGCGGCGGCCGGCGCCGCGGCGGGCGCACCGCCGCCGACGAGGATCATCTCGCGGTTCTTCTCGACCGTCTTCAGGCCGATGCCCTGCACCTGGGCGAGCTGCTCGGGGCTGCGGAACGGGCCGTGCGCCTTGCGGTAGGCGACGATCGCCTCGGCCTTGGCCGGGCCGACGTTGACCAGCACGCGATCGAGCGTGGCGGCGTCGGCGGTGTTGATGTTGACGCGCTCCGCGGCGAAGGCGCTGCCCACGAGGGCGATCGACAGGGTGGCGGCGGCGATGATGGCGTTCAGGGTCTTGGTGGCGAACATGGCGGATCTCCTCGGAATGGAATGGATGTCGGATATGAAGGTCGGTGCGGCGCTGCCGCGGGTCCTGCGTCGTTGACGGTGCGGGCCGTGGGGCTGCGCTGCGTCGACAGGGACAGTTTCCGGATCCGCGGGGGTCGGCCACATCGCCGGATCGCCCGTGAACGCATCGGGCGATGGCGCATGCGGGGGTCGGGAAATTCCGACCCCGCGTCGGGCGGGGCGTACAATGCGGGCCTGTTTCCGAACCGGACCCCTTCCATGGATTCCACCCGCATCGAGTCGACCGCGCTGCAGTCCTTCGTCGGCGAGAAATGGGACGACGAGATCGTTCCGCAGCTCGTCGACTACATCCGCATCCCCAACAAGTCGCCGATGTTCGACAGCGACTGGGTCGCGCATGGCTACATGGACGATGCCGTGGGCCTGATGGAACGCTGGGCGCGCGCGCAGCACGTGCCCGGCATGCAGGTCGAGGTGGTGCGCCTGCCCGGTCGCACGCCGCTGATCTTCATCGAGGTGCCGGCCAGCGCCGACGCCGGCACGGGCGACGACTGCATCCTGCTCTACGGCCATCTCGACAAGCAGCCGGAGATGACCGGCTGGGACGACGGTCTCGGGCCGTGGACGCCGGTGCTGAAGGACGATCGCCTGTACGGCCGCGGCGGCGCCGACGACGGCTACGCGATCTTCGGCTCGCTCGCCGCGATCCAGGCGCTGCAGGCGCAGGGCGTGCCGCACGCGCGCTGCGTGGTGATGATCGAGGCCTGCGAGGAATCCGGCAGCTACGACCTGCCCGCCTACGTCGACCACCTCGCCGAGCGCATCGGCAAACCGTCGCTGGTGATCTGCCTCGACTCCGGCTGCGGCAACTACGACCAGCTGTGGTGCACCACGTCGCTGCGCGGCCTCGCCGGCGGCAACCTCACGGTGAAGGTGCTGTCCGAAGGCGTGCACTCGGGCGATGCGTCCGGCATCGTGCCGTCGAGCTTCCGCATCCTGCGCCAGCTGCTGGCGCGGATCGAGGACCAGAACAGCGGCCGCATCCTCATCGACGGCCTGCACGTCGAGGTGCCGGCCGATCGCTACGCCCAGGCGCGCAAGTGCGCGCAGGTGCTGGGCAGCGCGGTCCACGACAAGTTCCCGTTCCTGCCCGGCATGACGCCGATGCGCGGCGACCTGACCGAACTCGTGCTCAACCGCACCTGGCGCCCGGCGCTGTCGATCACCGGCGTCGACGGCATGCCGCCGCTGTCGTCGGCGGGCAACGTCCTGCGCCCGCACACCTCGCTGAAGCTGAGCCTGCGCCTGCCGCCCACGCTCGACGGCAAGCGCGCCGGCGAACTGCTGCAGGCCGCGCTGCTGAAGGATCCGCCGTACGGCGCCGAAGTCACGCTGGATCTGGAGAAGGCGTCGTCGGGCTGGAACGCGCCGACGATGACGCCGTGGCTGGACAAGGCCATCGATGCCGCCAGCCGCGACGCCTTCGGCAAGCCGGCGATGTACATGGGCGAAGGCGGCTCGATCCCGTTCATGGGCATGCTCGGCGAGAAGTTCCCCGGCGCTCAGTTCATGATCACCGGCGTGCTGGGCCCGCACTCCAACGCGCACGGCCCGAACGAGTTCCTGCACATCCCGATGGGCAAGCGCGTGACCGCCTGCGTGGCGCGGGTGATCGCGGAACACCGCGAGGCCAGCGTGCGCGGCGAGACCACCGGCACCGCCGCGGTGGCCGGCGGCGAGCACCACGGCAGCCACGGCTGCTGCTGATCCGCCCCGACCGGCTGCAGACGCGACGCCCCGGCCCGTCCGGGGCGTCGTCGTGTCCGGGGGGCCGCGCCCATGCTGCGCTGCGACGGCGGGCGTAGCCTGTGCCTGCGCCAGTCCGGCGCCGGCTACGGAGGACTCGCATGTTCCAGAGCATCCTCGGCTGCATCCTCGGCGGCGCGGTCATCGGCCTGCTCGCCCGCCTGTTCAAGCCCGGTGCGGACCCGATGGGCTGGATCCTGACGATCCTGCTCGGCATCGGCGGCGCGGTGGCCGGCGGTTACCTCTATCCCGGCCACGGCTGGCTGACGTGGGTCGTGGCGATCCTCGCCGCGATCGTGCTGCTGTTCGTCTACGAGGCGATGCGGAAGAAGAAGTGACGCGCGGGAACGCGATCGCATGAACGAAGACGCCCGGCTTCGGCCGGGCGTCTTCGTTGGCCGGCGAGCGGAGGTCAGCCCTCCAGCAGTCGCGCCACCACCTGTTCGGCCAGCGCTTCCGGCGCCTCGCCGGTGGTGCGCAGGTGCAGCTCGGCCGCTTCCGGCACTTCGTACGGCGAGGAGATGCCGGTGAAGTTCGGGATCTTGCCGGCGCGGGCCTTGGCGTAGAGGCCCTTCACGTCGCGGCGTTCGGCTTCCTCCAGCGGCGTGTCGACGAACACCTCGACGAATTCGCCGGCGTCGAACAGGTCGCGCGCCATGCGCCGCTCGGCGCGGAACGGCGAGATGAAGCTGACCAGCACGATCAGGCCCGCGTCGACCATCAGCTTCGCGACTTCGGCGACGCGGCGGATGTTCTCGACGCGGTCCTCGTCGCTGAAGCCGAGGTCCTTGTTGAGGCCGTGGCGGACGTTGTCGCCGTCGAGCACGTAGGTGTGCAGGCCGAGCGCGGTCAGGCGCTTCTCGACCAGGTTGGCGATCGTCGACTTGCCCGAGCCCGAGAGGCCGGTGAACCACAGGCAGCGCGGGTCCTGGCCGAGGCTGCGGGCACGCGCGGCCTTGTCGACCTCCAGATGCTGCCAGTGGATGTTGCCGGCGCGGCGCAGGGCGAAGTCGAGCGTGCCGGCGGCGACGGTGGCGTGGGTCTGGCGATCGATCAGGATGAAGCCGCCGAGTTCGCGGTTCTCGGCATAGGGCTCGAACGCGATCGGCTGGTCCAGGTGCAGGTTGCACGCGCCGACCTCGTTGAGTTCGAGGTGCTTCGCGGCGAGGTGCTCCTGCGTGTTCACGTCGACGCGGTGCTTGATCTCGGTGACCGTGGCGACCACCGTGCGCGTGCCCAGCTTCAGCCAGTAGGGCCGGCCCGGCAGCAGCGTGTGCTCGCCCATCCACAGCACGTGCGCGGCGAACTGGTCGGCGACCTCCGGCGGCGCATCGGCGGCGGCGATGACGTCGCCGCGGCTGATGTCGATCTCGTCCTCCAGCGTGAGCGTGATCGCCTGCCCGCGCACCGCGTGCGGCAGGTCCCGGCCGTCGCCGGCGACCACGCGCGCGACGCGCGAGCGCCGGCCCGAGGGCAGCGCCACCACCGCATC
>JBQCJG010000305.1:0-14374 GCA_051952955.1 Lysobacteraceae bacterium | reverse complement strand
ACCTGCGGCAAGAACGGCCAGAGCGTGCCCGTCGGCGTCGGTCAGCCGTCGCTGCTGATCGACAGGCTGACGGTGGGCGGGACGAAGGCGTGATCGGCGGCGGCCACGGATGATGCCGGCGTGGCAGCTTCGAGTGCGCGGATGTCGAGTGTGCGGATTTCGAGTGCGCGGATGTACCGCAGCAGGAAGCGCGGCGTCCCGTGCTTGTGCTTCATGGCGCGTGCCTTCTGGATCATGCGCTTGAGCGTTTTCGCATCCGCGCCGGGATGCGCTTCGAGAAAGGCGGGCAGGGCGTCGAACCCTTGCGCGATCAGCCGCTCCTGCCAGCGCACCGCTTCCCGCAGATCCGGCGGCATCGGTCCGGCGCGGCCCATGCGCTCAGGTCTCGTCGGCGTCCGCGTCGTCGCCGTCGAAACCGGCCTCGTCGCCTTGATCCTCGCCGTCGTCGGCCTGCGCCGAGAACAGCTCGCGCAGTTCGCGGAACAGCTCGCGGTAGGCGTGCGGCGGCTTGTTCTTCAGCCGCTCCTCGTGCGCGTTGCGCGCGAGCTGGCGCAGGTGCTGGCGGTCGGCGTGCGGATATTCGGCGAGGAATTCGGCCAGCGCCGCGTCGCCGTCGGCGATCAGGCGCTCGCGCCACGCCTCGGCGCGATGCAGCAGCGCCGCTTCGACGCGCCCGGCCTGGCCGTTGGCGTCCAGCGCGTCGCGGATGGCTTCGAGCGTTTCGTCGTCTTCACGCCGCATCTGTTTCGCCAGATACTGCAGCTGGCGCTTGTGCGCGACGTGCGAGGTGATGCGCCGGGTCTCGTCGATGTGCGGGACCAGACGGTCGGGCAGCGGCAGCTTCGACAACTGCTGCGGCGTCAGCAGCGACAATTGCCGCGCCAGTTCGAGCACTTCCAACGCCTCCCGCCGCTGCTGGCTGCGGCTGGGGGACAGGAAGTCGCCGGTTTCGGGATCTTTGCCTCTCATCGCCACAGGATAAAGCATTGAACGTCATCGCTTCCGCCGCCCCCGTCGCCGACGACAGCCTGGAACGCCTGGATCGCCTGTCCGACCTGGCCCGCGACCTGCTCGCCCGCGCCCGCGCGCAGGGCGCCGACCAGGCCGAGGTCCGCTGCGACGAGGACCGCGGGCTGGACGTCGGCGTGCGCATGGGCGCGGTGGAAAGCGTCGAATCCACCCGCGACCGCTCGATCGCCGTCACCGTCTACTTCGACGGTCGCAAGGGCAGCGCCAGCACCGCCGACCTGCGCCCCCCCAGCTTGGACGCCACCGTCGCCCAGGTTTGCGCCATCGCCCGCCACACCGAGCAGGACCCGGCCGCCGGCCTCGCCGACGCCGAGCGCATGGCGACCGACCTGCGCGAGTTCGACGCCTGGCATCCGTGGGACCTCGAGGCCGAGGCCGCGGTCGACCTCGCGCTGGCCTGCGAGGCCGCCGGCCGCGAGGCCGATCCGCGCATCGCCAATTCCGACGGCACGTCGGTCGCGACCAGCCGCTCGATCGGCGTCTACGCGAATTCGCACGGGTTCCTCGGCCGCGAGCGCGACACCCAGCACAGCATCGCCTGCGGACTGATCGCCGGCCGCGGCGATGCGATGCAGCGCGACCAGTGGTTCACCGTCGCGCTGGCCCGCGAGGACCTGGAAGCGCCGGAGGCCGTCGGCCGCCGCGCCGCCGAACGCGTGCTGGCGCGGCTCGATCCGCGCACGCTGCCGACCGCGGACATGCCGGTGCTGTTCCAGGCGCAGGTCGCGCGTTCGCTGATCCACCATCTGGTCGCCGCCGTGTCCGGTCCCGCGCTGTACCGCGGCGCCAGCTTCCTGCTCGACAGCGTCGGCACCCGCGTGCTGCCCGACTGGTGCGCGCTGCGCGAGCGTCCGTTCCTGATGCGCGGCCTGCGCTCGTCCGCCTTCGACGCGGAAGGCGTCGCCACGCGCGAGGCCGACCTCGTCCGCGACGGCGTGCTGCAGCGCTACGTGCTCGGCAGCTATTCCGCGCGGCGGCTGGGGCTGGAAAGCACCGGCAACGCCGGCGGCGTGTTCAACCTCGACGTCGCCGCCAACGCCGGCGGCCTCGACGATCTGGTGCGCGGCATGGGCACCGGCCTGCTGGTGACCGAGCTGATGGGGCAGGGCGTGAACGCCACCACCGGCGACTATTCGCGCGGCGCGGCCGGCTTCTACGTCGAGAACGGCGAGATCGCGTATCCGGTCGACGGCCTGACCATCGCCGGCAACCTGCGGACCATGCTGGCGGGCATCGAGGCCATCGGCGACGACGTCGATCCGAGGTCCCACCTGCGCACGGGGTCGATCCTCGTCGGGCGGATGACCGTCGCCGGCTCGGTTTGACGTTTGTACCCATAGCGGCCATGCTCGCGACCGATCCGGCCGCGCGCCGGGTTCGATTTCCGTACGTCACATCGCATCCCTGGGGAAACCACCGAATGAGCAACAACGATTACATCGCCCCGCCGCCGGCGCCGACCGGCGCTCCGCCCGAAGACCAGCGGACGCTGGCGCTGATCACGCACCTGTCGTGCATCGTCCTCGGCTTCATCGTGCCGCTGATCATCTGGCTGGTGAACAAGGATCAGCAGGGCAAGGACTTCGTCAACGACCAGGCGAAGGAAGCCCTGAACTTCCAGATCACGCTGCTGTTCGCCTACGTCATCGGCACCGTGCTCAGCGTCATCCTGATCGGCTTCTTCATCAGCTTCGCCGCCTGGATCGCCTGCATCGTGTTCAGCATCATCGGCGGCCTCAAGGCCAACAGCGGCGAAGCCTACCGCTATCCGTTCGCGATCCGCCTGATCAAGTAATCCGGCGCGTCATCGCCGTACCGGAACGCCTCCGGCGCCCTGCGCCGGGGGCGTTTCCATGTCCGGCGTCAACCCGTCCCGCGCCCGGGCGTTCCTACCGATGTCTTCCGGTGATGGAGCGCGCGATGGGCCTCGAACACGCGACCGCGGCGGTCAACCGCTTCGGGCTGGGCGCCACGCCCGGCGAACTGTCGGCGGCGCGCGATGCGCGCGGCTGGCTGCATGCGCAGCTGCGCCGCGGGCCGGATCTCGCGCCGTTCGCCGCACTGCCCGACAGTGCGACGCTGCTGCGTCGCCAGAACGAATACCGGCGCGAGCGCAAGCAGGCGCGTCCGCCGAAACAGCGCAATGCGACCGAAGCCGTCCCCGTGGCCGCCGACACCGACGTCCGCGTGCCCGAGCGCGAACGCAGTCCGTTGCAGCAGGCGCTCCGCCGCGACGCCTTCGCCGACATCGGCCTGCGCTACCGCGTCGCCGCGGACACCGAAGTGCCGTTCGTCGAACGCCTCGTGCACTTCTGGTCGAACCACTTCGCCATTTCCATCGACAAGAACCAGGCGCGCCTGCTCGCCGCGCCGATGGAGCGCGAGGCGATCCGGCCGCACGTGACCGGGCGCTTCGCCGACCTGCTGCAAGCGGTGGAAACGCATCCGGGCATGCTGCTGTACCTCGACAATGCGGCGTCGATCGGCGACGGCTCGATGCTGGCGCAGCGCGCGGCGCGGCGCGACGGCAAACGGAAACCCGGCCTCAACGAGAACCTCGCCCGCGAGATCCTCGAACTGCACACGCTCGGCGTGAACGGCGGCTACGCGCAGCAGGACGTGCAGGAACTGGCGAAGGCGATCACCGGCTGGGGCACGCCGCTGCCGCGCGGTGTCGGCCGCGGCGGCAGCGGCGACAGCGACAGCGCCTTCGTGTTCCGGCCCGGCGCGCACGAACCCGGCGCGCGCGCCGTGCTGGGCCGGCGCTACGCCGAAGGCGGCGAGGCGCAGGGGCGGGCGATCCTGCGCGACCTCGCGCTGCATCCGTCGACCGCGAAACACCTGAGCTTCAAGCTCGCGCGCCATTTCGTCGCCGACGCGCCGCCGCCGGCGCTGGTCGAGCGCATGGCCGCGGCCTATCTGCGCAGCGGCGGCGAGCTGACCGCGCTGTACGCCGCGATGATCGACGACGACGCGGCGTGGTCGGCCGACGCGCGCAAGTTCAAGACGCCCGAGGACTTCGTGATCTCGTCGAGGCGCGCCGGCGGCATCGCGCTGGACCGCGATCCGCGCGTGCTGCTGCGATTGCTGGGCGCGCTGGGGCAGCCCGGGTTCACGCCGCGCTCGCCGGCCGGCTTCCCCGACACCGCGGCCGACTGGGCCAGCGGCGATGCGCTGCGCAAGCGGCTGCAGGCGGCGACCGCGCTGGCGGGGCAGGTCGCGTCGGCGCAACGCCCGCTCGACCTCGCCCGCGACGTGCTCGGCGAGGCCGCGACGCAGGGCCCGCTCGGCGACGCGTTGCGTCGCGCCGGTTCGCCGCAGGAAGGCTTCACCCTGCTGTTTTCCAGCCCCGCGTTCCAGTGGAGGGTGTGATGGCCGTGACCGATCTCCAGCTGACCCGTCGCCGTTTCCTCGCCGCGCTCGGCGGCAGCGCCGCGTTGACGCTGTGGCCGGGGCTTTCACCCGCGGCGACCGGCGGCGCGCAGACCCGCCTGCTCGTGGTGCTGCTGCGCGGCGCGATGGACGGCCTGCACCTGCTGCCGCCGTCCGACGACGCCGACTACCGTCGCCTGCGCGGTGCGCTGGCGGTGGCCGACGCGCAGCCGCTGGACGGCCATTTCGGACTGCATCCGAAGCTGCCGTTCGCGCATGGCCTGTACGCACAGCGCGAGCTGCTGCCGATCGTCGCGGTGGCGCCGCCGTACCACCAGCGTTCGCATTTCGATGCGCAGGATTGCCTGGAGAACGGCACCGCCGCGCCGGGCGGCGCGCGCGACGGCTGGATCGGTCGCTGCATCGGCGCGATGACGTCCGACGAAGGCGTGGCGATCGCGCAGGTGATGCCGTTGGCGATGCGCGGCTCGACCCGCGCCGGGATCTGGTCGCCGCCGCTGCCGCGGCCGGTGCCCGACGCGCTGATGCAGCAACTGCAGCCGCTCTACGCTGCGGATCCGCGGCTCGCGCCGATGTTCGCCGACGCGATGGCCGAGGCCGGCATGGATGCGGCCGGCGACAACCGCGGCGCATTCCGCCTGCCCGATGCCATGGCCGCCGCGGCGCGGCGCATGCAGGGCGCGGACGCGGCGCGGATCGGCTTCGTCGAGGATACCGGCTGGGACACGCACCGCGGCCAGCAGGCGGCGCTGGACCGCAAGTTCGCCGAGCTCGATGCCGGCCTGCGCGCGTACCGCGAGGGCATGGGCGGCGACTGGGCGCGGAGCGTCGTCGTGGTCGTGACCGAATTCGGCCGCACCGCGGCGGCGAACGGCACTGCCGGCACCGACCACGGTGTCGGCGGCATGGCGCTGCTCGCCGGCGGCGCGGTGCGCGGCGGCCGCGTCGCCGGCGACTGGCCGGGACTGTCGCAGGCCGCGCTGAACGAAGGCCGCGACCTGCGCCCGACCACCGACCTGCGCGCGGTGTTCAAGACGGTGCTGGCCGGCCACCTGGCGGTGTCCGAATCGGTGCTGGAGACGCGGGTGTTCCCCGACAGCCGCGCGGTGCGTCCGCTGGACGGCCTGCTGCGGGCATGACGGTCGGCGGCGGGCGCCTCGGCAGCAGGCTTTTCGGCAGCAGGCTCTTCGACAGCCGGACCTCCGGCAGGGTGCCTTTCGTTGGCTTGCCCGGCCGCGCGCAGGCCCCATCCTGTCCCTGCGCCGGACGTTTCCGGACGCGACCGGCGGGGGTGGCCCCGCGAGGAGTTCCGCCATGAACGACGCCCTGTCCCACGACAGCCTGTCCCGCGACGCCGCGCCCGTCGTCGACACGCCTGCCGGCCTCGCCTCGAACGACCGCACGCTGGCCGCTGCCGCGCACCTCGCGCCGCTCGTGGCCGCGCTCGCGACCTCGTGGTTCGCCGGCGTCGCCGGTGCGCTGGCCGCGCTCGTCGTCTGGCTGCTGGTGCGCGACCGTTCGGCGTTCGCGGCGGCGCATGCGAAGGAAGCGCTGAACTTCAACTTCAGCATGTTCCTCTACGCCGTCGCCAGCATCGTCCTGGTCGTCTTCACGCTGGGCATCGGGCTGATCGTCGCCGTGCCGCTGTGGATCGGCCTCGCCATCGCCTGGCTGGTGTTCACCATCGTCGCGTCGGTGAAGGCCTACGACGGCGAGACCTACCGCTACCCGCTGACGATCCGGCTGTTCTGATCGTTGCCCGCTGATGGTGCTCGACCACCGCCCGGGGCGCCTGCCGCTCCGGGCGGTGTCGTTTCCGGATGCCGCACACCGATGCCGTGCGCAACGGATCGCGCCGTCGGCGACTCCTGTCCCCCTGTCGGCACCGCGCGCCGCGGTCGCCACCGAACGAGACAGGGAGTCCCATGCGCCTGAAGCCGCCGCAAGCCACGCCGACGCTGCCGCTGTCGGACATCGATGGCCATCCGATCCGGATCGGCGACGGCAGGAAGCTGCTGCTGTCGGTGTTCCGCGAGGCCGCGTGCCCGTTCTGCAACGTCCGCGTCTACGAACTCACCCACGACCACGACGACCTGCGCGCCCGCGGGCTCGACATCGTCGCGGTCTTCCATTCCGACGAGCGCGACGTGCGCCGCTTCATCGCGCGCCAGCCGCGGCCGTTCCGGATGGTGGCCGACCCCGAGGGCCGGACCCATGCGATCTTCGGCGCCGAGCGTTCGGGGCTCGGCAAGCTCCGGGCGGTGTTCGCGCGACTGCCTGCGCTGCTGCGGGGGCTGCGCCTGCTCGGGCCGACGCAGGGCGCAGGCCGGACCGGGTCGCTTATGCCCGCGGATTTCCTGATCGACGGCGCCGGGCGCATCGTCGAGACGCACTACGGACGCGATGCCGGCGACCACATGCCGATGGCGCGCATCCTGCAATTCGCGGATGGCGACGGCGTGTCGCGCTGACGGCGCCTCAGCGGTCGCGTTCGACCACCTGCCGCGCCAGCGCCGCGAGGTGCGCCGCGCGCGCGCCGAACGGCGCCAGGGCGTCGCGCATCGCGTTTGCCTGTTCCGCCAGTGCGGTGCGTGCGCCGTCCACGCCCAGCAGCGCCGGGAACGTGGCCTTGTTCTGCGCGAGGTCCTTGCCCGCGGTCTTGCCGAGCGTCGCGCTGTCGCCTTCGATGTCGAGCAGGTCGTCGCGGATCTGGAACGCGAGGCCGAGCGCGTCGGCGAAGCGGTCGAGCGTCACCGCGGTTCGCGCATCGGCATCGCCGGCGATCGCGCCCAGCCGCACCGCGCAGCGCAGCAGCGCGCCGGTCTTCAGCGCGTGCAGCCGGCGCAGGTCGTCCAGCGCGATGTCGCCGCCGCGGCCGGTGGCGTCGATGTCGAACGCCTGGCCGCCGCACATGCCCGCGGCGCCGGCGGCGGTCGCGAGTTCTCGCACCATCGCGATGCGCGCCTCGGCCGGCAGCGGCGCGTCGGCCAGTTGGCGAAAGGCCAGCGCCTGCAGCGCGTCGCCGGCGAGGATGGCCGTGGCCTCGTCGAAGGCGACGTGCACGGTCGGCTGGCCGCGGCGCAGCGCGTCGTCGTCCATCGCCGGCAGGTCGTCGTGCACCAGCGAGTAGGCGTGGACGAGTTCGACCGCGGAGGCCGGCGCATCGAGCGCGTCGTCGTCGGCGCCGAGCAGGGTGCCGGTGGCGTACACCAGCAGCGGGCGCATGCGCTTGCCGCCGACCAGCGCGGCGTGGCGCATCGCGGCCTGCAGGCGCGTGCCGGGCACCGCGTGCGCGTCGATCGCGCGGTCGAGGGCCGCGTCCGTGCGCGTGCGCCAGGCGGGAAAGGCGTCCGCAGGCGCCGGGCCGGCCTGCGCCGGCGACGACGCCTCAGGCATCGCCGAAGGGTTCCGCGGCCTCGGGCTGTTCCGGGTCGCTGAGCAGGCGCACGCGCAGTTCGGCCTGTTCCAGCGCCTGCTGGCAGCGGCGATAGAGGCCGACGCCGCGTTCGTACGCCGCGAGCGAATCCTCCAGGCTCATCTGTCCCTGTTCCATCTTCTCGACCAGACGCTCCAGGGCGTCCAGCGACTGTTCGAAATCCGCGACCGGCGAAGCGGTGTCCGCGGCGGTCTCGGGCGTGTCCGTGGGTGTCTTGCGGGCCATGGCCGCAGTGTAGAACGTGCGCTGCGGTTTTTCATGCATGGCGCGTATCGGATGCGAGCCGTGCGGATGCGAGCCGTGCGCGCCGCGCGCGCTCAGGCCCGGGTCCAGGCGAGGTGCGCGCCGCGTTCCGCCAGCCAGTGCGCGAACCCGGCGTCGAGGAAACGGTCGCCGGCGGCCAGCAGCGTCCCGTCGACGGTGCCCAGCAGCGGCAGCCGGGCGCGCTCCCACAGCGGCAGGCCGGCGTCCTGCAGCAGGTGTTTGAGCGCGTGATGGTGCGTGCGACCGGGCAGCCGCAGGCGCTCGCCGCCGATGCGCGCGTGGACGCGGCACGGGGCGGGCAGGGCGTTCGCGCCGACCAGCGCGAGGCGGTCGCCGTTCGGCAGTACCAGCGGCGCGCGGCCGTCCCAGTCGGCCTGCCAGCCGACCGGCAACGCCTGCGCAGGATCGACGGCATGCAATGCGTCGCGCCAGCGCCGGACGCTGCGGCCATGCCAGTCGACCGCCGGCTGGCGATCCGGCGGGATCGTCGCGTCCAGCAGGTGCGCGTCGATCCGCGCCAACGCCGCGGCCGACAGCGGCGGCCAGCCCAGCGTCGTCGCCCACAGCCGCAGCATCCGCGCGCGTGCCGGCGGCGCCAGTGCGCGCAGCGCGGGCACCGACAGCGCGCCCGTGTCGGTGCGCACGTCCGCCAGCGCCGCGCGGTCGTGTCCGGCCAGCAGGTCGGCCGATTCGGCGGCCAGCGTCGCCGCACGCGCGAAGCCGGCGTCGGCCTGCGGCCAGCGTGCGCGCAGCAGCGGCAGCACGCGATGGCGCAGGAAATTGCGGTCGAAGGCGAGGTCGGCGTTGCTCGGGTCCTCGATCCAGCGCAGGCCATGCGCTTCGGCGTAGGCCAGCAGCGCGCTGCGCGGCGTCTCCAGCAGCGGTCGCCACAGCCAGCCGTCGCCGAACCGCCGCCACGGCCGCATCGCCGCCAGCCCGTCGGGCCCGGAGCCGCGCAGGGCGTGCAGCAGGAAGGTCTCGGCCTGGTCGTCGCGATGCTGGGCGAGGGCGATGCAGTCGCCCGGGCGCATCGCGGCCGCGAACGCGGCGCGGCGGGCCTCGCGCGCGGCCGCTTCAAGGCCGAGGCCGCTGTCGCGCGGCACGGTCACGCGCTGGACGTCGAATGCGACGTCGAGCGCCGCGCACACCTCGGCGCAATGCAGCGCCCAGCCGTCGGCGTCGGCATGCAGGCCGTGGTGCACGTGCACGGCGCGCAGGCCGCGGGCGCGGATCGCCGGATCGGTCGCCAGCCGGTGCAGCAGCACCGTGGAATCGAGCCCGCCGCTGTACGCGGCCAGCACGGCGCCGTCGGCCGTGGCGGTCGGGATCAACGGCAGGGTCGGCGGCAGGGGCGGGGGCGCATCCCACATGCCGCCATGCTACCGGCTGCGCCGCGTCGGTTCGGGGTGCGATTCAGGCCGGCAGCGCGGCGAGTTCGCGCTTCGCCGTCTCCACCCACGCCTTCTGCTGGCGCTGGTAGTACTTCGGCGCCAGGCCGGTGCGCTTGATCGAGGTCCGGAACACGTCGGCCGCCTCGGCATTGCGCCCGGCGCGGCTAAGCAGCTGGCCGTAGCGCACGCGCGCTTCCTCGCCCGGGTAGCCGTCGACCAGTGCCGCGTATTCGTGCAGCGCCGCGGGAAGGTCGTCCACCGCCTCCAGGCAGCGGGCGTAGACCAGGTGGCCTTCGGGCGAGCGGAAGTCCGGGTTGGCCGCGATCAGCGCGTCCAGCGTCTGCTTCGCCTCCGCCGGTTGCGCCAGCGCGAACTGCGCACGGGCCAGCCCCAGCAGCAGGTCGGGATCGGTGGCGTACAGCCCGCGCAGGCCGGAGCGGTACATCTCCGCGGCCTGCGCGTAGTCGCCGCTGTCGAAGCACTCCTGCGCGAGCCGCTTGCGGTTGTCGAGGGTGTCGGCGACGTCGAGCTGGCGCGAGGCCATGCGCTTGCGACGTTCGGGATCGATGCGGTCGTGGGCCTGGTTCAGCACCTGCCGCGCCGCGCGGTTGTGGCGGAGGTCGGGCAGCAGTTCGGCGATCACGTAGGCGGCCACGCCGATGAAGGAGCCGGCCATGAGGATGAAGATCCACCAGTAGGCGCGCCGCGTGCGCACCGCATGGACGATGCAGGCGATCTGGACCAGCGCGGACAGCGACAGCAACGGATACATCGGCGGGCTCCCGGCAGTGTGTCGGCGGTACGCGCGGTCCCGCCGCGATCGCCCGGGAGTCTAGACAGCGCCCGGCGCGCGCTCAACCCCGGCGGCGCGGCGTGCATCCCTGCTATCGTGCGCCGGTGCGGCCGCCACGGGTCCTGCGTGCGGGGCCGCTGCCGGAGAACGCCCCCATGCCCGCCCACGTTTCCTTCGTTCCGCCCGTGTCGACGTCGCGCCGCTGTCCGGTGACGCCGTGAACGCCGTCGGGACGACCGCGCCGATCGACTGGCGCTTCGACACCCCGCGCCTGCACGGGCGCCTGGTCGACGAACGCGATCGCGACTTCTACCGCGCGCTCTACACCGATCCGGCGATGATGGCGCACATCGGTCCGCCGCTCGCGCGCGACGCCGCCGATGCGCTGCATGCGAAGGTCTGCGCCTGGAACCGCGAAACGCCGATGCGCGCACGCTACTGGCGCATGGCCCTGCGCGACAGCGACGAGGCGGTCGGCATGCAGTCGATCCTGCGCAGCGACGATGCGCCGCGAAGCGTCGAACTCGGGCTGATGGTGTTGCCGTCCTTCCAGGGCAGGCAGTACGGGCTGGAGATCACCGCCAGCGTGCTCGACCGGTTGTTCGACCCGCGCTGGGCGCTGGACCTCGACACCGTGATCGCGCGCCACGTGCCGGGGAACCTCGGCGTCGGCCGGCTCGGCGAACTGCTGCAGTTCGAGGCCTGCCGCCTGCCGGGGCCGGACGCGTCCGGCCTGCGCCTGACCCGCGCGATCTGGGCCGCCGCGCGCGCCGCCCGCGCCGAAGGCGATGCGTCGTGACCGGCCGGGGAAGCTACTGCGCCGTCGGCCTGGGCATGATGCTCGGCGCGCACCTCAGTCCGCGCTGCCGCAGCGAGATCGAGCAGGCGGACGTCGTGTTCGGGCTGGTGTCGGACGCCATCGTCGAACTGTGGCTGGCCGAACTGCGGCCCGACGTGCGCAGCCTTCAGCCGTTCTACGCCGAGGGCAAGCGGCGCACAGACAGCTACCGCGAGATGATCGACGCGATGATCGCCGAGGTGCGCGCCGGCAGGCGCGTCTGCGGCGTGTTCTACGGCCACCCGGGCGTGTTCGCGCAGGTGCCGCACCACGCCGTCGCCGCCGCGCGCGCCGAAGGCTTCGAGGCGACGATGCATCCGGGCATCTCGGCCGAAGACTGCCTCTACGCCGACCTCGGCATCGATCCGGGCACCTGCGGCTGCCAGCACTACGAAGCCAGCCAGATGATGTTCTTCCGGCGGCGGATCGACCCGTCGGCGTACCTGGTGCTGTGGCAGATCGGCCTGGCCGGCGACCGCAGCCTGTCGCGCTATGCCACCGCCGCACCGCACCTGCACCTGCTGGTCGAACTGCTGGAAGCCCAGGGCTATCCGCCCGACCACGAAGTCGTGGTCTACGAAGCCGCGACCCTGCCGATCGCGCCGCCGCGGATCGACCGCATCCCGCTGTCCGCACTCCCCCGCACCGAACTGCGGCTGCAGACCACGCTGGTGCTGCCGCCGGCCTGGCCCATGCAGCGGGACGAAGCGGTCCTGGCCCGGCTGGCGGCGCTGGACGCCGGACTTGGCCGGACGCAGGCCGGCGAGGGCGAGGGGGCGAAATCGGTACTTTTGCAGGAAAGCCCCAGAAGTGATTGATATGAATGACCTTTTCGCATAGCCTGCGAATGCGGTCGTTCCGGGGCCGATTCCGGTTTGGGGAAAGCCGTTCGAAATCAGTGGGTTGCGCCGAAGCGCCGCGGAAATCGTGACGGTCTGGCCGACAAGCGGTCGGCAGTCCGTTGAAACATCAGCACAAGGGGGAGTCGATGTCGAATGTGATCCAGTTTCTCGAATCCATGGGTGCCGACGCGGCCATGGCGAGGATGTCCGCCGGGGACTACGAAGCCGTCATCGCGGGTCTGGTCGGGGAAGGCGAGTGCAGGACCGCGCTGATGCGCCGGGATCCGCGCGCGCTGACCAGCGCGCTCAACGGCCGCGACGTGATGATGTGCATGGTCTTCGCGCCCGACGAGAACGAGCAGGAAAAGGCGCCGGGCGAAGAGCAGGAAAACGAGAAGGGCCCCGACGACAAGAGTCTCGAATAATCCGAACCACGCGTCACTGAGAGATTGAGGTCTCCCCCTATGCAACGGAAGCATTTGGCAGTCCTGTTCGTTTCGTTGTTCTTGTTCTCGACGGGGACCGGCGCGCTCGCGGCCGGGCGTTCCTTCGACGCCGAACTGGCGGAGGCGGACCAGATCAGGAGCGCGCAGCCGAAGGAGTTTCTGGAGTTGCTCGGGCAGCTCCAGAAGCAACGCAAGTCGGCCACGCGCAGCCAGGAAGAACGGCTGCGCTACCTCGAGGCCTATGCGCTCGGCGTGTACCGCGACAAGCCGGAGGACAGCATCCGGATGGCGTCGGCGCTGTTCGACCAGACCAAGGACGTGACCCTCAAGTACCGGGCCGGCAGCCTGGTCGCCAATCTGGCGGGCCTCAAGCGCGACTTCAGCACCGGCCTGCGTTTCCTGCAGAAGACGCTGGCCATCCGCAACAAGGTGGCGAACAAGGACATCCGCCACGACGGCATCGGCGCGGCCGCGGTCCTGTACAACGAGATCGGCCAGTACCAGATCGCGCTGAACTACGCGCGCGAGATGCTGGCCGACGGCCCCGGCCCTCGCACGAAATGCGCCGCCGGCTACGTGGAGATCCAGTCGCAGCTCGAACTGCACCAGTTGCCCAAGGGCGACGACGCGGTGCAGAGCGTGATCAACGCCTGCTCGTCGATCCACGAAGTCATTCCGCTCAACCTCGCCAAGGTGGTGCTGGCCCGCAAGTGGGCGGAAGAAGAGCGCGTACCGGATGCGGTGAAGCTGCTGGAGGACGCGCTGCCCGAGATCGAGCACACGCGCTATCCGCGCCTGATCGCGGGCGTGCACGCCTTCATCGCCGAATTCAAGCTCAAGCTCGGCGACGTGGAGTCGGCCGAGAAGCACGCGAACATGACGATCGCGCTGGGCGAGCAGATCAAGTCGTCGGCGACGCTGGTCAGCGCCTACAACACGCTCTACCAGATCGCCGCGCGGCACGAGAAGCCGACGATGGCGCTGCAGCTGTACAAGCACTACGCCGAATCCGAGATCGCGCGCCAGAACGACGTGAAGGCGCGCGAGCTGGCCTACGAGATCGTGCGCCACGAGACCCTGCGCCAGACCCAGCAGATCGCACTGCAGGACCGCGCGATCAAGATCCTCCAGCTGCAGCGCACGCTCGATCGCGAAAGCGCGCAGAAGGCGCGGCTGGCGATGGTGTTCCTGCTGCTGCTGCTGGCGGCCGCGGTGTTCTGGGCGATCCAGGTCAAGCGCCACCAGGCGCAGCTGCAGCGGCTGGCCCAGACCGACGGCCTCACCGGCCTGCGCAACCGCCACTTCTTCACCCAGAAGGCGGAACGCACCCTGGTCGATGCCGCCCGCGCCGGCGAAACGGCCGCGCTGGTCATGTTCGACCTCGACCACTTCAAGGCGATCAACGACACCTACGGCCACGGTGCCGGCGACTGGGTGCTGAAGCAGGTCGGCAAGACCTGCGCCGCGCACTGCCGCCGCATCGACTACCTCAGCCGCATCGGCGGCGAGGAGTTCGCGGTGCTGTTGCGCGGTTTCGATCTCGCCGCCGGTGCGCGCCTGGCGGAAGACTGCCGTTCGCAGCTGGCGCAGATCGACACCCGCGAGAGCGGCTACTCGTTCGTCGTCACCGCCAGCTTCGGCGTCAGTTCGACCGCCGAGTCGGGCTACGACCTGTCGCGCCTGCTGTCGCACGCCGACCAGATGCTCTATCGCGCGAAGAACGAAGGCCGCAACCGCGTCTGCGCCTACACCGCGGACACCGCGGCCGAGCGCCGCGGCGCGGCGAAGCGCTCGCCGACGCTGACGGTCGTCGGCGGTTGATGGCCCGAGGCCGGCGGTGACGTCGTCTCCCGTTTCCGGCGCGCCCCCGCCGGACGCCGGGCCGGCGGTCCTGCCGCCCGCCCACGCCGGGGCCCGGCGCGCGGCCTACGCCCCGCCGCCC
>JBQCJG010000304.1:0-14885 GCA_051952955.1 Lysobacteraceae bacterium | reverse complement strand
GGGCGTCGCCGTCGGTCTTGAGGTACAGCACGCCCTCGATCGCCAGCGCCACGATCCGTCCGTCGGCGTAGAAGCCGGTGCCGCCGAACATCCGGCGGGCGTCGATCCGGCCCAGCGTGGCCAGCAGCTCGCGGTGCCAGGCGATGTCGTCGTCGCGGGTCATGCCATCAGACTAGACGAACCGCCCTCCGGGCGGGCCCCCGCGCCTCCGCGATCGGGTATGCTGCGGCGCAGCAACGCCGGCCCCGCCGGCACCGCGCCCTCCCGACCGGAGCTTCGCCGATGCTGCTGTACCAGATGCACGAACTGGGCCGCGCCTGGATGGCGCCGATGACCTACTGGGCGGAAGCCAACGCCCGCATGTTCTCCGCGCCGGGGAGCTGGCTGTCGTCGCTGCCGTACGCGCCCCGCGTCGCGGCCGGCTACGAACTGCTGTACCGCATCGGCAAGGACTACGAGAAGCCGAAGTTCGGCATCCACGCCGTCGAGAAGGGCGGCCGCACGTTCCCGGTGGTCGAGCGCGAGACCATGCGCACGCCGTTCTGCCGCCTGCTGCGCTTCAAGCGCTTTTCCGACGAGACCGACGGCGTGGTCGACCTGAAGGACGACCCGACCGTGCTGGTGGTGGCGCCGCTGTCCGGCCACCATTCGACCCTGCTGCGCGACACCGTGCAGACGCTGCTGCGCGACCACAAGGTGTTCATCACCGACTGGGTGGACGCGCGCATGGTGCCGAAGGATGCCGGCGCGTTCACGCTGGACGACTACGTCGCCACGATCGAGAACTTCATTCGCCACATCGGCGCCGACAGGCTGCACGTCATCAGCGTGTGCCAGCCGACCGTGCCGGTGCTGGCGGCGGTGTCGCTGATGGCCGCGCGCGGCGAAGCCACGCCGCGTTCGCTGGTGATGATGGGCGGCCCGATCGACAGCCGCGAATCGCCCACCGCGGTGAACAACCTCGCGACCCAGAAGCCGCTGTGGTGGTTCGAGCAGAACGTGATCCACAGCGTGCCGGCGAACTATCCGGGCCGCGGCCGCCAGGTGTACCCGGGCTTCCTGCAGCACCTGGGCTTCATCGCGATGAATCCCGAGCGCCACGTGATGTCGCACTGGGACTTCTACCAGGACCTGGTGAAGGGCGACCTCAACGACGCCGACGCGCATCGCCGCTTCTACGACGAATACAACGCCGTGCTGGACATGCCGGCGGAGTATTACCTCGACACCATCCGCGTGGTGTTCCAGGAACACCTGCTGCCGCGCGGCCTGTGGGACGTCGCCGGCGAACGGGTCGTCCCCGGCGCGATCCGGGACACCGCGCTGATGACGATCGAGGGCGAACTCGACGACATCGCCGGCCTCGGCCAGACCCGCGCCGCGCACCGGCTGTGCACCGGCATCCCCGAAGCGAACCGCGTGCACCTCACCGCGCAGGGCGCCGGCCATTACGGCATCTTCAGCGGTCGCCGCTGGCGCGAGCAGGTGTATCCGCAGGTGCGCGACTTCATCGCCGGCCACGACGTATCGGCCGATGCATCCGCGGACGCACCGGTCGCGGAAGCCCCCGCCGCCGGCAAGCGCGCGCGGCTGCGGGTCGTGGGGCAGCCCCCGACTGCCTAACGCCACGCAGGCACGGCGGCTTCGGAACGCGGAAAAAAAGCCGGCGCATGCGCCGGCTTTTCCATGGGCACCCGCAACGCGATCAGTCGGCCGACTTCACCAGCAGGTGCTTGGCGAACTGGCCGTGCAGGTAGCCGATGCCGCGCGCGATGTGCAGCAGCACGAACAGCAGCAGGAAACCCAGCACGAACACCAGCGGCAGGGACATGGCGTCCAGCGAGGTCCCGAGGATCCCGTCGTGCGAGCCGAGCATCATCCAGTCGTCCCTGTCGTTCTCCATCACCCGGGCATAGCCCAGCCACACCGCCATCGGCGCGGTGATGAAGACGATCGACATGCTCAGCAGCGCCACCGCGATGAAGAAGTACACGATCCCCAGCGGCAGCCTGAGCAGGAAATACAGCTGCGTGGTCCAGGTGCGCGGATCGGTGAACATCTCGCCGACGCGCTTGAGCAGCGGCTTGCCGCGTTCGGCGTACGGCGGGCGCCGCGGCATGCGTTCGCCCAGCATCGCCTCGACGATCCGGCCCTCGACCAGCGACAGCACGCGCACCGAGCCGAAGTACAGGATCGCGAACGGCACGCCGACGATCAGGATCGCCAGGCAGGCCGAGACCGAGAGCCCGGTCGTCACCCACGCGAAGTAGAAGATGCCGGTCGGCATCGCCATCAGCATGTAGAACAGCGCCGCGTAGGTGCGCGGCTCGGCGGCCACGCCGAAGAAGCGGCCCAGCACGGAACGCCGCGGCTTCGCCACCGGCACCCGCAGCGCGGTCTGTACCTTCACCTCGGTGTCGCGGTAGATGTCGGCGACTTCGTCCGGCGCGCCGTAGCTGGAGGCGACCTGCGCGATCACCTCCGCCTCGCTCAGCGCCGGGTGCTCGGCCATCTCCGAGCGCAGGTATTCCTCGGCGTCGTACAGCGCGTCCTGGATCAGCGCCGGATCGGCACCGGCCAGCGAACGCCGCAGGTGTTCGAGGTATTGGGGAATGTTGGTCGGCAGCTTCGGCTGCGCGGCGGGCTGCGCGGACGTGTTCATGACAGGCTCCCCTTGAGGACGGAATCGACGGAATCTCGGGTGGCGCTCCACGCTTCGGACCAGGCGCGCAGGACGTCGCGGCCGAACGGCGTGATGCGGTAATAGCGTCGCGGCGGCCCGCTGATCGAGGGCTCGACCTCGCTGGACAGCAGGCCGGCGGTCTCCAGGTTGCGCAGCACCGGGTAGAGCGCGCTCTGCTTGCCGCTCAGCACACCGTCGCCGAAGCGCTCCAGGGTCTTGGCGATCTGGTAGCCGTACATCGGCTCGGCAGCCGCGGCGAGCACGCCCAGCAGCGCCAGCGACACGGTGCCCGCGGACAGTTCCTTCTGGAACTTCCGGAACAGCGCCTCGGCGGGGCCTTCGAGGGGTCCGGGTTCGATGGCCCCCGGTTCGATGGGTCCGGGTTCGATGGGTTCGACGGCGGTCATGGGGACACCTGCGTGGGTCGAATCGGCGGATAGTGTGGAAGGAATGCTATCCACGACTTCACACTAGAGGATGTGCCGGAGGTCATCCGGGCCATCGGTCATGGTCCGCAGGCGAACCGGCGGCTGGCCCGAGCCCCGCTTCTCGGCCAGAATCCGGCGTCGCCTCCGAGGAATCCCGCTGCCGTGAGCCCGTCCCGCCGTCTGCCCGCCCTGCTGCCCGCCACGCTGCTGTCTTCCGCGCTGCTGCTCGCCTGCGCCCTGTCCGCGAGCGCCCAGGCACCCGCCACGCCCGCCGTCCCGTCGCGCACGATGTCCGCGATCCTCGAAAGCTCGAAGCCGTCCGACTGGCGCGCGCTGGACCCCGCGCGCACGCTCTACCTCGATCTCGACGCCGGCCGCGTGGTGATCGAACTGGCGCCGGACTTCGCGCCCGCGCACGTCGCCAACATCCGCGCGCTGGCGAAGGGCGGCTACTGGAACGGGCTGAGCATCAACCGCGTGCAGGACAACTTCGTCGTGCAGTGGGGCGATCCGTCCGAGGACGAGGCCACCCGCCGCCCGCTGCCGAAGGGCGCGAAGGCGAAGCTGCCGGCCGAGTTCACCCGCAGCGAACGCAACATCCTCTTCACCCGCTTGCCCGACGTGGACGGCTGGGCGCGGCAGGTCGGCTTCAGCGACGGCTTCCCGGTCGGCGTGGACACCACCGACGGCACCGCCTGGCTGGCGCACTGCTACGGCGCGGTCGGCGCCGGCCGCTCCAACGACGCCGATTCCAGCAACGCCACCGAGCTGTACGTGGTCATCGGCCAGTCGCCGCGCCAGCTCGACCGCAACATGAGCATGGTCGGTCGCGTCGTGCAGGGCATGGAACTGCTCAGCGCCCTGCCCCGCGGCGTCGGCCCGCTGGGCTTCTACGCCGATCCCGCGCAGCGCGTGACCATCCGCGCCGCGCGCATGGCATCCGACCTCAAGCCGGCCGATCGCCTGAAGCTGCAGGTGCTGCGCACCGACACCCCGCTGTTCGCGGAACTGGTCGAGGCCCGCCGCAACCGCCGCGACGACTTCTACAAGCGCCCCGCCGGCCACATCGACCTGTGCAACGTGCCGCTGCCGTCGCGGATCGCGCCGGAACCGGCGCCCGCGGCGTCGGGCAAGCCGAAGCGCTGAGCTTCGACCAAGCGCCAATCGCGGCCCGGCGGCGCGGGGATTAGCATCGGCGCATGCGCATCGCCCTGCTCGCCGACCTGCACGCCAATCGCGAGGCGGGCGAGGCGTGCCTGGCGAAGCTGGGGCGGATCGGGTTCGACCGGGTGGTGGTGCTGGGCGACATCGTCGGCTACGGCGGCGATCCCGGCTGGGCCGTCGACACCGTGCAGGCGCTGGTCGCGGCCGGCGGCGCGGCGGTGCTGGGCAACCACGACGAGGCCGTCGTGCACAGCGCGCAGGCGGACGCGACCGCGCAGCGCCATCCGCACGCGCAGGCGGCGATCGCATGGACGCGCGACCGCCTGGACGACGCGCAGCGCGCGTTCCTCGCGGGCCTGCCCGCGTCGATCGAAGACGACGACCGCCTCTACGTCCACGCCAACGCCTGGGCGCCGCTGCAGTGGGGCTACGTCGCCAACCCGATGGCGGCGGCGCAGAGCCTCGCCGCCACGCGCCAGCGCGTGACCTTCTGCGGCCACGTGCACGAACCCGCGCTGTACCACTCGCAGCCGGGCGGCGGCGCCCGCCATTTCGCGCCGGTGGCGGGCGTCGCGATGCCGCTGATCGCGAGCCGCCGCTGGCTCGCGGTGCCGGGGTCGTGCGGGCAGCCGCGCGACGGCAATCCCGCCGCCTGCTGCGCGCTCTACGACGCCATCCGCGGCACGCTGACGACGCTGCGCGTGGCCTACGACCATCACGCCGCGGCCAACCGCATCCTCGCCGCCGGTCTGCCCGCATCGCTCGCACGCCGCTTGCCGGAGGGTCGCTGACATGCCGGTTCCGCTGACGCCCGGACTCGTGATCGACGGTTTCGAACTGGTCGCGCCGCTGCATGAAGGCGGCATGGCCACGCTCTGGCGCGTGACCCATCCCGACCACGGCTTCCCGCTGCTGATGAAGCTGGCGCGCATCGGCTACGGCGAGGCCGCGACGCAGATCGTCGGCTTCGAGGTGGAGCGGATGATCCTGCCCACGCTGCGCGGCGCGCACGTGCCGCGCTTCGTCGCCGCCGGCGATTACCGGGACCAGCCGTGGCTGGTGATGGAACACCTGGCCGGCGAGACGCTGCGACCGCTGCTCGACCAGGCGCCGCTGCCGCCGGCGCAGGTGGCCGAACTCGGCGCGCTGGCCGCGACCGCGATCCACGCGCTGCACCAGCAGGACACCATCCACCTCGACATCAAGCCGAGCAACCTGCTGCGCCGGCCCGACGGCAGCGTCGCGCTGATCGACTTCGGCCTGTCGCACCATGCGCACCTGCCGGACCTGCTGGCCGAACAGTTCCGCGTGCCGATCGGCACCGCGCCCTACATCGCGCCGGAGCAGGTGCTGGGCGTGCGCGACGATCCGCGCAGCGACCTGTTCGCGCTGGGCGTGACGCTGTACCACCTCGCCACCGGCGAGCGCCCGTTCGGCAATCCCGGCAGCGAGGCCGGCCTGCGTCGCCGGCTGTACCGCGACCCGGTGCCGCCGCGCGCGATCCGCGCTGACATCCCGCGCTGGCTGCAGGAGACGATCCTGCGCTGCCTCGAACCCGATCCCGATGCGCGCCACGCCACCGCCGCGCAGCTCGCGCACGACCTGCAGCATCCGGAGCAGGTGGCGCTGACCGCGCGCGCCGACCGCAGCCATCGCGACGGCCGGATGACGGTGATGAAGCGCTGGTGGCGCAACCTCGGCCGCGATCGCGACCCGCGCCACGCGGTGTCGACGCACCTGGAGGAAGCGCCGCTGCTGATGGTGGCGGTCGACCTCAAGCACGAGGACGCGGCGCTGTGCGCCGCGCTGCGCGGCAACGTGCAGCGGATCGTGTCCACGTTCCCGCATTCGCGCCTCGCCTGCGTGACGGTGATGAAGACCGCGCGCATCGGCCTCGACAGCAACCTCGACGCCGAAGGCCGCAATCGCCACGTCAAGCGGCTGATCGCGCTGCGCGACTGGATCCGTCCGCTCGGGCTCGACGAACACCGCGTCACCGTGCACGTGCTCGAACACGGCGATCCCGCGCACGCGCTGCTGGACTACGCCCGCGACAACGGCGTCGACCATCTCGTCATGGGCGCCCGCGGCGTGACCGGCATGCGCCGCCTCCTCGGCAGCGTGTCCGCGCACGTGGTCGCGGAAGCGCCGTGCACGGTCACGGTGGTGCGCGCACCGGCGCGCGAGGACGCGGGCGAGGCCTGATGCGGAAGACACGTGGCGCGCCGCGTGCGTCGCGACGCGCCGTGACCGTGCGGATGTGGCGTCAGCCCTTCAAGCGGGCCAGCGCGTACTGCCGCCAGCTCGCGACCGGCTCGAAGCCGACCGTTTCCATGAAGCCGACGCCGTTGGCGTACTGCCCGGTGAAGTCGGTGTAGTCGGCGGGGATCTCCGCGCAGATCGACCCGTTCGGTCCGTTGAAGGTGCCGTCGTCGAACCACGGCGTGGCCATGCCCGACAGCGGATGGCCCAGCAACGGGTTCTGCACGTCGGCGTAGCCGCGCACGATCGGGATGTCGACCATGTCGCCCGCGCTGCCGATGCGCGCCGGGAACGCCTTCGGGAAACCCAGCTGGAGATGGCCCTGGACGAAGATCGCCTCCCAGCCGCCGTCCTTCGGCGTCAGGAAATACCCGTAGGACAGCGCCGGGCTGTCGTTCATCGCGCCCTGCACGAAGCCGGCGCCGGTGAACGCCTGGCCGTTGGCGAGGTTGTGGAACTGCCAGACCCAGCCGTCGTACGGTCGCGGGTCCTCGGTGAAGGGCACCGGATGCGCGGCCCCGCCCGGGTTCTCCAGGCTGGCCATCATCACTTCATGGTCGATCCAGCCGGTGCCGGTGCCGGCCACGAGGGTGTAGGCCATGCCGTCCACCGTGATCGTGCCGTCGACGCACAGCTGCGGCCAGCTGTAGTACACGCCGGGCGTGGGCACCGGCGTCAGTCCCGTGCCGCCGGCGGCGACGCCGCTCGTGTCCGGCACGCCCTGCAGGAAGAACGCGGTGGCGACCTGCGTCGCCGCGTTCGGCGTCAGCACGAGATCGACCTGCATGCGGTCGCCGTCGTCCACCTTCACCGACAGCGGCAGCACGTCGAGCGGGCCGCTGAGCACATCGTTGCCGCAGACGTAGCGGAACGCGCTGTCGCCGGGCCGGCTGAAGTCGGCGGTGCCGCCCTTCGCCGGCCACTGCACTTTGGGACGACGGCGATGGATCGCGCGCTGCCCCGGCCCGCGGTCGACGATCACCGTCACCAGGTTCGTCACCACCGTGGCGTCGAGCGCCGACCAGCCCGCCGCCTTCTGCGCGTCGACGCCGATCGCGCGCAGCTTCTCCATCGACAGCAGCAGCGCCATGCGGCCGGTGTTGCCGTCGGCGTCGACGACGTTCATGTGGCAGCCGACCCAGTACCACTCCAGACCCATGTCCGCGTGCACGTGGTGGTCGTCGGGGAACGACAGCGCATACGACGCCGTCGGCGCGACGCTGCCGACGCTGCCGGCGCGTCCGAGCAGCGTGTTGATCGTCCACAGCAGCGCACCGGGATCCGCGGCGGCATCCAGTCGTCCGGCGGCGTCGTGGAGCGCGGCGAAATCGGGGATCTGCAGCCGCTGTCCGGTCCCCGGATCGGTGATGGCGTTCACCGCCGCCAGCACGTCCTGGAGATGGGCTTGCACGACCGGCGCGACCGTCTGTCCGTGGCGCATGGTTTCGTTCCTTGAAGAGAAGAAGATGCCGGCCGGCGTCGCGGCCCGGCATGTGGCGTGGCAAGGCGGGGCGATCACGATGCGACCGCCGGGACAGCCTAGCGCACGAGGCCGCACGTCCGCACGACGCGCCCGCACATGCGCGTCGCGATCACTCGCGTGCCGCACGGCGGCGGCGCAGGAACCGCCACGCGCGCCGCAGCAGCCAGATCCCGACGACCAGCGCCAGCAGCACGGGCACGAGTGCCGCGACCACCTTGATCACGCCGGCCGTGCTTGCGGCCATCACCCGCCCGGAATCGCGGGAGGCTTCGGCGATGTCGCTGCGGCCGGCCTCGCGACGAAGCCCTCACCCGGGAGCGCCGTCACGCTAACCGCACGGCCGCCGACCGTCGAAAAGAAAAAACGGGCCGCCCGAAGGCGGCCCGTCGTGTCGCATCGGAACGGTATCGCGCCCGGTCAGAAGTCCTGGCTGAACTTGATGCCGAACGTCCGCGGCTGCGCGCCGACGATGTACGGCTGGGCGCCGCAGACCGCCACGGCGCACTCGGTGCGCACGTTGTACTGCACGCTGTCGTTCAGCAGGTTCTTGACGTAGAAGTCCACCGACCAGTTGTTCTTGCGAACGCCCAGGCCGAAGTCGGTCATGCTGTACGACGGCAGGTCGCCGAGGATGTCGCGCTCGGCGGTGCGCAGGTCCGACGTGCGGCGGCCTTCGGCCACCACGGCCGCCTGCCAGTACGCTTCGTACGAGCCGATGTCGAACGTGTAGCGCGCCGTGAAATTGCCCTTGTAGTCCGGCGTGATCGGCAGGCGGGTGCCCTTCGGCGCCTGCAGGTCGGACGCGGCGCAGGAGGTGACCGGATTGCCGTTGGCGTCGACCTGACCGCAGTAGTTCTCGGTGAGTTCGGCGTCGTAGATGCCGAGGCCGGCCGAGAGCTTGAGGTTGTACGTCGCGGCCCAGTTCACGTCCATCTCCAGGCCCTGGATGCGCGCCTGGTTGGCGTTGCGGATCTCGGTCAGGCCGTTCTGGCCCAGCACCGGGAACTGGAAGTCGTCCCAGATCTGGCGGAACGCGGCGCCGTTGAACGTCAGCCGGTTGTCCAGCCACGAGGTCTTCCAGCCGATCTCGTAGTTGGTCAGGAACTCGGTGATGTACGGCGGCAGCGTGCCGCGGCGGTTGATGCCGCCCGGACGATAGCCTTCCGACCAGGTGACGTAGGCCATCTTGCCCGGCGCGAACTTCCACGACAGGTTGGCCTTGCCGAGGGTGTCGTTCTCGGTGACCTTCTTGTCGAACACGGTGCACGGCGCGCCGTGGAACGACGGCCACTGCGCGGGGTTGGCGCCGTAGCGCACGATGCACGCGGCTTCGCCGTAGCGGTTCTCCGGCGCCTGGCTGCCCTGCGAGGAATAGCCGTTGGCGAAACCGAAGAAGCCCTTCAGCGAGTTGTTGGCGCGGAAGTGGCGGAAGCCGACGGTACCGGTGAGCTTGTCGGTGAAGTCGAACGCGAGTTCGCCGAACACCGCTTCGTCGCGGTCGTTGCGCTTCTGCTTGGTCAGCCAGATCGTGTCTTCCCAGCCGCGCACGGACAGCACGCTGGCGAGGCCGTCGATCTTGTAGCGCTGCTGGATGTCGTGCGACTGGTCCATGTAGTACAGGCCGGCGACGAAGCGCAGGCGGCGGTCCTGCGGCGAGGCGATGCGCAGCTCGTGGCTGGTCTTGCCGTAGCGGTCCTTGGCCTGGATGTACTGCGACGGATTGATGAGGTCCCCGCTGTCGTCGTAGAAGTACGCGCCGTAGCCGGCCAGCGTGTCGTACCAGTAGCCGTAGTCGCTGTAGTCGGACTCGCTGTCGACGTCGCGCTTGAGGTGGGCGAAGGCGTAGGTCAGGTCGAAGTTGCCGATCTTGCCCTGCACGGTCAGCGCGGCCTGCGCCCAGCGGTCTTCCGACGACTCGGGATAGGCGTGGCTGATCCTGTTCTCGCCGAGGTTGCGGTCGTAGGCGAAGCTGCCGCCGGTGGTCTGGCGCTGGCCCATGATCGTCGGGCTGATCGTCCAGTTCTCGTTGAGGTCGAACTTCAGGCCGAAGCGGGCGCCGGCGGTGTCGGTGTCGTTGTAGTTCTTCTCGACCCGGTCCGCGTTGTTCTGGGTGATGCCGGAGGTCGGGAAGGTGCGCTCGCTGTAGACGTTGTCGATCCAGCCGGCGTCGTGCTTCTGCCAGCCCACCGCGCGGATCGCGGTGCGGTCGTTGATCGGCACGTTGACGAAGCCTTCGACCACGTGGCCCCAGCCGCCGCCGTCGATCGCGTTCGCCTCGACGCCGTAGCCGGCGGCGAAACCGCTGGTGTCGGGCTTGCGGGTGATCAGGCGCAGCGTGCCGGATTCGGAGCTGGCGCCGTACAGCGTGCCCTGCGGGCCCGACAGCGCCTCGACGCGCTCGATGTCGTAGACGTGCAGGTCGAGCGCGCCCTGGATGGTGGTGATCGGCTGCTCGTCGAGGTAGATGCCGACGCTGGGCAGCGGGCCGGAATGGTTGCCGTCGCCGCCGCTGACCACGCCGCGCATGTAGACCTGGCCGAAGCCCGGGCCGTTGGGCGTGATCGAGACGCTCGGCAGCAGCTTCGCGTAGTCCTCGAAGTCGGCGACGTGCATCTCGTCGAGCTGCTGCGCGCCGATGACGTTGAGGCTGATCGGCACGTCCTGCGCGTTCTCGGTGCGCTTCTGCGCGGTGACCGTGATGGTGTCCAGCGACGGGCTGCCGTCCTTGCCGGCGTCCTGCTGCTGGGCCAGCGCGGTACCGGCGAAACCGGCGCCGGCGAACGCGGCGTAGATGGCGAGGGCCAGCGGAAGCCGGGCGGGGGCGCGGCGTTCGCGGGAACCTCGTGGGTGGTGCTGGTGGTGCATCGGACTCTCCCCGTGTGGTGGAACGATCGGATGGAAGCGGTTCTGGTGTCGTGTGGATCGGTGTCGCGAATCTCGTCAGGCGGGCCCGTCGCGCGGGCCGTCGGATGCGGGTGCGAACGGCGGCACGTCGGGATACGCGTCGAGCACCGGTCCCAGCGCCGCCTCCAGCGGGCCGAGCCACGGCGCGTAGTGCCGCCACTGCTCCAGGCCGTCGCGGTTGATCGGGCGGCGCACCTGTTCGGAGCTGGCGGTGCGCACCGGGCGGTCGTTCTCGAAGAAGCGCAGGCAGGCGGCGTCGAACGGCAACCCGCAGTAGTCGAGCAGGCGGCGGACCTCGCCCTCGGTGTCGTCGACCAAGCGTTCGTGGATCACGCGATGCACGCGGCCCGGGCGCCCCAGCGCGGCGAACACCGCGTCGAAGTGCGCCATCAGCTCGACGTAGTCGCGGTAGTAGCGGCCGATGTCGTCGAGCGCGTAGCTGAAGTTCTGGCCGCGGGCGAAGTGCTGCTTGAAGCCGGAGAAGCAGCAGGCCATCGGATGCCGGCGCGCGTCGACGATCTTCGCGTTCGGCAGCATCAGGTGGATCAGGCCGAGGTGCAGGAAGTTGTTCGGCATCTTGTCGATGAACAGCGGCGCGCCGGTCTTGCGCTGCACGCGGGTCCGTTCGAGGTATTGCCGGCCCAGTTCGGCGAACGCCGCCGGATCGAGCCCGGCGACGACGTCGTGGTAGCTGCCGCCGTCCTCGGCGCTGCGACGCAGCGCGCGGGTCAGCGCGATGACTTCCGGCAGCTCCATCGTGCCTTCGACCGCCGGGTGGCTGGAGAGGATCTGTTCCAGCAGGGTCGAGCCCGAACGCGGCAGGCCGACGATGAAGATCGGGTCGGGCGACGGATCGCCCGCGTCGGCGCGTTCGGTGAAGAAGTCCGGCGTGTAGATCGCCTTCGCGCGGGCGACACGCTGCGTGGTGTCGGCGGCGCGGTAAGGCAGCATCGCCAGCCGGCGCGCGTTGCCGGCGGCATAGTGCGCGAAGGAATCGGCGTAAGCCTTGCGGTCTTCCAGCGCCTTGCCCAGCGCGAAGTCGAAATGCAGGCGATGCTCGTCGGCGAGGTCGGTGCGCGCCAGCTGCGCGCGCATCGCGTCGAGGTCGGCGTCGTCGAAGCGCACGGTCTTGAGGTTGGCGAGGCTCCAGTACGCTTCGCCGAAGCCCGGGTCGAGCGCGAGGCTGCGGCGATACGCGGCGATGGCCTCGTCCTGGCGTCCCGCGGTCTTCAGCGCGTGGCCCTGGCTCATCCACACCCGCGCGTTGTCGGGGAACTGTTCCAGCAGCCCGGCGTACAGCGCGATGCCTTCGGCGTAATCGCCCAGCCGGCACAGGATCGCCGCCTTCAGCGTGCGGCTGCCCGGATGCGTCGGGTCCTCGGCGAGCAGCAGGTTCAGCTGCTCCAGCGCGAGTTCGGACTGCTGGTCGCGATGCAGCACCAGCGCGTAGTGCTGGCGCGCTTCGCGGAAGCCGGGCGCGAGGTCGAGGCAGCGTTCGAGCAGCTGCAGCGCTTCCTCGGTGCGACCGATGCGCACCGCGAGTTCGGCGAGCATGCGCAGCGCGCCGATGTCGGTGGGCCGCTGCTTCAGCCACGCGCGCAGGCGGGTCTCGGCCTCGGGCAGGCGCCTGGCGGCGAGCGCGTCGGCGGCCTGCAGCAGGCGCGGGTCGCGGGTCGACTGGCGCAGGTAGGCGAGGTAGGCCGCGTCGGCACCGGCGCGATCGCCCGCGGCGTGGCGCAGGTCGGCCAGCGCGAGCCGCGCCTGGGCGAGGTCCGGGCGCAGCGCCAGCGCGCGGCGCAGCGCGGCCTCGGCGGCGTCGCCGCGCCCGAGTGCGGCCAGCGCCATGCCCAGTTCGTATTGCGCGAGCGGCGTGCGCGGGGCTTCGCGCAGCAGCGGTTCGAGCAGGGCCAGCGCCGCGTCGGCCCGGCCGCAGAGCCGGTGCGCGGTCGCCCGCATCAGCCGCGCGGCCGGATGCCCGGGCACCGCGCGCAGGATCTCGTCCACCTGCAGGCCGGCCGCCTCGGGATCGCTGCCGAGCAGGCGCGCGGTGCGGTCGAGGGCGACGTCGAGACTGGCGACGGGTGCGGACAACGGGATTCCCGGATGGAGGCGGCATGGGGATCGCGGGCGCCCGGCTTCCCCCCGCCGGACGCATGCGGGCATACGTCGCCGCAATGTACGCCGCGCCCGCGGACCGCGTCCAGCCGCGCCGGGGACGGGATCCGCGATGCACCCGGATCGGGTCGACAGGGCCTAACATGCGGCGATGTCAGAAGATCGCGACGACGCCCCGATCCGCCCCTACGACAAGCCCGCCGGCGGCTGGGACGCGCTGCGCGCCTCGTGGCAGGCGCTGCGCCGGCAGGACGTGGTGCTGCGCGGGCCCGGCACCCTGCTCCGCACCAACCAGCCCGCGGGCTTCGACTGCCCCGGCTGCGCCTGGCCCGACCGCAACCCGCATTCGACCTTCGAGTTCTGCGAGAACGGGGTCAAGGCCGTCGCCAACGAGGCCACGTCGAAGCGCATCGGCGCCGCCTTCTTCGCCGAGCATCCGGTGTCGTGGCTGGCGCAGCAGGACGACGCCTTCCTCGAAGCGCAGGGCCGCCTGACCGAACCGCTGGCCTACGACGCCGCGACCGACCGCTACGTGCCGATCGCGTGGGACGCCGCGTTCGCGAAGATCGCGGCCGCGCTCAATGCCCTCGCCTCGCCCGACGAGGCGCTGTTCTACACCTCGGGCCGCACCTCGAACGAGGCCGCGTTCCTGTACCAGCTGTTCGTGCGCGCGTACGGCACCAACAACCTGCCCGACTGCTCGAACATGTGCCACGAGCCGTCCGGCGTCGCGCTGATCGAGCAGCTCGGCAGCGGCAAGGGTTCGGTGACGCTGGACGATTTCGAGCGCGCCGACGCGATCTTCGTGTTCGGCCAGAACCCCGGCACCAACCATCCGCGCATGCTCGGCGAACTGCGCCGGGCGGCGAAGCGCGGCTGCCGCATCGTCGCGGTCAATCCGCTGCGCGAGCGCGGGCTGGAGCGCTTCACTGACCCGCAGTCGCCGGCCGAGATGCTCGGCGGCGGCTCGACCGCGCTGGCGACGCTGTACCTGCAGCCGCGCATCGGCGGCGACCTCGCCATGGCGCTGGGCATGGCGAAGGCGCTGATCGAATGCGCCGACGCCGGCGACGACCCGCACGCGGTCGATCACGCCTTCATCGACGCGAACACGCTCGGCTACGACGCGTTCGCCGACCTCGTCCGCGACACCACGTGGCCGGCGATCGAACGCGCGTCGGGCCTGCCGCGCGAACGGATCGAGGAAGCCGCCGAGGTGCTGCGCACCAGCCGCGCCACGATCCTGTGCTGGGGCATGGGCATCACCCAGCACCGCCGCGGCGTCGCCACCATCCAGACGCTGGTGAACCTGCTGCTGCTCCGCGGCGACATCGGCAAGCCGGGCGCCGGGCCGTGCCCGGTGCGCGGGCATTCCAACGTGCAGGGCGACCGCACGATGGGGATTTACGAGAAGCCGGCGCCGGCGTTCCTCGATGCGCTGGCCGCCGAGTTCGGCTTCGATCCGCCGCGCGCCGACGGCCACGACACCGTGGCCGCGATCGAGGCGATGCGCGACGGCCGCGCGCAGGTGTTCTTCGCGATGGGCGGCAACTTCGCCGCGGCCACGCCGGACACCGTGCAGGTCCACGCCGCGCTGCGCCGCTGCGCGCTGACCGTGCAGGTCAGCACCAAGCTCAACCGCTCGCACGTGGTCCACGGCCGCGAAGCGCTGATCCTGCCCTGCCTCGGCCGCACCGAGATCGACGTGCAGGCGACCGGGCCGCAGGCGGTCACGGTCGAGGATTCGATGAGCATGGTGCATCTGTAGTCCGGCATGAACGCGCCGGCCTCGCAGCAGCTGCTTTCCGAACCGGCGATCGTCGCCCGCCTCGCCGAGGCCACGCTG
>JBQCJG010000303.1:0-7774 GCA_051952955.1 Lysobacteraceae bacterium | reverse complement strand
CAGCTCGCGGCCGTCGGCGTCGAGGAACAGGCGGCCATCGGTCAGCGTGCCGTCGACATCGAAGCACGCCAGCCGGATCCGCGCGGCGCGGGCCACGAGGGCGTCGTCGAGATCGGCGAGGTGCGCCGGCAGCGCGGAAGCCATGCTCAGACCACCCGCGCGCGCAGGAGGTCGTGGATGTTCAGCGCGCCGACCACGCGGCGGTCGCCGTCGACGACCAGCAGCGCGTTGATCTTGTGCGCTTCCATCAACTGGGCGGCTTCCACCGCCAGCGCGTCGGCATCGATCACCACGGGCGCGCGGGTCATCACCCGGTCGATCGGCGTCGTGTGCACGTCCGTGGCCGGGTCGGCCAGCGAGCGGCGCAGGTCGCCGTCGGTGTAGAGACCGAGCAGGCCGCCGGTGCCATCGACCACGGCGGTCATGCCGAGGCGCTTGCGGCTCATTTCGAGCAGCGCGTCGGCGAGGGTGGCGTCGGGGCCGACGCGGGGCACGTCGTCGCCGGTATGCATCACGTCGGCGATGTGCAGCAGCAGGCGGCGGCCCAGCGCGCCGGCGGGATGCGAGCGCGCGAAATCCTCGGAGGTGAAGCCGCGGGCTTCGAGCAGCGCGACGGCGAGCGCGTCGCCCATCGCCAGCGACGCGGTGGTGCTGCTGGTCGGCGCCAGCGCCAGCGGGCAGGCTTCGGCCGGCACGCTCACGTCCAGGTGGAGATCGGCCTCGCGGGCCATCGTCGAATGCGGCCGGCCGGTCATCGCGATCAAGCGGTTGCCCTGGCGCTTGAGCACCGGCAGCAGCATCAGGATCTCGTCGGACTCGCCGGAATAGGACAGCGCCAGCACCACGTCGCGGTCGGTGATCATGCCGAGGTCGCCGTGGCCGGCCTCGCCCGGGTGGACATAGAAGGCCGGGGTGCCGGTCGAGGCGAGGGTGGCGGCGATCTTGCGGGCCACGTGCCCGGACTTGCCCATGCCCATGCAGACCACGCGGCCGGTGCAGGCCAGCATCATGCGACAGGCGGCGGCGAAGGCGCCGCCGGAGGCCGGATCGTCGATCCGCGCCGCCACGGCGGCGAGGCCGTCGCGCTCGACCTCGAACACGCGCCGGCCGCTGGCGGCCAGCGTGGCGTCGGAGGCGGGGACGGGGAGGGGCGCGGAGGCGGTCGGGCGGGGCGTCGCCATTGGGGAGCCGGCGGCTTTCCGTTAAGCTGGGCGGCCCATTCTATGCACCGCCATTCAGGTTTGTCCGGACGGGCGATGAATGCGCGACTTGCCCGATCGGGCCCCTCCGACCTTCGCGACCGACGCCCCCGCCATGACGCCAGACACCATCCGCCAGCTGATCGAACAGGGCCTGCCCGGCGCGCAGGTGCGCGTCTTCGGCGACGACGGGGTGCATTTCGAGGCGCTGGTGGTGTCCGAAGCCTTCCAGGGCAAGTTGCCGCTGGCCCGCCACCGCATGGTCTACGGCACGCTGGGCACGCTGATGGGCAACGAGATCCACGCGCTGGCGCTGAAGACGCTGACCCCCGCGGAAGCCGGCTGAGGCCCGCTCGGGCGCGGACGGGACGGAGCCCGGCGACACCCCGGTTTCAACGCGGTTTCCACGATCGGCGACGATCGTTTCCTTCTTTCCCTTTCCGATCCCTTCCGACCATGCAGAAAATCGTCGTCACCGGCGGCGCCCCGCTCCAGGGCGAAGTCCGCATCTCCGGCGCCAAGAACGCCGTCCTTCCGATCCTGTGCGCGACGTTGCTCGCCGACGGCCCGGTCGAGATCGGCAACGTGCCGTACCTGCACGACGTGGTCACCACGATCAAGCTGCTGCGCGAACTCGGCGCGCAGGTCGACCACGACCGCGACGCCGGCATCGTCCGCGTCGACGCGCGCGGCGTGCACAGCCACGTCGCGCCGTACGAGCTGGTGAAGACCATGCGCGCGTCGGTGCTGGTGCTGGGTCCGCTGCTCGCGAAGCACGGCGCGGCCGAGGTGTCGCTGCCCGGCGGCTGCGCGATCGGCTCGCGGCCGGTCGACCAGCACATCAAGGGCATGCAGGCGCTGGGCGCCGACGTCAGCGTCGACCACGGCTTCATCAAGGCGAAGGCCGAACGCCTGAAGGGCGGTCGCGTCGTGTTCGACATGGTCAGCGTGGGCGCCACCGAGAACGTGCTGATGGCCGCGGCGCTGGCCGACGGCACCAGCGTGCTCGAGAACGCGGCGATGGAGCCGGAGATCGTGGACCTGGCCGAATGCCTCGTCGCGATGGGCGCGAAGATCGAGGGCGCGGGCAGCAACCGCATCACCGTGCACGGCGTCGAGCGTCTCGATGGCGCCGAGTACGAGGTGCTGCCCGACCGCATCGAGACCGGCACCTTCCTCGTCGCCGCGGCGATGACCGGCGGCCGCATCGTCTGCCGCGCCGCGCGCCCGGACACGCTGGACGCGGTGATCGACAAGCTGGTCGAGGCCGGCGCCGAGATCGTCGAGGACGCCGACACCATTACCCTCGACATGCACGGCAAGCGACCGAAGGCGGTCGACATCACCACCGCGCCGCACCCTGGTTTCCCGACCGACATGCAGGCGCAGTTCATGGCGCTGAACTGCGTCGCCGACGGCGTCGGCGTGATCAGCGAGACGATCTTCGAGAACCGCTTCATGCACGTGCAGGAGCTGCTGCGCCTGGGCGCCGACATCCGCATCGACGGCCACACCGCGATCGTCCGCGGCCGCGAGCAGCTGGGCGGTGCGCCGGTGATGGCGACCGACCTGCGCGCGTCGGCGTCGCTCATCCTCGCCGGTCTCGTCGCCGACGGCGACACCACGATCGACCGTATCTACCACCTCGACCGCGGCTACGAGCGCATTGAGGAAAAGCTGTCGGCGCTGGGCGCGAAGATCAAGCGCGTCGACTGACTGTTGGCAGGGACCTGATCCCGGGAAAAAAACGCCGGCGGGAATGGCGCCCGCCGGCGTGACGATCGAACGCGCCGGACTTACTTCGGCAGCGCCACGATCCGCAGGTCGATGTCGTCCTTGCCGTCCTTGCGCTGCAGGATGCGCGCCGGCAGTTCCAGGCCGTCGACCACCCAGACGAACATCTGCTTGTTGCCGTTGGTGCTCACCAGCTTCGTCGCCGGTTGCGGCTTGCCGCCGATGGTCAGGTTCTCCTTGCCGGCGACGGTGAACTGCATCGGCTTGGCGCGGCCTTCGTCGACCATGCGGTAGCGCAGCGGCTTGCCGGCCTGGGCGTCGCGGGCGATGGCGAGGTTCAGCAGCAGCGCATCGACGTCGCCGGGCTGCAGCGCGACCGGGCCGGCGCGTTCGGGCTTCACGTCGCCGCTCCAGCGGGCCTGGTTCGCGGTCCAGTCGTAGACCGCATTGCGACGGATCTTCTTCACCAGCAGGAGCGAGGCGTCGGTCCCGGTCAGCGGGCGCCACTGGCCGTTGCGCTCCTCGAACACGGTGACCTGGGTCAGCTGCGCGACCTGGTTGCTGACCTTCAGCGTGTACTTCCACTGGTTGCCGGGTTGCGGCTCGATGGACATGCGGCCCTTCGCCGACAGGCCCATGTAGCTGGCTTCGTAATCGGCGGCAAAGGCTTCGAGCGCATGCGCAGGGCGCGCCGCGGCGGTGCCGAACACGGCGGCGGCGAGGGCGAGGCCACGGAGGGCGACGGGAACGCGATGGGAGGTCATGGGCATCCTTGGGGGAGGTCGGGTCCGGGCCCGATGGGGGGATGAGTGGGGGCGGGCTCAGCGATATTCCATCAGACGCAGGTCGATGGCGTCGGCGCCGTCCTCGCGCTGGAGGATCCGCACCGGCGTCGGCACGCCGTCGGCGACCCAGACGACGGTCTCGTCGCCGTCGGCGCTGGTGCGCGCCACGCGGAGTGCCGAGAAGGTCAGTTCGCCGACCGCGATGGTCTCCGGCACGGCAGCGACCTGATAGAGATGGTCGCGCACCCGGCCGGCTTCGACGAAACGGTAGCGCAGCACCGCGCCGGGCCGGGCGTCGCGCACGATCGCGAGATTGATCAGCAGGCCGCTCATGTTACCCGGCCGCAGCGGAACCGGCTGACGCTGCCGGGCTTTGAGGTCGCCCGTCCACTGCGCCGTGCCATGCGCCCAGTCGTAGGTGCCGGTGACGGACTTGCCCATGAACAGACCCTTGCGGACCGTGCTCTGGCCGAGCGGGCGGTAGACATCGCCGACCACGTCGAACGCGGTGCTCTGCTGCACGTTGAGGCCGAGCACGCCGAGCATGCCGCGGCGACCCGCGATGCCGAGATCGACCCGCCACTGCGAAGCGTTGCCGCGGACCAGCGCCAGCGTGGCGTCGCCGGCGGCCTTGCCGCGATAGGCGGCCTCGTAGCGGGCGGTGAAGGGGACGAGCGTGCGCATCGGCGTGGTCGCCTCGACCGGCGCCACGTCTATTGTCTGCGCCGACGCCGCGGCTGCGGGCAGCGCGACGAAGACGAAGACGAAGACGAAGACGAAGACGAAGACGAGGGCGAAGCGGGCGGCGAGCGGGCGCATGACGGCCGGCATCATGCGAGCCGGCGGTTGGCCCGCAGCTGAAGCGGGTCGGTCAGGGCCGTCCCGTTCATCAGGATCGCCGCGCCGTCCAGCCGCAGCCGGCCTTCGGCGAACAGCCGCACGGTCTCGACCAGCAGCGGATGCTCGACCTCGCGCACGCGGGCGGCGAGGGTCGCCTCGTCGTCGCCCGGCAGCACGGGGACCGGCGCCCGGGCGATCACCGGGCCGTCGTCGAGGTCGGCGGTCACCACGTGCACGCTGGCGCCGTGCTCGGCGACCCCGGCCTCCAGCGCCCGGCGATGGGTGTGCAGGCCCTTGAAGGCCGGCAGCAGCGACGGGTGCAGGTTGATCATGCGGCCCGGTCGGCGGCGGATTTCCGCGGCGGAGATGATCCGCATGTAGCCGGCGCAGACGATCAGGTCCGCGGCGACGACATCGACGGCAGTGAAAAAGGCGTCGTCGAACGCTTCGCGCGACGGATAGGCCTTGGCCGCAATTCCGATGCCCGGAATGCCCGCATCGCGTGCCCGCGCGACGGCGAGACAACTCGGTTTGTCCGAGAACACGCCGGCGATCGTCGCGGGCAGCGTGCCTGCGGCGATGGCGTCGATCAGCGCCTGCAGGTTGGTGCCGGTGCCGGAGGCGAGGACGGCGAGACGGAATCCGCCCAAGATCAGCGCTCCGGCGTGTCCGCGAACAGGGCCTTCACCTGCGGCTTGGTGATGGTAATCAGCGTGAAGACGCCGAGCACGGTGCCGAACGGCATCATCATGCAGGCGAGCGCGGCCACGACCAGGCACAGCATGTGTCGTCGTCTGCGTTGCAGGCAGCGCCCGGCGTACGCGATGAAACCGGCGAGTGTCATGCCGCAGGCGATGAACACCGAAGCGAAGGCCACGAAGAACCAGCCGGCAAACCGGGCTTCCTGATCGGCCGTCTCCATGCGGCCGGTGATCATCGCGATACCGATCACCAGGTGGATCACCGGCAACAGCGACACTACGCCGGTGATCGCCGCGACGACGTAATGGAAGATCGCCAGCAGCCGCAGGTGGTCCAGGTCCTGCGTCGCAGTGTCGGTCGCCGTCGCGTCAACGTTCATCGCGCGCCTCAGCCGATCCGCACCCGTTCCCCGTCGCCGGCCGGCGTCACCTCGCCGATGCACCAGTGCGGCAGTGCGAGGCGGTCGAGTTCGCCTTCCAGCGCGGCCGCGGCGTCCTGCGGCGCGACCAGCACGAAGCCGATGCCGCAGTTGAACGTGCGCCACATTTCCTCGTCGGCGACCTGGCCTTCGCGCTGCAGCCACTGGAACACCGCCGGCAGCGGCCAGCGCGACGCGTCGATCGACAGCCCGAGGCCGTCGGGGATCACGCGGATGATGTTCTCGGTGAGGCCGCCGCCGGTGATGTGCGCCATCGCGTGGATGGATTCGCCGTGCGCGCCGCCCAGCAGTTCGAGCACCGGCTTCACGTACAGCCGGGTCGGCGCCATCAGCGCGTCGACCAGGCGGACGCCGCCGAGGTCGAGATCGGCCGGGCGGCCGGCGCGGTCGTAGATGCGGCGGATCAGCGAGTAGCCGTTGGAGTGCGGGCCGCTGGAGGCGATGCCGATCAGCACGTCGCCTGCGCGCACCTTCGCGCCGTCCAGCAGCTTCGATTTCTCGACCGCAGCGACGCAGAAGCCGGCGAGATCGTATTCGCCCGGCGGGTACATGTCGGGCATCTCGGCGGTCTCGCCGCCGATCAAGGCGCAGCCGGACAGCTCGCAGCCTTTCGCGATGCCGCCGACCACGGCCACCGTGGTGTCGACGTCGAGCTTGCCGGTGGCGAAGTAGTCGAGGAAGAACAGCGGCTCGGCGCCCTGCACCAGCACGTCGTTCACGCACATCGCGACCAGGTCGATGCCGATGGTGTCGTGGCGGCCCAGCTGCTGCGCCAGCTTGAGCTTGGTGCCCACGCCGTCGGTGCCGGAGACCAGCACCGGCTCGCGGTACTTGCCGGACAGGTCGAACAGCGCGCCGAACCCGCCCAGGCCGCCCATCACCTCCGGGCGGAAACTGCGCTTGACCAGCGGCTTGATGCGCTCGACGACTTCGTTGCCCGCGTCGATGTCGACGCCGGCGTCGCGGTAGGTGAGTCCGGGAGGAGCGGGGGGCGTCTGGGTCACGGCGTCGACTGCGGTCGCGGAAAGGCGGAATTGTAGCCCGCCGCGGCGCGATGCCGGCCGATGCGAACCGATCGGCGCCGGTCGCGGCCCGTTCGCTAACCGGGAAAGTGGGGCTTGTGGCACCATGCCGGACCTTGGCCAACCTGTCCGGGACTTCGAAGATGCGGCAATCGAGCTGGTGGAAGATGCGTTGGGTCGCGGGGCTCTGCCTCGGGCTGGCGCTGATCGCCCCCGTCGTCCACGCCCAGCGGGTGGAGGGCGACCGTGCCGCCGCCAGCGGTGTCTACGAGGCCGAAGTGCCGGTCAACACCCAGACCGACGCCGAGCGCGACCGCGGCTTCGCCCGTGCGCTGGCGCAGGTGCTGGCCAAGCTGAGCGGCGACCGCGCCGCCACCGGCCGCCCCGGCGTCGGCCAGGAACTGCGCCGGGCGAAGGAATACGTCGCCGGCTTCGATTACCGCCAGGACCAGGGCGTCGGCGCCAACGGTGCGCCCAGCTTCAAGACGATGCTCGTGGTCCGCTTCGACCAGGGCAAGGTCGACGGCCTCATCGGCCTGCTCGGGCTGCCGATCTGGCCGCAGCCGCGGCCCAAGCCGGTGCTGTGGCTGGCGATCGACGACGGCAAGGGCCCGCGGCTGGTCGCGCTGGCCCAGAGCAATGCCGCCCGCTCGGTGCTGAATCGCGCGATCGAGCGCGGTTACCGCCTCGGTCTGCCGGCCGGCAACGCCGCCGAACAGGCCGCCGTCGGCGCGATCTGGCGCGGCGACATCGGCGCCGTGGCCCGCGTCTCGGCCCGCTACAGCCCGCCGATGCAGCTGGTCGGCAAGCTCTATCGCAAGGGCACCGGCTGGAAGGCCGACTGGATCTTCGTCGACGGCGGCAAGGCGCTGGCGACCTGGTCGACCGAGAACACCGACGCCCGCGCGGCGATGGCCGGCGGCGCCGACGGCGCCGCCGATGCGCTCATCAAGCCGTACGCCCGCCGCGGCGCCGCCGCCGGCCCGCCGGGCACCTACCGGGGGCGTATCCCCCGCCTCGACCGCGCCGACGCCTACGTCCGCCCGAGGGCCC
>JBQCJG010000302.1:0-8875 GCA_051952955.1 Lysobacteraceae bacterium | reverse complement strand
GGCTGCACCATGGGCGAGTACTTCCGCGACCGCGGCGAAGACGCGCTGATCATCTACGACGACCTGTCGAAGCAGGCCGTGGCCTACCGCCAGATCTCGCTGCTGCTGCGCCGCCCGCCGGGCCGCGAAGCCTACCCGGGCGACGTGTTCTACCTGCACAGCCGCCTGCTCGAGCGCGCCGCGCGCGTGTCCGAGGAGTACGTCGAGAAGTTCACCAACGGCGCGGTGAAGGGCAAGACCGGTTCGCTGACCGCGCTGCCGATCATCGAGACGCAGGCCGGCGACGTGTCCGCGTTCGTGCCGACCAACGTGATCTCGATCACCGACGGCCAGATCTTCCTCGAGACCGACCTGTTCAACGCCGGCATCCGCCCGGCCGTGAACGCCGGCATCTCGGTGTCGCGCGTCGGCGGCGCGGCCCAGACCAAGATCATGAAGAAGCTGTCGGGCGGCATCCGCATCGCGCTCGCCCAGTACCGCGAGCTCGCCGCGTTCGCCCAGTTCGCCTCGGACCTCGACGAAGCCACCCGCAAGCAGCTCGAGCGCGGCCAGCGCGTCACCGAGCTGATGAAGCAGAAGCAGTACGCGCCGATGTCGGTCGCGCAGCAGGCGCTGTCGATCTACGCGGTCGACAAGGGCTACATGGACGGCGTGGCGGTCAACAGGATCCTCGCCTTCGAAGCCGGCCTGCAGGCGCACTTCGCCAACACCCAGGGCGCGCTGATCGCGAAGATCGACGAGACTGGCGACTGGAACGACGAGATCGAAGCCACCTTCAAGGCCGGCATCGAAGAGTTCGTGAAGACCGGCAGCTGGTAATGCCGTAGGGCGGGCCCCGGCCCGCCTTCGGATGCGTCGTAATCGGCAATGGCGGGCTCGGGCCCGCCCTACGGGAAACGAAGATGGCAGGCGGCAGAGAAATCAAGACCAAGATCAAGTCGGTGCAGAACACCCGCAAGGTGACGCGTGCGCTGGAAATGGTCTCGGCCTCCAAGATCCGCAAGGCGCAGGACCGCATGAAGGCCTCGCGTCCGTACGCGCGCGCGATGAAGCAGGTCATCGGCCACCTCGCGCAGGCCAACTCCGAGTTCCACCATCCGTACCTGGTGGAGCGCAAGGAGATCAAGCGCGTCGGCTACGTCATCGTCTCGTCCGACCGCGGCCTCGCCGGCGGCCTCAACAACAACCTGTTCCGCAAGCTGCTCGGCGAGATGCGCCGCTGGCAGGAGCAGGGCGCGGGCGTCGACGTGGTCACCATCGGCCAGAAGGCGACCGCCTTCTTCCGCCGCATCAGCAACGTCGGCATGCTCGCCTCGGTCACCCATCTGGGCGACACGCCGCACGTCGACCAGCTGGTCGGCGTGGTGAAGACGATGCTCGACGCCTACAGCGGCGGCCAGGTCGACAAGGTCTTCCTCGTCTACAACGACTTCGTCAACACCATGACCCAGCGCGCGGCGTTCGACCAGCTGCTGCCGCTGCCGGCATCGGAGACGGCGGTCGCCCACCACGACTGGGACTACATCTACGAGCCCGACGCGCAGACCGTGCTGGAGCACGTGCTGACCCGCTACATCGAATCGCTGGTGTACCAGGCGGTGATGGAGAACGTGGCGTCGGAGCACGCGGCGCGCATGGTGGCGATGAAGGCCGCCAGCGACAACGCGACCAAGTTGATCGGCACGCTGAACCTCGTCTACAACAAGGCGCGCCAGGCGGCGATCACCCAGGAAATCTCCGAAATCGTCGGCGGCGCGGCCGCGGTCTGACGACGCGACGATACGGATCGGAACTCATGCAACACGACATTTTCGAATCGGGAACCACCATGAACACCTCCAACACGCAAGGCAAGATCGTCCAGATCATCGGCGCCGTCGTCGACGTCGAATTCCCGCGCGAGAGCGTGCCCAAGGTGTACGACGCGCTGAAGGTGCAGAACACCGAGATCACGCTCGAAGTGCAGCAGCAGCTCGGCGACGGCGTGGTCCGCACGATCGCCCTCGGTTCGACCGACGGCCTGAAGCGCAACCTGATCGCCGACAACACCGGTCGCGCGATCTCGGTCCCGGTCGGCCGCGGCACCCTCGGCCGCATCATGGACGTGCTCGGCAACCCGATCGACGAGCAGGGCCCGGTCCAGGCCGACGCGCACTGGGAAATCCACCGCGCGGCGCCGACGTACGAAGAACAGTCCTCGTCGACCGAGCTGCTGGAAACCGGCATCAAGGTGATCGACCTGATGTGCCCGTTCGCGAAGGGCGGCAAGGTCGGCCTGTTCGGCGGCGCCGGCGTCGGCAAGACCGTGAACATGATGGAACTCATCAACAACATCGCGACCGAGCACTCGGGCCTGTCGGTGTTCACCGGCGTGGGCGAGCGCACCCGCGAAGGCAACGACTTCTACCACGAGATGCAGGAATCGAACGTCGTGGTCGTGGGCGACACCGAGAAGTCGAAGGTGGCGATGGTGTACGGCCAGATGAACGAGCCGCCGGGCAACCGCCTGCGCGTCGCGCTGACCGGCCTGACCATGGCCGAGTACTTCCGCGACGAAGGCCGCGACGTGCTGCTGTTCGTCGACAACATCTACCGCTACACGCTGGCCGGTACCGAAGTGTCGGCGCTGCTGGGCCGCATGCCGTCGGCGGTGGGCTACCAGCCGACCCTCGCCGAGGAAATGGGCGTCCTGCAGGAACGCATCACCTCGACCAAGGTCGGTTCGATCACCTCGATCCAGGCCGTGTACGTGCCCGCGGACGACCTGACCGACCCGTCGCCGGCCACGACCTTCGCCCACCTCGACGCGACCGTCGTGCTGAGCCGCAACATCGCTTCGCTCGGTATCTATCCGGCGGTCGACCCGCTGGACTCGACCTCGCGCCAGCTCGACCCGAACGTCATCGGCAACGAGCACTACGAGACCGCGCGCCGCGTGCAGGCCACGCTCCAGAAGTACAAGGAGCTGAAGGACATCATCGCGATCCTGGGCATGGACGAGCTGTCGGAAGACGACAAGCTGGCCGTGGCCCGCGCCCGCAAGATCGAGCGCTTCTTCTCGCAGCCGTTCACGGTGGCCGAAGTGTTCACCGGTTCGCCCGGCAAGTACGTGTCGCTGAAGGACACGATCCGCGGCTTCAAGGGCATCGTCGACGGCGAGTACGACCACCTGCCGGAGCAGGCGTTCTACATGGTCGGCGGCATCGAGGAAGCGGTCGAGAAGGCCAAGAAGCTCGCCGCCTGATGAAGCGCCTGCCCGCCATCGCGTTTTGCGCGGTCCTGGCCGCCGGCTGCAGCGCCGGTGTGTCGGACGCGCAGGTCGAAGCGGCGATCCAAGCCTGCATCGCGAACGGGCAGGGCAAGTTCAGCGACAAGGTCAGCGTGTCCGATCCGGATCCCGAGCGCCGCGCGGCGCGCGAGCGGGCGGCGAAACAGGCGATCGCGCAGGTGGCCGACATCCACAGGCGGGAAGTCGAATCGATGTGCCGGCAGGCGATTCCGGCCCAGTGCGCGCGCAACCCCGACGCCTGCAAGTCGCCCTGATCCGGTCCGCGGGCGTCCCGACGGGGCGTCCGGCATCTACAACGTGGTAAGCGGACGCCCGCGCGTCCGACGAGGAGACGAGACACATGGCCACCATCCGTTGCGACATCGTCAGCGCCGAAGCCGAGATCTTCCACGGCGAAGCCACGCTCGTGGTCGCCACCGGCGAGCAGGGCGAACTCGGCATCGCGCCGCGCCACGCGCCGCTGATCACCCGCCTGAAGCCGGGCAAGGTCGTCGTCACCACGGCGGCCGGCGAAGTCCTCGACTTCGCGATCTCCGGCGGCATCCTCGAAGTGCAGCCGCAGGTTGTGACCGTGCTGGCCGACACCGCGGTGCGTGCGCAGGACATCGACGAAGCCGCGGTGAAGGCCGCGGTGGAAGAAGCCCGCCGCGCGCTGGAGCACAAGGACCCGAAGATGTCGGCCGAGGAAGCCCAGTCGCAGCTGGCGATGAGCCTCGCCCAGCTGAGCGCGCTGGAGCGCCTGCGCAAGAACCTCAAGCACTGAGGCCACGGCCTTCGCGCACCCGGAAACGCCGGCGCAAGCCGGCGTTTTTCTTTTGTCCCGCAAGCGGGCGAGGGCGCGGCGAGGTCGCCCCGGCGCCGCCATCGACGGGCCGATCGACCGCCGCGAGCCCGTCGGGGATTCCTTGAGCGCGCATCGCCCGGTGTGCTTAACTTCGGCGTCGCGCTGCAGGACCTGGCCCCCGGCCGGAGCGCACCGTCCGGGAGGCGACCGGGCCCGGGTGGACCGCAGGCCGATGCGCAGCGCGCACCCGCCTCCCGCACATCGCTTCGTTTCCTCATCGCGCAAGGACATGCCCATGATGACGACACCGCACGCAGTCCCACCGCCGACGACGGCCGAACTCGGCCCGCGTCTGCTCGCACTCCTCGCAGGGTTGCACGGCCCGGATGATCTCGCCCCGGGCGCGATCGAACGCGCCACCGGCGTCGCCGTGCGCCAGGATCCCGCGGACGAGGGTCGTTACGGCTTCGGCGTGCCGCTCGAACCGGGCTGGATGTGCCACCTCAGCGCCTTGCCGAACGGCGACGGAGCGGCGCCCAGGCGCCTGGTCATCTCGTACGACCCGTCCGGCGGCAACGACGCGGCGCTGCCGCCGTCGGTGCCGGCGCTGGACGACGTCGCCCGGAGCCTTGTCGACGCGGGCTATCGGCGCGATGCCATGATCGGCCCGCGCAACGTGCTGTGGGGGCAGGTGTTCACCCGGGACGACGTCGAGATCCGCGTCAACGTGGAAGTCGCCGACCCCTCTGCGGACGTCGTCCGCCCCTGCGTGACCCGCATCGCCGTCGATGCCGCGGTCCGCACCCGCACCTTCACGGGAGGTCCGCGCCATGAGTGACCTGTTCCGCGGTTTCCAGAATTTCGTCGATCCGGGCGGCAAGCCGAAGCGCGATCTCGACGACATGATCGACGCCTACGCCAAGGGCGGTCCGCAGCAGGCGAGGACCGCCGAGGGCATCCGCGAAGTGCTGATGCTCTCGCCGGACCTCAACAAGCGCGTGCTCGAAGCGGTCCGCGACGGCCACCTCACGCGCTTCTCCGCCGAGAATCCCGGCGACAACGCGGCCGCGGGCTACAACGCCGATTCGCGCACGATGCACGTCCGCCCGAATTTCAACGGCAGCGATTCGGCGTACGCGGAAATGATGTTCGTGCTCGGCCACGAGACCGACCATGCGCGCTCGCTCAAGGGCCAGAACCATGCCACCTCGATGCTGCTCCCGGCCGTGACGGGGCTGGCCGAGGGGCCGAGCGTGGGTCCGCGCGACTACACGCCGATCATCGCCCAGTACGTCGAACGCCAGCGGGCGGAGGAGGCGCAGGCGCACATCGGCGGCTTCAACGCGGTGTCCTCGTACGTGATGACGCACGGCAAGGTCACGAAGGGCAAGGAGCTGGAAGCGATCTACGCGGTGGATCCGGTGCGCATGGGCGACTTCATCAGCGTCACCGGCGATCCGGCGAAATACGCCCTGAAGGACGGCCTGTCGCTGGACAAGAACTTCCAGATGCCCAAGAGCGGCCCGAACATCGAGGCGATGAAGGGCCACTACGCCGACAAGATGATCGACGGCGACTACATGATGTACCGGCAGGAAGCGATCAAGACCGGCATGGAGGCCGTCGCCAAGATCGAGAAGGCCCACGCGGAAGAGAACCTCGAGGATCGCCGCTACGTCATCGATCCCGATCCCCTGCGTGCGCACCGTACGCTGAACTTGCCCGCGGACGGGCAGCACGAGATCAAGGGCGCGGTGCAGGTGCTCGACCTCGGCGATCTCGGCATCGACCTCGCTTCGCTCGGGCCGCTGGTCGCCGACAAGGACGCGCCGAAGGCATCGGTGTCGCTGGCGCCGACGCCCGAGGACCATCCGCTGTTCGCGCAGGCGCTGGAGAAGGTGGTCGAATACGACAAGCGCGACAAGCTCACCGACGCGCCGCAGGAACTGCGCAACCTCGCCGCCGCACTCGCGGTGCAGGCGGAATCGCGCGGACTCAGGCAGATCGACGAGGTCGTGCCCAGCATGGACAAGACCAACATGATCGCCAGCCAGACCTCCGGCGATCGCCTCAGCGCCGCCGTCGACCGCAAGACCGCGATGGAAACGCCCGAAGGCACGAGCCTCGCCACGCTCGCGCCGGTGCCGTCGGTGTCGGTGTCGCAGCCGCCGTTGCAGCCGTCGTCGCAGGTCGTCCAGGACGGCGGCGGCACCATCATCAAGCACTAGCGAGCCGCGCGGGCGCGCGGCGTCCGCGCGCTCAGCGCTTGTAGACCCAGTGCCGCGAGGCGAGGAAGCCGGCGAGCCCGAGCGTCAGTTCGATCGCCGGTTTCGCCAGCCACGCGCCGTGCAGGCCGAAGGCGTCGTCGACGCCGGCCATCGCCAGCGTACTGATCGTCGTCGTGCACAGCCACAGCAGCACGAACCGCCGCAGCTGCGTGCCCCCCATGCGGGTGTCTTCGCCGGCGAAGGTGACCTTGCCGTTGAGCCAGAAGCCGAGCATCGCGCCCGCGATGCGGCCGCAGACGTTCGCGGCCTCGATCGGCAGGCCGCCGTGGCTGGCGAGCACGGTCACCATCCAGTCCAGCAGCCACTGCAGCCCGCCGATGAGCAGGTAATGCCCGCCCTGCCGCGAGAGGCTCACGGCGTCGCCGCCGGCGCGGGCGATCGCGCGAGGCGCCACAGCGTCGTCGTGCCCTCGCGCGCGAAGGCGTGCGCGCCCGCATCGCGCAGCGCGGCGCGCAGGGCGGGCGAAGCCGTGGCCTCGTCGGTCAGCGTCCAGCGGATGCCGTGCGCAGCGAACAGGCGTCGCCATGCCGCACCGGACGCATCGCCATCCGCGGCCTGCGCCTCGCGCTGCAGCCACGGCGCATGCGGCGACACCGTGCGCCCGCGGCCGCCGAGTTCGGCGACGAAGCCGCGCTGCGAATCGGTCGCCAGCACGAGGCCGTCGTCATTCGTCGGCAGGCGACGCAGCAGCAGGCGCTCCGGCAGCCAGGTGCGCAGCACGGCGGTGTCGTCGAACGGACTGCGCAGCGTGCGCTTGAACGCGGACGCGTGGTGCAGCCAGCTGGCGTTGGCCTGGTACGCGAGATCGAGCGTGCACAGCGCGCCCAGCGCCCACGCGAACGTGCGCCGGCCCGACGCGGCGTCCATCCCGATCGGCAGCAGCACGATCAGCAGGCCGAGCCCGGGCCATGCGTAGCGCGCGTACTGCATCGACAGCAGCGGCAGCAGCATCGCGGCCAGCGCGCAGAGCAGCAGGCCGCGACGGCGGGGCCGCAGCAGCGCGAGCAGCAGCACGCCGCCGAGCGCGATCGGCGCGAACCCCAGCGCACCGTCCCAGCCTTCCAGGTAGCGGTCGGTGTCGAACACCATCCGCCACGGCAGGTCGAACGCGAGGCCGGCATGCCAGCGCGCATCGTCGAGCTGTACGGCCGGCATGACCGGCGAGCGGAAGACCTGGTTGAACAGCGACAGCAGCGGATTGCCGGTCGCGCGCCACGCCGCGACTCCGCTCGACAGCGCGACAGCGGCGAACAGCGCCACCGCGATCGGCAGTCGCGTCCACGGCCATGCGCCGCGATGCCGCCACGCCGCGTACGCGAGCAGCGGCAACGCGGCGATGCCGTGCACCGGCTTCAGCGCGCACAGGCCGGCGAACAGCGCCGCGCCGGCCCACGGCCGACCCGGCGCATCGGCGACGATCACCGCGGCCAGCGCGAGCGTGACCGCGGTGGCGGCGAGTTCGGTCTGCTGTCCGGCGGCCATCCACACCAGCGGCGGCAGGCTCGCCAGCAGCGCGAGCGCCGCGATGCGTTCGCGCGGCGCAGCGTGGAGCGATGCAAGCAGCGAGGCCGCGGCGCCGGCCATCGCCAGCAGCCACAGCGCGTTCATCGCGTCGTGCGCCTCGCGCCGCGCGAGCACGCCGACGATCCCGTGCAGCACGTCGCCCGCCCACGGCGCGTACGCCCACATCTGCACGCGCGCATCGGGCGCGTAGACGCCGTGCAGGCGCAGCTGCGTCGGCAGGCCGAGGTGGTAGGTCAGGTCGTCCATCTGCAGCGACGGCAGCCAGCACGCGGTCGAGGCCAGCCCGAACAGCAGCACCGTCGCCGCCGCCCCGCGCGGCGTCTCGCCGACGGCGCTGCGCCAGCCGGTCGCGATCGCGCGCACGGCTTCCCCGATGGCGCGGCGTCGCCATGCGATGACGAGCGCCAGCAGCGGCCACCAGACGATCGTGCGATGCACCGGCCACGCCAGCGTCCAGCCGGTGACTCCGGCGATCACCACCAGGCCGACGACCACCGCGATCGCGGCGCGCGTCGGCGTGGACTTCGGCACGAACCACGATCCGATGCCCAGCGCCGCGGCGCCGAGCGTCGCCGACGCGAGCACCGGCAGCGCGCCTGCGTAGACGACGAGCGCCATCGTCCACAGCGCGGCGAGCAGGGTCGCCATGCGGCAGCGGAAGGCCCTGCGCAGCGGCCACGCGATCAGGCTCGTGAGTCCCGCGAGCACCAGCGACAGCGCGAAGCGCTCGGCCGGCAGCACGCGCCAAGTGTCGTGCGCGATCAGGCCGACGACCGTCGCCGCGAAACCTGCCGCCAGCGCGATGCGCATCGCCCGCGAGGGCGGCGGCGGAGCGGCGGTGGCGGGCGATGCAGGCATGCGCGGGTCGCGGGTGGAGGGCGCCGGCATCGTAGCAGCCGCTCCCTCTAGAGCGTGTCATGCACTTTTCCATGCGCCGCGTTGCGCCCCCGGGCCGCCGAGGCAAGATCCGTGGCGCTGCCTTGGCTGGTG
>JBQCJG010000301.1:0-2631 GCA_051952955.1 Lysobacteraceae bacterium | reverse complement strand
ACGATCCGGGCCAGCTCGGTGGCTTCGACGCATTGCTGGAATACCAGGATCACAAGCCGTTCGAGTGCGTCGGCGAAGGCTAGGAGTCGCGCGCGGCGATGGCCGCGCTGGGGGAACGCCCGGAATGGCGCGAGGACGCGCTGGTGGCTCGCTTCAACCGCGAGATCCGGCCACAGCTCGACCCGGCGGAACTGGCGATCGCGCCGTTGCTGGAAGTCGGTGGTGAGCACCGCATCCCGGCCGCGCTGTGGGAGCGCCTGCGTGCGAATTTCGCAGCTTGAGGGACGCCGTGTCGCGCTGTGGGGCTGGGGCCGCGAAGGCCGCGCCGCGTGGCGCGCGCTGCGGCGCCGGCTGCCGTCGCAGCCGCTGACGCTGTTCTGTTCCGACGCCGAGGCCGCCGACGCGCAGACGCTCGCCGATCCGCTGCTGTCGATCGAGACCACGGTCGACGCCGATCGCCTGTCGCGTTTCGACGTGGTGATCAAGTCGCCCGGCATCAGTCCGTACGGGCCCGAGGCCGTGGACGCCGCAGCGCGCGGCACGCTGTTCGTCGGCGGCACCGCGCTGTGGTTCGCCGAACACCCGGAGGCGCGCACGCTCTGCGTCACCGGCACCAAGGGCAAGAGCACGACCACTGCGCTGCTGGCGCACGTGCTCCGCGCCGGCGGCCACCGCACCGCGCTGTGCGGCAACATCGGCCTGCCGCTGCTGGAACTGCTGGACGTCGACGATCCGCCCGCGTTCTGGGCGATCGAACTGTCGAGCTACCAGACCCGCGACGTCGCGCTGTCGGGCGTGCGTCCGGGCATCGCGATCGCAACCAACGTCTTCCCCGAGCACCTCGACTGGCACGGCAGCGAAGCGCGCTACATCGCCGACAAGCTCGCGCTGTTCTCCGTGGCCGCGCCGCGCATCGCGATCCTCAACGGCGAGGACCGCACGCTGGCCGCGCTGCCGCTGCCGGACAGCGAGGTCCGCTACGTCGGTCGCCCCGACGGCTGGCATCTGCGCGGCGAGGTGGTGCATCGCGGCGACGCGGCGGTGTTCGACACGTCCAACGTGCCGCTGCCCGGACGCCACAACCGCTCCAACCTCTGCGCGGTGCTGGCCGCGATCGAGGCGCTGGGGCTGGATGCGGTCGCGCTGGCGCCGCACGCGGCGACATTCCGCCCGCTGCCGCACCGGCTGCAGACCCTCGGCGAACGCGATGGCCTGACCTGGGTGAACGACTCGATCAGCACCACGCCGCACGCGACGCTGGCCGCGCTGGACTGCTTCCGCGGGCGGCGCATCGCGGTGCTCGTCGGCGGCCACGATCGCGGCCTGGACTGGCACGACTTCGCCGAGGCCCTGCGCGAAGACCCGCCAGCCGCGGTCGTGACGATGGGCGGCAACGGGCCGAAGATCCATGCGCTGCTTGCGCCGGTCGCGGCCGGGGCCGGCTTCGGGCTGGCCCCGGCGGGCGACCTGCCCGCGGCCGTGGACGCCGCGCGCCGCCTGCTCGGCGAAGGGCGCGATGGCGTGATCCTGCTGTCGCCCGGGGCCCCCAGCTTCGGCGCCTACCGCGACTACACCGAACGCGGCCGCCATTTCGCCGCGCTGGGCAGGTTCGATCCCGACACGATCGCCGCCATCCCGGGTCTGGGCATCGCCTGAGCCCGTGGCCGCGGCAGATCCGCGAGATGCCGGACGATGGGCGGCGACGGGCATTCCGTGACACGTGCGCCATGCAACGGAAACCGTCGTCGATTCCGGTTAGGCTGGGCGGGTTTCCCCCCTGACATGGAGTACGGTCCCATGCGTTGTTTCCGTCGTGCGGCCCCCGTCGCCGCCTTCATCCTCTCGCTGCTGCTCACGCTGCCGGCCTTCGCCGCCATGCAGGCCAAACCGGTCGAATGGAAGCAGGGCAAGCTGCGTTTCAGCGGTTACGTCGTCTACAACGACGCCAACACGACCAAGCGCCCCGGCCTGGTGATGGTCCCCGACTGGAAGGGCGTGACCCCGGCGTCGGTGGAGAAGGCCAAGCAGATCGCGTCCGCCGGCTACGTCGTGCTGGTCGCCGACGTCTACGGCAAGGGCGTGCGCCCGAAGGACGACAAGGCCGCCCGCGCCCTGGTCACGAAGATGTACCAGGACCTCCCGGGCCTGCGCGCGCGCGCCGCGGCCGCGCTCGACGCCCTGCGCGAACAGGCGAAGGCCGTGCCGGTCGATCTCGACCACATCGGCGCGGTGGGTTTCTGCTTCGGCGGCAAGACCGTGCTGGAGCTGGCCCGCAGCGGCGCCGACATCGCCGGCGTGGTCAGCTTCCACGGCGGCCTCGACACCACGCTGCCCGCGGAAGCCGGTGCGCTGAAGGCCAGCGTGCTCGCGCTCAACGGCGCCGACGACACCTACGTCCCGGCCGAACAGATCCAGGCGTTCGAGAGCGAGATGAAGGCCGCGAACGCGGACTGGCAGTTCGTGAACCTCAGCGGCGCGGTGCACTGCTTCGCGCTGGAAGGGTCGAACAGCCCGCCGGGCTGCGTCTACAACGAGCGCGCCGCGAAGCGGGCGTTCTCGATGATGAACCTGTTCTTCCACGAGCGTTTCAACCCGTGACGTGTCCCCGGCGGACGCGCGGCCGGCCGATGC
>JBQCJG010000300.1:0-6278 GCA_051952955.1 Lysobacteraceae bacterium | reverse complement strand
GGCCGGGTGACGCGGACTCCCGTGCGGTCAGGCCGCGGTCGCGCGCCTGGCCGCGGCCACGTCGTCGAGGATCCCGCGCCGGGCCTGCGGGCCGTTCTTCCAGCGACTCGCGCCGAGCATCGCGGCCACCTGCGCCACGATGTCGTCCGGTCGTGTCGCCGCCCGCGCTGAGAACGAGCGCGATCAGCGGTCGCGGCGGACCGCGTAGCGGGCGAGGCCGCGCAGCGCGGCGACCGCTTCGTTGTCGTCCAGTCCGTCGAGCGCACGCTCCGCGGCGTCGGCGTAGTCGTCGGCGCGCGAGCGGCTGTAGGCCAGGCCGCCGGTGGCCCCGATCGCGGCCAGCACCTCGGGCATCGCCTCGACCTCGCCGGCCTCGACGATCGCGCGCAGGCGATCGCGGGTCGCGGCATCGGAATGCCGCATGGCGTGGATCAGCGGCAGGGTCGCCTTGCCCTCGGCCAGATCGTCGCCGAGGTGCTTGCCCAGCGCGGCTTCGTCGGCGCTGTAGTCCAGCACGTCGTCGGCGATCTGGAAGGCGTAGCCCAAGGCCATGCCGTAGTCGTGCAGACGCTGCTGCGTCGCCTCGTCGGCGCCCGCGAGCAGCGCGCCCAGCCGCGTGGCGGCGGCGAACAGCACCGCGGTCTTGCGCTCGATCACCTTCAGGTACGCCGGCTCGTCGGTGTCCGGGTTGCGCACGTGCAGCAGCTGCAGCACCTCGCCTTCGGCGATGGCGTTGGTGGTGTCGGCGAGGATGCGCATCACCGGCAGCCGGTCCAACTCGACCATCAGCTGGAAGCTGCGCGAATACAGGAAGTCGCCGACCAGCACGCTGGCGGCATTGCCGAACAGCGCGTTGGCGGTCTTGCGGCCGCGGCGCAGGTCGGATTCGTCGACCACGTCGTCGTGGAGCAGGGTGGCGGTGTGGATGAACTCGACCACCGCCGCCAGCTGGTGTGCGTCCGGGCCGCCGTGGCCCAGCGCCCGCGCCGCGAGCAGCAGCAGCATCGGCCGCAGGCGCTTGCCGCCGGCGGCGACGAGGTGTTCGGCGACCTGGTTGACCAGCACCACGTCCGAGGCCAGGCGGCGCCGGATCAGGGCGTCGACCGCGGCCATGTCGGCGGCGGCGAGGGCCTGGATGGCGGGCAGGTCGAGCGCAGGGGTCGCCGAGGTCGCGTGCATGGGGGACATGGAGGGCTGGGCCGGGGGAGCACGCGATTATAGGTGGCACCGCCGCGGAAGGCGCCGTCGCCGGGTGCGGAGAATTCCGACAAAGGCGTGCGGGAAGTCCCGATTCCGGGAGGCCGGGCTATAATCCAATGTTCTGCGCCACATCACGGCACAACGGCAGGTACGCTCATGGCACGCGGCATCAACAAGGTCATCCTCGTCGGCAACCTCGGCGACGATCCCGAAACCAAGTACACCCAGGGCGGCATGGCCGTGACGACGATCCGGCTGGCCACCACCAGCGTCCGCAAGGACCGCGAGGGCAACCAGCAGGAACGCACCGAGTGGCACCGCGTGAAGTTCTTCGGCAAGCTCGGCGAGATCGCGGGGGAATACCTGCGCAAAGGCTCGCAGGTCTACGTCGAAGGTTCGATCCGCTACGACAAGTACACCGGCCAGGATGGCGTCGAACGCTATTCCACCGACATCATCGTCGACGAGATGCAGATGCTCGGCGGCCGTGGCGATGGCGGCGGTGGCGGCGAACGCCCGGCCCGCGCCCCGCGCGGCGAGGGCGGTGGCTATGGCGGCGGTGGCGGCGGCTACGGCGGCGGCCAGCGCAGTGGCGGCTATGGTGGCGGCGGCAGCGGCGGCGGTCAGCGCCAGGCCCCGCCCGCGGCCAGCAGCCCGCCGCCGATGGACGATTTCTCGGACGACGACATCCCGTTCTGATCCGATCTCCGGGCGTTGCACACGGAATCCCGGCCGGCCCCGCGCCGCCGGGATTTTTCGTGCCCGCGATGCCGGTCGCGCCATGCACGATGCATCGATGGCGCCGCCATCGTGATGGAGCATTGCCCGTCGCTCGCGTGGAAGGAACGCATGCCGATGCGTCTCGCCCGCGATGCACACCGCGCCTCGCGATGGAGAAACGCGATCGACCGGCGCGCATCCTCTCCGTCCTCGCATCGATGCATCCCGCATGCCTGCAACGCGTCGGCCGGATCGCAGCATCGCGTTTGCGAAGGCTCATCTACATGAACGTCGTCTCGTCGAGCACAACGCGTGCATGCGCGTCATGGCGATAACGGTTACATCACGCAATCGGTCGCCATTCCGCAGCGAAAGCCGCAAGTCGGTCACGGAAATACTGTGGTGTGAAATTTTTTCCCGTTGCGCGAGGGAAATCGGAATCCGCATTTTCCGGGATTCGCCGCTATTGCGTCGGCGAGGCGAAGCCATTAGCTTACGCCCGCCAAATGGAAATGGTTCCTGATACGGAGTGCCACGGAGAGGTGTTGGAAACGAAGGCGTGCGGCTGCGACCTGTCCATGACGTCGCATGTCGCTCCCGCTTCATCAAGTCGTGATCGACGCCCGGCGCGATGCATCGACGGGCGCATGAAACGGACACGACCGTTCCGGTTTCGCATGCGTTGCGTGCGAGCCGGATGTCGTCGCGATCGCAGCGTTGCGGGCGTGGGCAGGGGCCGCGCGCAACGCGGGTGAATCGCGACAGCGTGCAAGGGAGCGAGTCGGATGTCGGCGTGATCGCCGGCAGTCTCATGGCTCGCGACTTCGCCGCCGCACCATGCACGACGCAGACGCATGACGATCGCCATCGCCGGCGAACGCGTGCGTCAATCTGCAACAAACGCGCGCTTTACTGGATCGAGCGATCGTTCCGCGTGGCGACGATGCAGTGCCACTGATGTTATTACGGAAGAGTGGCGCGAAGCGGCATGCCGCGGAACGCCAAGGACACGTCTCCGGACGCGCATGCGATCCGGATGACCACACGACAAAAGGACTTGAAATGAACCAGCACGAAGCGGGCTCCGGAACCCTGTCGTCCAGGGAAGGCGTCGCCAATCCTTCCACGGCGTTTTCGACATCGCGATCCGGCGCCGCTGCGCCGCTCGCCGGGTCTTCGCAGCCCCCTGCGTCCTGGAACGACACGGCCTGCGACGTGCCGCATGCGCTCTGCCTGCATGCGCTGTTCGAAGCGCAGGTCGATCGTGCGCCGCAATCGATGGCGCTGGTGTCCGCGGACGGAACGTTGCGTTACGGCGAGCTCGACGCGCAGGCCAACCGGCTCGCGCATCGACTGCGCGCGCTGGGCGTCGGACCGGACGCGCGCGTCGCGATCTGCATGCCGAGCGGCCTCGATCGCGTCGTCGCGGTGCTGGCGACGTGGAAGGCCGGCGGCGCCTACGTGCCGCTGGATCCGGCCTATCCCGCCGAGCGCCTGTCGTACCTGCTGCACGACAGCGCGCCCGCGGTCGTGCTCACGCACGACGGCGTGACCGCCGGGGTGCGCGCGATCCTGCGTGCGGCCACGGCGTCGCAGGCCGCGGTCGTGGACGTCGGCGCCGAGCGCGAGACGCTGGCGGCGCTGCCGGACAAGCGGCTCGTGCCGGACGACATCGGGCTGGCGCCGGGGCATCTCGCCTACGTCATCTACACCTCGGGCTCGACGGGACAGCCGAAGGGCGTGATGGTCGAACATCGCGGCGTGGTCAACCTCGCCATCGCACAGCGTCGCGCGTTCCCGGTGGATGACGCCGCCCGCGTGCTGCAGTGCGCGTCCTTCAGCTTCGACGCCTGCGTGTTCGAGACGGTGATGGCGCTGTGCAACGGCGGCTCGCTGCACCTGCCGCCGGCCGGCGCCGTGGTCGCGGGTCCCGTGCTGCGCGATCTGCTGCGCGAACACCGCATCACCCACGCGACGCTGACGCCGTCGGTGCTGGCCGGCATCGACGATCCCGCCTGCATGGCGGACGTGCGCACACTGGTGGTGGCCGGCGAGGCCTGTCCGGCGGCGCTGGTCGAGCGCTGGGCGCCGGGCCGCTGCTTCGTCAACGCCTACGGCCCGACCGAAACGACGGTGTGGGCGACGTGGCATGTCTGCGAAGCGCCGCTCGCGGGTCGTCCGCCGATCGGCCGGCCGATCGCGAACGCGCGCGTCTACGTGCTCGACGACGACCGCCGGCCGGTGCCGGTCGGCGTCGAGGGCGAACTGTACGTCGGCGGCGCCGGCCTCGCGCGCGGCTACCTGCATCGCCCGGAATTGACGCAGGAACGCTTCGTGCGGGATCCCTTCGCCGCGCAGCCCGATGCGCGCATGTACCGCACCGGCGATCTCGTATGCTGGCGCGAGGACGGTACGCTCGACTACGTCGGCCGCAACGACGACCAGGTGAAGCTGCGCGGCCTGCGCATCGAGCTCGGCGAGATCGAAGCGCAGTTGCTGGCGCAGTCCGGCATCCGCGAAGCCGCGGTGCGCGTGCGCGAGGACGTCGCGGGCGACCGCCGCCTCGTGGCCTACGTCGTGGCCGACGGCGGCGCGGCCGATCCGCAGGCGCTGCGCGATGCGCTGTTGCGCACGTTGCCCGACTACAGGATCCCGGCGGCGTACGTCACGCTGGCGGACCTGCCGCGCACGCCGAACGGCAAGCTCGATGTCCGCGCGCTGCCGGCGCCGACCGCCGCCGCACTCGCGCAGCAGACGTACGAAGCGCCGGAAGGCGACACCGAAGCCGCGCTCGCGACGATCTGGCAGGACGTGCTGCGGGTGCCGCGCATCGGCCGCGACGACCATTTCTTCGCGCTCGGCGGGCATTCGCTGCTCGCCATGCAGACGGCCGCGCGGCTGCGCCAGCGGCTCGGCGTCGCGGCGGCGCTGTCCGACGTCTTCGCGCATCCGGTGCTCCGCGATCTCGCCGCGGCGCTGGCCGATCGCCCGGCCGCCGACGCGCTGCCCGCACTGCGGCCGGTGTCGCGCACCAACGCGCTGCCGCTGTCGTTCGCGCAGCAGCGCCTGTGGTTCATTTCGCGCATGGGCGCACGCGCCAGCGCCGCCTACCACCTGTCCTGCGCGCTGACCCTGGACGGATCGCTGGACGAAAAAAAGCTGCAGTCGGCGCTCGACCGGATCGTCGAACGCCACGAAGCGCTGCGCACGCGGTTCGAGCTCGTCGACGGCCAGCCGGTGCAGCGCATCGATGCCGCGTCGCGTTTCCCGCTGTCGACGCATGCCATCGTGGATGGCCATGCCTCGCATGAAGACACGATCGCGCACTGGCAGGCGGTCGAGGCGGAGACGCCGTTCGATCTCGAACGCGGTCCGCTGATCCGCGGCCGGTTGCTGCGGTTCTCCGCGCGGGAGCACGCGCTGCTGCTGACGATGCACCACATCGTGTCGGACGGCTGGTCGATGGACGTGCTGGCCCGCGAACTCGACGCGCTCTATCGCGCGTACGCGGTCGACGGCCTGTCGCCGGACGTCGATCCGCTGCCCGCGTTGCCGGTGCAGTACGCCGACTACGCCGCGTGGCAACGCGCATGGCTGGCGGGCGAGATCCAGCAGACGCAGCTCGCGTTCTGGCGCAGGCAACTGGACGGCGCGCCGGCGCTGGTCGCGCTGCCGACCGATCGCCCGCGGCCTGCCGTGCAGGACTACCGCGGCGAGCTGCTGCCGATCGCGTTCGATCCCGCCTTGACGGCGTCGCTGAAGGCGCTGTCGCAGCGCCACGGCACGACGCTCTACATGACGCTGCTCGCGGCATGGGCCGCCGTGGTCGCGCGGCTGGCCGGGCAGGACGACGTGGTGATCGGCACGCCGGTCGCGAACCGCGGCACCGTCGAAGTCGAATCGCTCATCGGCTTCTTCGTCAACACGCTGGCGCTGCGCCTGGACCTGGGCGATCGTCCGACGGTGGCGCAGTTGCTCGCGCAGGCCCGCGAACGCGCGCTGTCGGCGCAGGCGCACCAGGACGTGCCGTTCGAACAGATCGTGGAAGCGGTGAATCCGCAGCGCTCGCTCGCGCACACGCCGGTCTTCCAGCTGGCGTTCGCGTGGCAGAACGTGCCGCAGACGGCCTTCGCGCTCGAAGGCGTGGCGACGACCGCGCTGCCGTCGCCGTCGGCCGACGCCAAGTTCGACCTGACGCTGGAGCTGCAGGAGTCCGGCGATCGCATCACCGGCACGCTGTGCTTCGCGACGGCGCTGTACGACCTGTCGACGATGCAGCGCCACGTCGGCCATCTCGAAGCGCTGCTGCGCGGCATGGTCCGCGACGATACGCAGCCGGTCGACGCGATCGACCTGAT
>JBQCJG010000299.1:0-10864 GCA_051952955.1 Lysobacteraceae bacterium | reverse complement strand
GGCGCCGCGCTGCGACCACCACGTGTAGTCGGTGCCTTCGGGCTTCAGCACGCGGTAGCTGTCCAGCCAGCCCTGCGCGGGCGGCGGGGTGCCGTCGCCGCAGGCGTCGGCGATCTGGCCGTTGAGCCAGGCGCGCTCGTCGGGCAGGCAGCCGGAGTTCTTCTGGTTCGAGGTCCAGTTCCTGATGTCGTTGCGGGCGCGGACGATGTTCCAGTCGCCGCACAGCACGTAGTCGCGGCCGCTGCGCAGCCACTCGTCCAGGATCGGCCTGAGCCAGCGCATGACCTCGTACTTGAACGCCTGGCGCTCGTCGCCGGAGGTGCCCGAGGGGATGTAGAACGAGACCACGCGGAGGTTGCCGAAGCGCGCCTCGATGTAGCGGCCCTCGTCGTCGAACGGTGCCCAGCCCAGCGAGGTGCGGACCTCGTCCGGCGGGCGGCGGGCGTAGATGCCGACGCCGCTGTAGCCCTTCTTCGTGATCGCGTCCTTGAAGAAGGCGCGGTAGCCGTCGGGCCGCAGTTCGGGGGCGGCGAGCTGGTGTTCCTGGGCCTTGGTTTCCTGGACGCAGAGGACGTCGGCGTCCTGCCCGCGGAACCAGTCGAAGAAGCCCTTGGTGGCCGCGGAGCGCAGGCCGTTCGCGTTGAAGCTGATGATGCGCATGGAGCGGGAGGGTCCGGAAGGGGGCGGACGGGGCACGGCACGGGGCGCCGAACCGCGTCGCCGACAGTGATGCCAGTCACGCAGCCTAGCCGATCGCGTCCCGGTTTGGCATCCGCGCGGGCGCCGGCCGGCACTCCGCCGGCACCCGCGGACGGCTTCGCGGCCCATGAAAAAGTGCGTGACACGCTCTAGGATGAACGCCCCGATGCCAACGACGCGCGGTCCCGCCGTGCGCCTCCGCCGTGACCGACCATCGCTCCCGCTTCCTGCAACTGGCCCTGCGCGCCGAGGCGCTCCGTTTCGGCACCTTCACCCTGAAGTCCGGTCGCGAGAGCCCCTACTTCTTCAACGCTGGCCGGTTCGACTCCGGCGCCGCCCTCGCCGGGCTGGCCGCCTGCTACGCCGACGCCGTCGACGCCGCCGGCCTGGACTTCGACCTGCTGTTCGGCCCGGCCTACAAGGGCATCCCGCTGGCGACCGCGCTGGCCTGCGCCTTCGCCGGCCGCGGCCGCGACCTGCCGCTGGCGTTCAACCGCAAGGAAGCCAAGGCCCACGGCGAGGGCGGGATGCTGATCGGCGCACCCTTGGCCGAACGCCGCGTGCTGATCGTCGACGACGTGATCACCGCGGGCACCGCGATCCGCGAGGCGTTGGCGCTGATCCGCGACGCCGGCGGGGTGCCGGCGGGGATCGTCATCGCGCTCGACCGGCAGGAAATCGCGCCCGACGGCGGCGGGCTGTCGGCTGCGGAGGCGGTGACGGCGGAAGCGGGCATTCCCGTGATCGCGGTCGCAGGACTGGACGATCTGCTTGCATTCGTCGGCGAAAGCACCGAACTTCAGGACCAGCGCGCGCGTCTGGAGGCCTACCGGGCCCGGTACGGCCGCGCCACGTCGCGGACCGCTGCGTCCGTCGGGGGAACGGGGACGACATGACCACACCACGCCATCGCCGTCGCGTTCCGGCACGCCTGCCGCTGGGCCTGCTCGCGCTCGCGCTCGCCGTGCCGGCCGTGCTGCCGGCGCAGGACGCCGCACCCAAGCCCAAGCTGTACTGCTGGGAGGAAGGCGGCAAGCACGTCTGCGGCGATGCCTTCCCGGCCTCTGCCGCGGGCCGCGCCCGCACCGAATTCGACACCCGCACCGGCAACACCATCAGCCGCGTCGGGCGTGCGCTGACCGCGGAGGAACGCGTGCAGGCGGCGGCCGCGGAAGTGGCGCAGAAGGCCCGCGAGGACCAGGCCCGTCGCGAGATGGCGATGGTGATGTCCTACCAGACCGAGGACGACCTGCGGCGCGCCTTCCAGAACCGGGTCGACCTGATCGAGGAATCGCTGAAGGGCTCCGAGCTGGCGCTGGTCAACCTGCACCGGAGCCTGGTCAGCCTGCTGCGCCAGGCGAACGAGCTGGAGCTGCAGTCGAAGCCGGTCGGCAAGGTCCTGCGCGAGAAGATCCTGACCCAGCACGCCGAACTGCTCGCGCTGCGGGCGCTGAAGATCCGCCAGACCGCCGAGCGCAAGGCGCTCGATGCCGAACTGCAGCAGGCGCTGTCGCGCTATCGCGAGCTCAAGGGCCAGCCCGTCGGCACCGCGCTCGCGACGCCGGCGGTGCCGGCGACCGCGCCGGGCGGCTGACGCCGTCCGCTTCCGCGGCCGCGGCCTTCGCGGCCGCACCTTTCCCGCTTGCTTCCTGCCCGATCGATCATCCCGCCGCCGTTCCCTCAGAACGGCAGCGGCAGCGTCGGCGCCAGTTCCAGCAGGCGCTCGCGGAACACGCCCTGGATGCGCGCCAGCGCCTGTTCGCTGTCGGCATCGAACCGCAGCACCAGCACCGGCGTGGTGTTGGACGCGCGCACCAGGCCCCAGCCGTCCGGCCAGTCCACGCGCAGGCCGTCGATCGTCGACAGCCGCCCGCCCTCGAAGAACGCGCCCTCGCGGAAGCGTTCGACGAACGCATGCGGGTCGCCGTCGGGCGCATCGACCTTGATCTCGGGCGTGGACACGCCCTTCGGCAGCGCGCGCAGGACGACGTCCGGTTCCTCCGCCGCGGTGGCGAGGATCTCCAGCAGCCGCGCCGCCGCGTAGATGCCGTCGTCGAAGCCGTACCAGCGCTCGGCGAAGAAGAAGTGGCCGCTCATCTCGCCGGCCAGTTCCGCGCCGGTCTCGCGCATCTTCGCCTTGATCAGGGAATGTCCGGTCTTCCACATCAGCGGGCTGCCGCCGTGGCGCAGGATGTGCGAGGCGAGGCGGCCGGTGCACTTCACGTCGTAGACGATCATCGCGCCCGGGTTGCGCTCCAGCACGTCGGCCGCGAACAGCATCAGCAGGCGGTCGGCGAAGATGTTCTCGCCGTCGCGGGTGACCACGCCCAGGCGGTCGCCGTCGCCGTCGAAGGCGATGCCGAGGTCGGCGCCGCGGCGCTGGACCATACTGATCAGGTCGACGAGGTTGTGCGGCTCGCTCGGGTCCGGATGGTGGTTGGGGAAGGTGCCGTCGATCTCGCAGTACAGCTCCTCGACCTCGGCGCCGATCGCTTCCAGCACGCGCGGGCCGATCTCGCCGGCGACGCCGTTGCCGGCGTCCACCACCACGCGCAGCGGGCGGCCGAGCTGCACGTCGGAGGCGATGCGCATGACGTAGTCGGCGCTGATGTCGCGCTCGCTCCGGCGGCCGGGCACGTCGGCGACGTGCAGCCGGCGTTCGACGATGCGCGTGTGCAGGTCGACGATGGCGTCGCCGGACAGCGTCTCGCCGCCGATGACGATCTTGAAGCCGTTGTAGTCCGGCGGGTTGTGGCTACCGGTCAGCGACACGCAGCAGCCGGTCCGCAGGTGGTAGGCGCCGAAATAGGTCACCGGCGTCGGCACCATGCCGATGTCGACCACGTCGATGCCGGCCTTGCGCAGGCCGTCGGTCAGGCCCTCGACCAGCTCCGGGCCGGACAGGCGGCCGTCGCGGCCGACCACGATCTCGCGCAGGTTCTGGCCCTGCATCACGGTGCCGATGGACTGGCCGATCAGCTCGGCGACGTTGCGGTCCAGGTCGCGGCCGACCACGCCGCGGATGTCGTACGCACGGAAGATGCTGCGGTCGATGACCACCGGCGCCGCCTTCGGCGCTTCGCGGATGTCCAGCGCCGGCCCGCCCTCGGATGCCGGCTGCGGCGCGCTGGCGACCGCGTCCTCCAGCGTCTGCACGTCGCCTTCGACCTCGACGACCTCGCGCAGCGACGACAGCCGCCACGCCAGCACCGCCAGCGCCAGGCAGGCGCCGGCGAAGATCAGCGACAGCACCGGCCCCAGGTCCAGCGCCTGTCCCGGCGGCGACGCCGTGCCGGCCACCACGCGCAGGCCGGTGTCGCCGACCTGCACCGCCATGCGCTCGGCACCGTCGGCGTAGGCCTGGTCGCCGCGCTCCCACAGCGACACGCCGCCCTGGCGCAGCGCCAGATAGCCGTCGTCGACCGAGGCCAGGGTGTCGAGGCCGGCGGTGAGCTCGGTCAGCGGCAGCTGCGCGTAGACCGCGCCCACCAGCCTGCCGCCGGTCTTGGCCGGCGCGGCCACGGTGAGCTGCGGCTTGCCGGGCCCGTTCGTGATCCAGGTGCCGATGCGGTTCTCGTTCAACGCGGTCTCGATCGCCGCCAGCCGGCCGTAGCCGCCCTTGGGCAGTTCGCCGTAGACGCCCTCGAGATCCGGCGGCAGCACCTGCAGCTTGATCAGGTTGGGCCAGCCGGCGCCGATGATCTTCTCCGCCGTGGCCAGATCGCCCGCGGCCAGCGCGCTCTGCGCGTTGTCCTCCTCCAGCCCCTTGTTCAGGCGCTCCCGCTGCTGTTTCAGCGCCTGGTGGGTCAGCTGCACCGCGCTGTCGCGCACCGCGCCGAGGTCGGCCAGCCGCGATTCGTACAGGAACTGGGCGACGCCGGTCCAGCCGAACCACAGCGCGAGCGCCACGCACAGGCCCGCCAGCGGTTTCATGCCGGGGCGGAGCGGAAGGAGCTGCTGGCGGAGGCTGTCTTTCATCGAATGCGGTCTCTGGCCTGTGGCGATCGCCCGCCGGCACGCGTCCGGCGACGGCGGAAGGGACGATGGCGGATCAGCGCAGGCCGGTGTGGCCGAAGCCGCCGGCGCCCCGGGCGCTGTCCTCGAAAGTATCCACGACCTCGAAGGTCGCGCGCACCACGGGAAGTATGACCAGTTGCGCGATCCGGTCGCCCGGGGCGATGGCGAACGCCTCCCGGCCGCGGTTCCACACGCTGATCAGCAGCGGCCCCTGGTAGTCGGCGTCGATCAGGCCGGTGCCGTTGCCGAGCACGATCCCGTGTTTGTGGCCCAGGCCGGAGCGCGGCAGGATCACGGCGCACAGGCCGGGATCGCCGATGTGCAGCGCCAGCCCCGACGGCACCAGCGACGCGTCGCCGGGCTGCAGCGTCAGCGGCGCGTCCAGCGCGGCGCGCAGGTCCATGCCGGCGCTGGCCTCGGTGGCGTACGCCGGCAGCGGCCATTCGCCGCCGAAGCGGGCATCGAGGATCTTGAGCTGCAGCGTGCGGGACATCGGCGGCGGCGGGGGCGTCGGCAAGGCCGACAGTATCGGCGCTCGGCGAGACATCGCCAAACCGGCGCGCACCTCCGCGCCCGCCCGGTGCCTCCCTGTCGCATCGATCCGGATGCCCGAGACGCCGCATGCCCGCCGCCCTGCCCGACCAGTTGCCCGATGCCCCGCCCGTCGCGCCGCCCCGCCCCGCCCGCGACTGGAGCGGCCGCTTCCTCGCCCTGCTCGGCCTGTGCGTGTCGCTGGCCAGCCTCGGCTACACGACCTGGCGCAACGAGACCACCGAAGCCCACCGCAACGCGCGCCAGGCCGCGTTCCTGCTGCTCGACCAGGCCGCGCAGTGGCAGCAGATCGTCGACACCCGCGTCTACGGCGGCGACGAGAGCCAAGCCCTGCGCATCGCCGCCTGGGGCAAGGCCGGGCTGGTGCGCGACCTCGGGCCGCTGGTGTCGACCGACGCCGGGCGCCGCGCGGATGCGGCCTTCGCCGTGTGGTCGCGGCGCGCCGAGGCGCTCGATCGCCACGACGAAGCCGCCGCCGAAGCGCTGTCGACGGCGCTGCGCGACCTGCGCATGCAGGTGATCGCCGACCTGCATCGCCTGCGCTGAGCCGCGCCGCAGCGGCGACGCTTGCGTCGCCTGCTACCCTGATGCGATGCAGGCGTCCCCCACCGATCTGCTGCGCCGCGTCTTCGGCCACGAAGACTTCCGCGGACCGCAGCGGGCCATCGTCGAACACATCGCGGCCGGCGGCGACGCCCTGGTGCTCATGCCCACCGGCGGCGGCAAGTCGCTGTGCTACCAGGTGCCCGCGCTGCTGCGCGACGGCGTCGGCCTGGTGGTGTCGCCGCTGATCGCGCTGATGCAGGACCAGGTCGACGCCCTGCGCCAGCTCGGCGTGCGCGCCGAATACCTCAATTCCACGCTCGACGCCGCCGAGGCCGCGCGCGTGGAGCGCGCGCTGCTGGCGGGCGAGCTGGACCTGCTCTACGTCGCGCCGGAACGGCTGCTGACGCCGCGGTTCCTGTCGCTGCTCGATCGGGCGAAGGTCGCGCTGTTCGCCATCGACGAGGCGCACTGCGTCTCGCAGTGGGGCCACGACTTCCGCCCCGAATACCGCGAACTGACCGTGCTGCACGAACGCTGGCCCGACGTGCCGCGGATCGCGCTCACCGCCACCGCCGACCCGCCGACCCAGCGCGAGATCGCCGAGCGCCTGCAGCTGGAGCAGGCGCAGTGGTTCGTCAGTTCGTTCGACCGCCCGAACATCCGCTACACGATCGTGCAGAAGGACAACGGCCGCCGGCAGCTGCTGGACTTCCTCAAGGACCATCGCGACGAGGCCGGCATCGTCTATTGCCTGTCGCGGCGCAAGGTCGAGGAGACCGCGGAGTTCCTCGCGGGCCACGGCTTCAAGGCGCTGCCGTACCACGCCGGCCTCGACGCCGCGGTGCGCGCCGAGCACCAGCGCCGCTTCATCCGCGAGGACGGCGTGATCGTGGTCGCGACGATCGCGTTCGGCATGGGCATCGACAAACCCGACGTGCGCTTCGTCGCCCACGTCGACCTGCCGAAGTCGCTCGAAGGCTACTACCAGGAAACCGGCCGCGCCGGCCGCGACGGCGAAGCCGCGGAGGCCTGGCTGTGCTACGGCCTCGGCGACGTGGTGCTGCTCAAGCAGATGATCGAACAGGGCGAGGCCGGCGAGGAGCGCAAGCAGCTGGAACGCCGCAAGCTCGACCAGCTGCTCGGCTACTGCGAAACGCTGCAGTGCCGCCGGCAGGTGCTGCTGGCCGCGTTCGGCGAAACGTATCCACACGAATGCGGCAATTGCGACAACTGTCTCACGCCCCCCGACCGCTGGGATGCCACCGATGCCGCACGCAAGGCGCTGAGCTGCGTGTATCGCACCGGCCAGCGCTTCGGTGTCGTGCATCTCATCGACGTGCTGCGCGGCGGCGAAGGCGAGAAGATCCGCCAGTTCGGCCACGACCGCGTCAGCACCTACGGCATCGGCGCCGACCTCGACGCGAAGGTCTGGCGCGGCGTGTTCCGCCAGCTCGTCGCGATGGGCCTGCTCGCGGTCGACGCCGAAGCCTACGGCGGCCTGCGCCTGACCGACGCCAGCCGCGCCGTGCTCACCGGCCAGCAGCGCGTGTCGATGCGCCGCGACCTCGCCGCGAAACCGCGCCGCGACCGCGACGACGGCCCGCGCACCGGCGTGCCCGTCGCTGCGGAAGCGCTGCCGCTGTTCCGCAGCCTGCGCGATCTCCGCGCCCGCCTCGCGAAGGACCAGAACGTCCCCGCCTACGTGATCTTCCACGACAGCACCCTGCGCGAGATCGCCGAACGCCGGCCCGACTCGCTGCACGCCCTGTCCCGCATCCCCGGCATCGGCGGCGCCAAGCTCGCCCGCTACGGCGACGCGGTGCTGGAGGTGGTGCTGGCGGAGGGGTGAGCGGGGGCCGGGTTGCGCTGCACACGGCCGCATGCGTGCATGCCTGTTCCGCGCCGCGGTCACGACTTTCACGGCGCTTGCATTCCGGAGCTCGAACTCTCAGGAGTTCAAACCATCCTGGGCCCGCGCATCACCGGACCTTGCTGTTCCAAACCCTGCGTCTGCACCGCCTGCGACTGCGACTGCAAGAGCTGCTGGTCGACCTTTTCGACCCGCTCGCTGCTTTGGGCGACCGTCTGGCCGACCAACTGGCCCACATCGCCCATCGCGGTCTTCGCCCACGGCAACGAAGGATCCTGCGTATCCGTCATCGCAACCTTCGTGCCGTCCCGTGAAAACTGCGCAAAACCGATGTCGGTCAAACCGCGTTCGCGCGCAGCCGCCGTCAGGCCCGCAGCCAGTTGCCGGCTCGCGGCATCGCTGGTCCGACCCAGGACATCGTCCTTTTCCAGGACGGTGGCCAGCAACGTCGAATACATGCCATGGCTCCGATTCGAAGGATCATCGAGCATGGCCGCCCCGTGCCGCCCTTCCGGCAACGGGCGCGCCTGCCCTCCGCCCTGGTCGCCTGGCCGATTGCCTTGGGGATGCGGAGCCACCGGGCCATCCGGACCATCCGGGCCGGCACGTTGGGGCGGCGGCGGATGTTCTCCGGGCGGATGCGGGACGACATCGCGCCGGACCGCATCGCGAACGGCCGTCAGGGTGTCCGGATCCGCTCGCCCCGTCACAGACAGCCCATGCTGCTCCTGGAACCGCCGGACAGCATTCTCAGTTTGCGCGTCATGGGTGTTGCCGGTGCCGATGACATGCGTCCTGTCGTGACGCACACCGAGCGCGTGCAGGTCGGCGCGCAACTGTCGTACCTCCTCGCCCGTTTCAAAGCGGCGCAGCGCACCGTCTTCCATCGGGCGCCGCCCCTGCATGGGAGCGACTCCCTGCCCGGGCTGGACGCGACCGGCTTCCAGATCGCGCATGAATTCCGGCGTCAGCGTCGCATGCCATGCGTCGAATCGATCATGCCGGTCGGTCAGACCGTTTTCGCCACCGTTGATCGCATGCGTCGCGGCCGTGACGTCGTCACGATCGCGCTGCGGCACCTTGCCCTGCCAGAACCACGTGGCGATGTCGACGGCGTTGGCGCGATCGGCAGCCAGTTCCGGATGACGGACCAGATCGAGATTCACGCCCGTCCCTGCATCGCGATAGTTCTGCTCGCCTGTCAACTGGGTGTATCCGCGGCCACGGTAAAGGTAGCCATCGCCTGCATCGTCATTGCCCATGCGACCGCCATACATCAGCCGCGCAAGTTCCTGCGGCCGACCATGCAGCGCCTCCAATCTGGCCGCTTCCGCAACCGCCTGCCCTTCCCGCAAGACGGATTGCACGGGAATCTGGGCGACACCGTGGCTGTAGATGAAACTTTCCTCCAGCCTGGTGAAGCCAAGGGATTCATGGCCCATTTGCGCCATGAAATTGGCGAGTTCGACCCGGGAGGTGATGCCGGCCTCGCGTGCCGCCTGCAGCAACTCGATTTCGTTTGCGTTGGGCATCCTCTTCCCCTTTCCTTCCGCAATCAGGACAACGCGTCCGCCGGGAATTCATCGATCGAAAAGCGATCGAGCGGAATCGCGCCGAAATCCTCGGCGGATCGACGCTTCCCTGTCGTATTTCCGGTCGCCCGATCCGCGCCCCCTTCCTCGATCGACACCAGCATCCACATCGCATCCTTGCGCGAATAATCGAACCGGAACGTCTGCGACCACAGCTCGCGCGAGCCCCCTTCGAGCCGCAGCGTGAATCCGCTGTTGCCGATGGCGATGTCCTGCAGCGGGTCGCCCATCATGCCGCCGCAGCGTTCGCAGGGGATCGCGACCGGGTTCTCCACCGCCTTGGCGAGCTTGCCGTCGGCGCCGCGCAGCAGGACGAGCAGCGTGCGCGGGTCGAAGCGTGCGTCCGCGCCGGGCGGTGGTGCGAGGACGAGCAGGACATCCTCGTCGCCGTCGCCATCGAGATCGCCGCGACGTTCCATGCGGATGCGGGAAGGATTGGAAACGAAGGCGGCCAATCCGACCGACCCGGAGGACAGGACGCCCTCCGCGGCAGCAGCGGATGCAGGTGTCGATCCCTGCAGACCACTGGCGGCGCAGGACACCGTCGCCAACAGCGGCATGGACAGACCTGCGATCGACGGCACTCTGGCCATGTGCGTTCCCTCGGCGGCGATGCGGCCGATGCTATCGGCGTGCATGGATCGCGTGCAAGCCGAGCTGGCTTGTGTTTCCGACGTCTCCAGCATCCGGCCTCCATCAGGCCATCGGCCTGCACCCCAACGCCGACAAAACCCCATGCAGCGCCGGCACCTGCATCAGCCACGGCGCGGCGATGGTGAGTGCACCGGCGAGCAGGACGAAGGCGCCGGCGGCGGTGCGCAGGCCGCCGCGCTTCAGGCGCTGGCCGAGGCGGGCGCCGCTCCAGGTCAGCGGCAGCATCACCGGCAGCGTGCCGAGGCCGAAGGCGGCCATCGTCAGCGCGCCGCCCGCGGCGCTGGCCTGCAGCCATGCGGTGGCGAGCAAAGTCGCGCTGAGGCCGCAGGGCAGCCAGCCCCAGAGCAGGCCGACCGCGATGCGCTTGGCTGCGGTGTCGGCGGGCAGCAGTGCGCGCTGCAGCGGCTGCAGGTGCTGCCACAGCGCGGCGGCGGGGCGCGCAAGCGGATTGAAGCGGCCGGTCGGATCGAGCAGGCGGAGCGCGACGACGATCATCATCACGCCGACCGCGACGCGCATCGCGAGCGCGAGCGTCGGCGTCTGCGCCACGGCGACGAGACCGTGGCCGAAGCCGCCGACGAGCGTGCCGGCGACCGTGTAGCCGAGGATGCGGCCAAGGTTCGGCTGCAGCGCGTGCAGCCATTGCGTGGCGGGCGACGCCGCCTTCTGCCCGAACGACAGGCTGGTCGCGATCGCGCCGCACATCGCGGCGCAGTGCACGCCGCCGAGCAGGCCGCTGAGCAATGCCGCGGAGAGGACGAGCCAGTCGAGGGTCATGGCGTCGCCTGCAATATCCTGCGCGCCGTCGAAAGCGCATCCCGTGGGCGCGGCCGGCGGCGCGCCCAGGTGGAGCCGGCGCCGGCGCGCCGTCGCGCCGCCCCGCGCGGCCCCCGGCGCGGCGGCCCCCGGGCCCCCACCGCACGCGGCGCGCGCG
>JBQCJG010000298.1:0-6229 GCA_051952955.1 Lysobacteraceae bacterium | reverse complement strand
ACATCGGTGCCGTGCACCTGCCGCAACCAGTGCGGCACCGCGGGCAGGCCGGCGCGGCGGACCAGTTCGGCGCGGTTGGCCTCGACCATGGCCGGATCGTCGCCGTCCGCGGCGGTGCGGTTGCCGAGGTTGAATGTGTCGAAAGGCGCCCGCGACGCGCCCGCGCCGTGGCGCAGGGTCGTGAACGCGTGCAGGCCCGGCGGCGCCGGCCAGTCGGCGCGCAGGAAGGGACCGGCGTCCGGCGCGGCCGCGCTCACCGGGCGCGGGCCTCGGCCTCGCGGGTGTCATCGCGCAGGGTCGCGACCAGCGCCTGCAGGTCGGCGGGCATCGGCGCGGCGCAGCGGATCGGGTCGCCGCTCACGGGATGGGCGAATTCCAGCACCTCGGCGTGCAGCGCCTGCCGGCGGAAGCCGCGCAGCGCCGCGACCAGGTCGTCGGTGGCCTGCTTCGGCAGCTTCAGCGGCCCGCCATACAGCGGGTCGCCGATGATCGGATGCTTGATGTGCGCCATGTGCACGCGGATCTGGTGGGTGCGGCCGGTTTCCAGCCGGCACTCCAGCAGGGTGTGGGCGCGGAAGCGTTCGCGCAGGCGGTAGTGGGTGACCGCCTCGCGGCCGTCCTCGCGCACGGCCTGGCGCAGGCGGTCGCGCGGATGCCGATCGATCGGCGCGTTCACCGTGCCGCCGGACACCAGCGCGCCGACCACCACCGCGAGGTACTGGCGATGGACCTCGCGCGCCGACAGCTGTTCGACCAGCGCGGTGTGCGCCGGCAACGTCCGCGCCACCACCATCACGCCGGACGTGTCCTTGTCGAGGCGATGGACGATGCCCGCCCGCGGCAGCGCCGCCAGCGCGGGGTCGCGGTGCAGCAGCGCGTTGACCAGCGTCCCGGCGGGGTTGCCCGCGCCCGGGTGGACGACGAGGCCAGCCGGCTTGTCCAGCACGAAGACGTGCTCGTCCTCGTGGAGGATGTCCAGCGCGATGTCCTCGGGCTCGGAATGCGTCTGGACCTCCAGCACCGCGGTCAGGCTGACGGTCTCGCCGCCGCGCACCGGATCGCGCGGCCGCACCTCGCGGCCGTCCAGGCGGGCATCGCCGGACTTGATCCACTCCGCCAGCCGCGACCGCGAGTATTCGGGGAACAGTTCGACCAGCACGGCGTCGAAACGCCGCCCGGCGGCCGCATCGGGCACCTGGGCGGTGCGCGGCGCCGGGGCGGGCGCGATCGGGGCTGCGGGCATGCGGGGACTCCTGGGCGGGCGCGGTTTCGCGCGGTTAAGGGGGCTTGGCGGCCCGGGCTGCTATTATCGCCCGCTCGTCCGCACCGCAGCAGCCCGCATGCTCCTTCGCCGCCCGTCGTTCTCCGCCTTCCTGCGTCCTGTCCTGCTGCTGGTGGTCCTGTTCGCGCTCGGTACCTCCGGCTGCGCCCGGATGCGGGGAGCGATGAAGGGCGACAAGGCCAACGAAGGCGTCCCGGTCGCCGAACTCTACGCCAAGGGCCAGCAGTCGATCCGCAACGGCAACTACGACAACGCCGTGCAGACGTTCAAGCGCCTCGTCGCCCAGTATCCCTACGGCCCGTACACCGAGCAGGCGCTGATCGAGACCGCCTACGCCCAGTACAAGCAGGGCACCAACGACGACGCGATCGCCACGATCGACCGCTTCCTGCGCACCTACCCGACCCACCGCAACGCGCCGTACCTCTATTACCTGCGTGGCCTCGTCAACTCCAGCCGCGACACGGTCTTCCTGCAGCGCGTGTGGAAGCTGGACGCCAGCCGCCGCGACCTGGCGACGCCGCAGCAGGCCTACAACGACTTCAAGATCGTCACCGAGCGCTACCCGAACTCGCGCTACGCCGCCGACGCGGCCCAGCGCATGAAGGACCTGCGCGACCTGTTCGCCCGTCACGAGATCGAGAGCGCGCTGTACTACCTGCGCCGCACCGCATGGATCGCCGCGATCGAGCGCGCCAAGTACATGCGCGAGACGTATCCCGACAGCCGCTACGACGCGGACGGCATCGCGGTGATGGCGAAGGCCTACACCCACCTCGGCAACACCGCGCTGGCCGACGGCGCCCGCCAGGCGCTGCAGCAGCGCGACGCGAACCATCCGTGGCTGGCCGACGGCGACAACTGGCCGGACTACCCGTCGAACTTCCGCAAGCTCAACCCGTTCGCCCGCGAGCGCTCGGCGCTGGACAACGATCCGAAGCGCTGACGCTTGCCACGCCGCGTCATGCAGTGAAGAAGCCGCCTCCGGGCGGCTTTTTCGTGGGGACGATGCCCGGCTTCGGGGGATGCGGACTACAACCGCTGATCGGGCGCCAGCCATTGCCCTGGCTGCTCCACCACATCTCCGACCAGCCATTGGGTGAAGCCCGTGGCCTCGAACTCCAGGCCGCCCTCCGGCCACGCCAGTGCGATACGCCAGCGCCAGGGGCCGTGCGCATCCGTGTCGATCGACGCGTCCGCGTCATCGGCAGCCCCTGCCAGCGACTCGCGCACGATGCGGTCGATCGCGAACGGCGTCATGCCGGCGCTGCACGCGACATAGTCCAGCGCGAAACGCAGGCCGAAGACCTCGTGGAACTGCAGCATGGCCTGCGCGACGCGGACATCGCCCGCCTCCTCGCGCGGCCAGTCCAGCAGAAAGTCGATGTCGAGCTGCAGTTCGGCGGTGCCGTGCTCACCCTCGACGATCCGGAACCCGTGCACATGCACGTCGTGCCACGACATCCGGTCGAAGTCGGCGGTGTACCAGCGCATGCGAAGCGACCTGTGGTGGAAGCGCGCGGCGGGCGGGGCCCGCCCTACGCGCCGTAGCCGTTGGTGATCGGGTAGCGGCGCTCGCGGCCGAACGCGCGGCGCAAGACCTTCGGCCCCGGCGCGGCCTGGTGCCGCTTCCACTCGCTGATCCGCACCAGCCGCAGTACGCGGTCGACGGTCGCGGCGTCGAAGCCGGCACGGACGATCTCCTCGCGCGACTGCTCCTGGTCGACGTGGCGGAACAGGATCGCGTCCAGCACGTCGTACGGCGGCTGCGAATCCTCGTCCTTCTGGTTCTCGCGCAGCTCCGCGGTGGGCGGGCGCGAAATCACGGCCGGGGGGATCACCCCGCCCGAAGAGCCGGCAGGCGCGCCGCCGACGGTGTTGCGCCAGCGCGACAGCGCGAACACCTCGGTCTTGTACAGGTCCTTGATCGGCGCGTAGCCGCCGCACATGTCGCCGTAGATCGTGGCGTAGCCGACCGCGTACTCGCTCTTGTTGCCGGTGGTCAGCAGCAGCCCGCCGAACTTGTTCGCCAGCGCCATCAGGATCGCGCCGCGGCAGCGCGACTGCAGGTTCTCCTCGGTCACGTCCACCGGCCTGCCGGCGAAGGTCTCCGCCAGTGCGTCGAGATAGCCCTGGAACGGCTTCTCGATCGGCACCGCCAGCAGCTTCACGCCCAGCGCCCTGCACTGCTCGTCGGCGAGGTCGTTCGACAGCCCGGCGGTGTAGCGCGACGGCAGCCGCACCGCGGTGACGTGCTCCGCGCCCAGCGCGTCGACCGCCAGCGCCAGCACCAGCGCCGAGTCGATGCCGCCCGACAGCCCCAGCCACACGTCCCTGAAGCCGTTCTTGCCGCAGTAGTCGCGGATGCCGCGCACGATCGCGCGCCAGGCCAGCGCATCGCGGCTCTCGTCGCCGTCGTCCATCCAAAGCACCGGCGCGAAGCGGCGGGTATCCACGTCGTAGTCCACCACCAGCCACTGGTCGGTGAACGCGGCCGCCGCGGGATGCACGGTGCCGTCGCCGTCGGCGACCACCGAGGCGCCGTCGAACACCAGCGCGTCCTGGCCGCCGACGACGTTGAGATAGGCGATCGCGGCGCCGGTTTCCTGCGCGCGCTGCGCCAGCAGCGCATCGCGCTGCGCGTGCTTGTCGCGCTCGAACGGCGAGGCGTTCGGCACCAGCACCAGCTGCGCGCCCTTGCGCACGGTGGACGCGATCGGTTCGGCGAACCACAGGTCCTCGCAGATGATCAGCCCGACCGGCACGCCCTTCACCTCGAACACGCAGTCCTCGCGATCGGGATCGACATCGAAGTAGCGGCGCTCGTCGAACACCGCGTAGTTCGGCAGCTCGCGCTTGCGGTAGGTCGCCTCGACCCGCCCGTCGCGCAGCACACTGGCGGCGTTGTAGACGACGCTGCCCGCGGCCTGCGGCCAGCCGACCACGGCGACGATGCCGGTGGCCGCCTGCGTGACCGTCTCCAGCGCCTGCGCGCAATCGCGCAGGAAGCCCGGGCGCAGCAGCAGGTCCTCCGGCGGATAGCCGGACAGCGCCAGCTCCGGGAACAGCACGAGGTCGGCGCCGTGCTCGTCGCGGGCCTCGGCGATCATCGCGACGATGCGCTCGGCGTTGCGCGCGACCGCACCGACCGGGAAATCGAACTGGGCGAGGGCGATGCGGAGGGTCATGCCGGGCTCCCTGGGACGAGGCGCGCAGTGTAGCCGGACAGGTCCGCCGACGCCGCGACGTCCTCATCCATCGATGGCGACCGGCCGGCCATCGCCGTCCAGCGCGACCATCGTGAACCGGCCGCGCGTGCACAGCCAGCGGCTGCCGGCCAGCGCGTCCTCCGCATGCAGTTCGACCACGACCTGCATCGCGCTGCGGCCGACGTCCTCGACGATCGCCACCAGCTCGACCAGCTGTCCCTGCCGCACCGGCACGTGGAAATCGATCTGCTCGGAGCGGGCGGTCACCACGGTGCGGCGCGAGAAGCGCGTGGCGGCGAGGAACGCCGCCTTGTCCATCCACGCCAGCGCCTGCCCGCCGAACAGCGTGCCGAGGTGGTTGGCGTGGTCGGGGAAGACAATCTCCCACAGCCGCACCTCGCGCGGCGCGCCGGCGTCAGAACGCATCGTCGAACGCCACCGCGCCGGCGACACCGACCTGGTACGCCGACACGCGGCGTTCGAAGAAGTTCGTCAGCTCCTGCACGTCCTGCAGGTCGAGGAACGGGAACGGATTCTTCGCGCCGAACTCCGGCGCCAGCCCGAGCGCGGCGAGGCGCAGGTCGGCGACGTAGTGCAGGTACTCGCGCATCTCGGCGGGCGACAGGCCGTTCACGCCGCCCGACAGCACGTCGTCGGCGAACATCGCTTCCACCTCGATCGCCTCGTGCAGCATCCGGCGCACGTCGCGTTCCAGCGCGGCGTCGAACAGGCCCGGATCCTCCAGGCGCACCGTGCGGATGACCTCGAGCGCGAACGCCATGTGCCCGGATTCGTCGCGGAACACCCAGTTGGTGCCGGCCGCGAGTCCCGGCAGCAGGCCGCGCGAGCGCAGGAACCACACGTACGAGAACGCGGCGAAGAAGAACAGCCCTTCGATGCAGCAGGCGAAGCAGATCAGGTTGAGCAGGAAGCGGCGGCGCTGCTCGCGGGTGTCGAGGCGCTCCAGTGCCTGCACCGAATCCATCCAGCGGAAGCAAAAGTCGGCCTTGGCGCGGATCGAGGGAATGGTCTCGATCGCCGCGAACGCGGCGTTGCGACGTTCTGGATCGGGAATGTAGGCATCCAGCAGCGTGAGGTAGAACTGCACGTGCAGCGCTTCCTCGTACAGTTGCCGCGAGAGGTACATCCTCGCTTCCGGCGCGTTGATGTGCCGGTAGAGGTTCAGCACCAGGTTGTTCGCGACGATGCTGTCGCCGGTCGCGAAGAACGCCACGAGGCGTTCGACGAGGTGGCGATCGGCCGGCGCGAGCTTGTGCTGCAGGTCGTCGAGATCGATGCCGAAGTCGATCTCCTCCACCGTCCACGTGTTGCGGATGGCGTCGCGATACATGTCGTAGAACGCGGGATAGCGCATCGGCCGCAGCGTCAGCGCGAAGCCGGGGTCGAGCAGGTGGTGCGTGGTCATGATGCGATTCCTCTCCCTCCCCCGCCATGCGGGGGAGACTGGGGTGGGCGCTTCCTCTCCCTCCCCCGCCGTGGGGGGGGGGGGGGGGGGGGGGGGGGGGGGGGGGGGGGGGGGGGGGCCCGCCCCCCCCCCCCCCCCCCCGCCGACATCGCGCTGCGCGACGAGCTGCAGGCGCGCGCCGAGGCCGCGACGGCCGACATGACCGGCGTCTGGATCGAGCCGAAGACGTTCGGTCTCGGCGTGCACACGCGGCGAGCGGATGCCGCCACCGCCCAGGCCGCCCGCGACATCGTCGAGCCCATGGTCACCGCT
>JBQCJG010000297.1:0-15493 GCA_051952955.1 Lysobacteraceae bacterium | reverse complement strand
ATCGCCGCCGCCGGTCACGCTCGCCGTGTTCGTCACGCTCGGCTGCGCCGCCAGGGTCGGCGTCACCGGGATCACGAAGCTCGTGCTGCTGCCGGCCGCCAGGCCGGAGGCCACGGTGCAGGTCACGGTCTGGCCGGCCGCGGTGCAGCCCGCAGGCAGCGTGCCGATCGTCAGGCCCGTCGGGATGGTGTCGGTGATGGTGGAGACGGCGGTCGTCGCCGCGGTGCCGGTGTTGCTCACCTGGAGCGTGTACGACGCCGGGGTACCTACCGTGAAGCTTGCGCCCGAAGCCGTCTTCGTCAGCGTCAGCTGCGGACGGTTGACCGTCGTGGTGACCGAGCCGGTGTTGTTGCCGGTGCAGGTGACGGGCGAACCGGAGCAGTTGGGATCGCCGACGCCGGTCGGCGGCAGGATGGTGGCGGTGTTGGTGATGCTCGCCGCGGCGGCGGAGCCGACCGTGCAGGCGATGGTGAGGGTCGCGGTGCCGCCGCTGGCGATCGCCACGCCGGTCCAGGTACCGGTGCCGGTGGCGCCCGGAGCGATGGTGCCGACGGTGAACGTGCCGGCGGACGGGGTGTAGGTGCAGCCGGTCAGGCCGGCAGGCAGGGTTTCCTGGAGGGAGAGGGTATCGCCGGCAACGATTGCGCTGGGGCCGCCGTTCGTGATGGTGAGGGGGTAGTTGAGGATCTGGCCGACGACCACCGGGCTGGGGCTGGCGGTCTTCACCAGGCTCAGATCCGTGATGCGGATGATGGTGTCGCTGTCCGTCGCGGTGTTGTTCGCGACGTTGGGGTCGGTGACGGTGGCCGGGGGCGCGACCGAAGCGGTGTTGACCGCGTTCTGCGACCAGGCGACCGGGCTCGCGAGGAGTCCGGCAGCGAGCAGGGTGACGGCGACGATCGAACGACGCACGGTATCCGCGATGCAAGTCGGTTTGGCCAGCACTGAAACTCCCCCTGGGCCGACCGGGATGGCGGTCGTCACCCGTTACTCGTTGAAGCAGCGCCCGCCCCCCGTGCGCTGCCGCTCTGTCACCACCATGTCGGAGCCCGTGGGGCGGAATGCCGTCCGGGCAGGACGTGGGCGCCGCATGCCGTTCCGGATGCCTTCGGAACGAAGCGGGCAGCGATCGCCTTCCTTAGAACGCATGTCGCCGCAGGCCCAAAGCAAGTTCCGGGCCAGCAGCGGACATTCATCACGGAAACCGGGCAAGTCGCTGATCCATGTGAGCTCCCCGCATCGGGGAAGCTTCCTGATCGGCCGTGAGTCGTCAGCGCATTTGGTCACATTTTGCGCAATTCCGCAGGCCTGCCGAGGCAGTTGCGGACGGCACTGAAGACGATTGCCTTCGATCGGATCGCCCGAGGCGCCGCCCTGCGACGCCCAACTCCCCGTCCCTGCTAGAATTTTCGCTCTATTCCCCTGATCTCCGCGCGCCGGGCCTGCCCCGGTGCCAAGGATGCCTGCCGCATGACCAGTCCCATCGACCTTCGTCCGACCACCCTGGATCCGACGACCATGCCCGCCGTCGACCGCACCTACGGCCTGGACGACAAGTTCACCCGGACCGAGGGCCGCATCTACCTGTCGGGCGTGCAGGCGCTGGTCCGGCTGCCGCTGATGCAGCGGCTGCGCGACCAGGCCGCCGGCCTGTCCACCGCCGGCTTCATCAGCGGCTACCGCGGCAGCCCGCTGGGCGGCTTCGATCTGGAGCTGTGGAAGGCCAAGAAGCACCTCGCCGCCGCCGGGGTGAAGTTCACGCCCGGTCTCAACGAGGACCTCGGCGCCACGATGGTCTGGGGCACGCAGCAGACCAACCTGTTCCCGGGCGCGAAGGTCGATGGCGTGTTCGGCATGTGGTACGGCAAGGGCCCGGGCGTGGATCGCTGCGGCGACGTGTTCAAGCACGCCAACGCGGCCGGCACCTCGAGGTTCGGCGGCGTGCTGGCGATGGCGGCCGACGACCACGCCTGCCGCAGCTCGACCCTGCCGCATGGCAGCGAGGGCGAATTCCAGTCCGCGCTGATGCCGGTGCTGAACCCGGCCGGCGTGCAGGACATCCTCGACATGGGCCTGATCGGCTGGGCGATGTCGCGCTACACCGGCCGCTGGGTGGGTTTCAAGACGATCGCCGAGACGGTGGAATCGTCGGCATCGGTCGACGTGAACCCGCTCGCGCTGCAGATCGTCACGCCCGACGACTTCGAGATCCCGCCGGGCGGGCTCAACATCCGCTGGCCGGATCCGCCGCTGGACCAGGAAATGCGCCTGCATCGCTACGCGGTGAAGGCCGCGCAGGCGTTCGCGCGCGCCAATCGCCTGGACCGCGTGGTGATCGATTCGCCGAACGCGCGGCTCGGCATCGTCACCACCGGCAAGTCCTACCTCGACGTGCTGCAGGCGCTGGAATACCTGGGCCTCGACGCGCGCGCCTGCGCGGACCTCGGCATCCGCGTGTACAAGGTCGGCATGACCTGGCCGCTGGAGCCGATGGGCATCCGCGCGTTCGCGCGCGGACTGCAGGACATCGTGGTGGTCGAGGAGAAGCTGAGCTTCATCGAGAGCCAGATGAAGGAGATGTTCTACAACTTCGAGGGCATCAATCTCGACAACAGCCGTCCGAGCATCGTCGGCAAGTTCGACGAGAGCGGCGCGTGGATCCTGCCCAGCACCGGCGAACTGACCCCGGCGACGATCGCCGGCGTGATCGGCCGGCGCATCCAGCGCTTCCACGCCAGCGAACGCATCGAGAACGTGATGCGCTGGATGGCGGAGAAGGAAGGCGAACTCGCGCTGCCGCGCGCCAGCTTCCCGCGCGTGCCGCACTACTGCAGCGGCTGCCCGCACAACACCTCGACGAAGGTGCCGGAAGGCTCGCGCGCGCTGGGCGGCATCGGCTGCCATTACATGGTCACGTGGATGGACCGCAATACCGACACCTTCACCCACATGGGCGGCGAAGGCGTGACGTGGTGCGGGCAGGCGGCGTTCACCGAGAACGAACACGTCTTCCAGAACCTCGGCGACGGCACCTACTTCCATTCCGGTTCGCTGGCGATCCGCCAGTCGATCGCCGCCGGCGTCAACATCACCTACAAGATCCTCTACAACGACGCGGTGGCGATGACCGGCGGCCAGCCGGTCGACGGCACGCTGACCGTGCCGCAGATCGCGCAGCAGATGCGCGCCGAGGGCGCGTACACGATCGTCGTCGTCAGCGACGACATCCTGAAGTGGACGCGCCAGCGCTACCTGTTCCCGAACGACGTGGAGTTCTTCGATCGCCGCGAACTGGACGAGGTGCAGAAGAAGCTGAGCAAGACGAAGGGCGTCAGCATCCTGATCTACGACCAGACCTGCGCCACCGAGAAGCGCCGCCGCCGCAAGCGCGGCAAGCTGCCGGACCCGCAGAAGCGCGTCGCGATCAATTCGCTGGTCTGCGAAGGCTGCGGCGACTGCGGCGTGAAGAGCTTCTGCGTGTCGGTGCTGCCGAAGGAGACCGAATACGGCCGCAAGCGCGACATCGACCAGAGCAACTGCAACAAGGATTTCAGCTGCGTCGAAGGCTTCTGCCCCAGCTTCGTCACCGTGCACGGCGGCCAGCTGCGCAAGGGCAACAAAGTGAATGCGGCCGACCGCCTGGCCGACCTGCCGATGCCCGCGTTCGCCAGCGCGCTCGACCGCCCCTGGAACATCCTGATCACCGGCGTCGGCGGCACCGGCGTGGTGACGATCGGCGCGCTGCTGGGCATGGCCGGCCACCTCGAAGGCAAGGGCGCGACGGTGCTCGACCAGACCGGCCTCGCGCAGAAGGGCGGCGCGGTGACCACGCACATCCGCCTGGCGCGCACGCCGGACGACATCCACGCGGTGCGCATCGCCGCGGGTGAAGCCGACCTGGTGCTCGGCTGCGACATGGTCGTGGTCAACGACTACTGGGCGCTGTCGAAGATCCGCGGCGACCGCTCGCACGTCGTGCTCAACAGCTACGAGGCGATGCCCGGCACGTTCACCACCCGCCCGGACATGCAATTCCCCGCGGCCGACATCGTCGCCGCCGTGCGCACCGCGCTGGGCGGCAAGGAGCCGTCGCTGGTCGACGCCACCCAGCTCGCCACCGCGCTGATGGGCGACGCGATCGCCGCCAATCTCTTCATGCTCGGCTACGCCTGGCAGCAGGGCCTGGTGCCGATCTCGTTCGACGCGCTGATGCGCGCGGTCGAACTCAACGGCGCCGCGGTGCAGATGAACAAGACCGCGTTCGCCTGGGGCCGCCTCGCCGCGATCGACCTGCCCGCGGTCGTCGCGGCCGCCGGCATCGTCAAGAACGCGCCGACGTCCGCGGAGGCCACGCCGCACGCGCTGCCGCTGCTCGCGCCGACGCCGTCGGAAGGCCACGAATCCGGCCTCGACCCGCGGGCGGCGGACCTGCGCGATGCGCACGAACTGCGCCACGTGCCGGCCAGCGGCGGCGGCGACGCGTTCGCGCCGCTCGACGACACGCGCCTGTCGCGCTCGATCGACGAGATCATCGCGCGCCGCGTCGCGTTCCTCACCGACTACCAGGACGCGGCGTACGCGAAGCGCTACACCGACCTCGTCGCGAAGGTGCGCGCCGCCGAGCAGGCGAAGGCGCCGGGTTCGACCGACCTGTCGGAAGCCGTCGCGCGCTACGCGTTCAAGCTGATGGCGTACAAGGACGAATACGAAGTCGCGCGCCTGTACACCAGCGGCGAGTTCCAGCGCCGCCTGCAGCAGCAGTTCGAGGGCGACTACACGCTGCGCTTCCACCTCGCGCCGCCGCTGCTGGCGAAGACGGATGCGCAGGGTCGCCTGGTCAAGCAGGAATTCGGCCCGTGGATGCTGAAGGCCTTCGGCCTGCTCGCGAAGCTGCGCGGCCTGCGCGGCGGCACGTTCGACGTGTTCGGCTACACCGCCGAGCGGAAGATGGAGCGGCAGCTGATCGCCGACTACTTCGCCACCGTCGACGCGCTGCTGGCGAAGCTCGACGCCGGCAACGTCGCCCTCGCCACCGAGATCGCCTCGATCCCCGAGCACATCCGCGGCTTCGGCCACGTCAAGGAAGCGCACCTGCACAAGGCCAGGGCGCGCGAAGCGGCGCTGCTGGAGAAGTGGAACGCGACGCCGGTGGCGGTGCGCGCGGCGGCCTGACCGACCGCCCGCGCGCGCGTTTGCGACGCATCTGCCTTCAGAGGTTCGCGAAGCGGTCCAGCGCCTTCTCGGCCTGGCCGCGTTCGAAGTCCGGCAGCGTGCGCGCGACGTCGCGATAGTCGGCGATCAGCTGCGCGTCGGCCGGCATCGCCGCCGCCAGCGCGGCGAGCACTTGGCCGCGCTCGAAATCGGACCCCAGCGTGCGTGCGGCCCGCAGCACCGCGTGGCTGCGCGCGGCGTCGGGCCTGGCGCTGGCGATGAAGGCGAGCAGCGCCTCGCGGCGATCGAAATCGCTGCCGATGGCGTCGATCGCCGCGAGTACGTCGGCGTCGGGCAGCGGCTGGCCGCTCTTCATCAGCGTCTCCAGCACCGAGCGCCGCTCGAAATCGCTGCCCATGTCCCGCAGCGCGCGCAGCGCCAGCGACACGGCCTGCGCGCGCGGCCGGCCATCTTCGATCACCGCCTGCAAGGTGCGCTGGCGATCGAAGTCGCTGCCGATCCCGGCGAGCGCCTGCGACCAGCCCGCGGCGGCGACGCCGTCGAACGGCAACTTCGGCGCAGCGGCGATCAGCCACTCCGCGCGGTCGAAATCAGAGCCCAGGCCGTCGGCGATCGCCAGCAGCGACGCCTGCTGCGCCGCGGACAGGTCGCGCCGGGCCAGCGCCGCATCCAGCGCACGGCGCTTGTCGAAATCGCCGTCGATGCCGCGCATCAGCGTCAGCGCGCGATCCATCTGCGCGGCATCCGGCGTCGCCTGCGCCAGCAGCTGGAGGAGGTACGTCGCGCGCACGCCGCCTGCGTCGAGCTTCGCGATCTCGTCGAGCAGGCCCGGGACGCCGCGCGCGGCGAGGATGCGACCCGCACGCGCTTCGGCATCGACACCGCTCAGGCGGTAGAGCGCGGGGATCGTGGCGGCCAGCCATGCCTGCGCGTCGGCGTCGAACGCATGCGGCCGGCCGTCGACGGTGTAGGTGCGCTTCGCGACGCCGCCGGCGTTGCGCATGCGCAGCACGCGTTCCACGCCGTGGTGGCGCTGTTCGCGCTCGAACACGGCATCGCGGCCGACGCGCAGCACGCTGCGCTCGTCGGGCGAGAACACGACGTCGCCGTCGATGCGCGCATGCAGGGTGTCGCCGCGGACGGGCATGTCGCTGCCGACGCGGTAGGTCTGGTTCCCGTTGCGGAACGTGATCGACAGGGGATGCGGATCGAGGAAGTCCGGCAGCAGTCCGGGGCGCGCGACCACGATCACGCCCGGCAGCGCGACCACCGCGAGCAGCACGCCGCCGGCGACGAGCCAGCGACGGCGGCGCGACGGCGGCCGGCCCGGGGCGGGCGCGCGGTCGAGCAGCGCCCGCACGCGCTCGACGATGCCGCCGTCGCGCTCGGCCATCGCCAGCGCAAGGCCGGCGGGCCGCGCATGGGTATGCGGCGATGCGACGCGGGCCAGGCATTCGGCGAGGCACTCGGCCAAGGCGCGGGCGCCGTCGTGGCCCGCCGCGACGCGGTCGCACTGCGTTTCGGCCAGCGCTTCGAGACGACGCAGCGCGCGCCACGCCAGCGGATGGAAGAACAGCGGCACCAGCGCGAGACGCTGGAGGAAACGCCAGCGCGGATCGCGGCGCTGCACGTGCGCCAGCTCGTGCGCGAGCATCGCCCGCTGCTGCGCCGGCGGCAGCGCCTCGGCCCAGGGCGGCAGCAGGATCGCGCCGGGCACCACCATCGGACCGTCGAGCCGCGGCAGCAGGCGCACGCGGGGCGCGGGCATGCGCAGGGTCGCAGCCTGCGCCTCAAGCGTCGCCACCAGCGCGGACGAGGCATCGGTGCCGCCGTGCACGGCCTGCCGGCGCAGGCGCAGCAGGGCACGGACCTGGCGGAACAGGCGGATCCCTGCCCACGACGCGCCGAGCAGCCACAGCGCCAGCCCGAGCAGCACCGCGTCCTCGGCGACGGGAAGCGCGATCGCGGGTGCCGGACCGAGGCGCGTCGGCGGCGCCCCGGACGACACGTTCGCAGCCGCGGGCGCACGCTCGACCGGCAGCGCGACGGAGGCCGGCGCGGCGGTGCGCGGCGGGGCCGGGGCCGGCAGCGCGGCCACCGTCGATGCGGGCCCGTTCGATACCGGCGTCGACGGGCCGGTGGCCGGCATCATCGTCGCCAGCCGCAGCGCGACCGACGCGAACGCGCCGAACAGCGCCAAGCGCCACGCGAACTCGGCCCAGCCCGGATGCCGCAGCGCACCAGCACGTTCGAGCAGCCAGGCGGCGGCCAGCAACACGGTCGCGTGCAGCACGAACATCGCCAGCAGGCCGGCGAGGAACGTCGGCGACGACACCGCCTGCGGGGACAGGCCGGCAAACAGCGGGAACAGGTCCATCACGGCGTCTCTCCGTCGGTCCGGTCGTCGCTGCGCAGCAGGGCGCGCACCTGCTCCAGATCGCCCGGCGCCACTTCGCGCTCGCTCACCAGGTGCGCGAGCAGCGCCTTCGGATCGCCGCGGAACACCTGCGCGATGAGGCTCGACACCATGCTGCGCTTGACCTGCGCCTCGCTCACCAGCGGGCGGTAGAGCAGCAGCCGGCCGTCGCGCCGCGCCGCGACGACGCCGCGCTTCTCCAGCCGCGTCAGCAGGGTCGCGACCGTGGTGTGGGCCAGGTCGCGGTCGCCGAGGGCCGCCGTGGCGTCGGCCACGTTCAGTTCCCCGGCCCGCCACAGCACCCGCATCAGGTCCAGTTGGAGGTCGCTCAGGACGATGTCGTCGGTCATGCCGCATTCTCTCTACATGTGTAGTACTACATTTGTAGAATCAGAACCCGGTCGTGTCAAGCGCCGATCGTCCGCGGACTGCGGTCAGTCGCGGCGCACCCAGCGGTCGTAGCCGGCCTGGCGCTCGGCGTCGCTGTAGAAGTGGCGCATGAAGGGACTGTCGTACAGCGACGACAGCAGGTTCCCCGGCAGGCGGAAGTCGCGCAGCATCCGGCGGTAAAGATCGGAGTACGCCTTGGCCTCGCCCACGTTGCGCGCATCCAGGCGCAGCGCGGGCACGCCGACGAAGGTCGCCAGCGGCGCGGCCATGCGCGACAGGTCTTCCTGGCGGTAGACCAGCAATTCGATGCCCGCATGGTCGATGCGCGTGTACCCGGCCGCATGGTCGAACGGATGCGCGTAGACGTCCAGGTCGCAGTGGTAGCGGTGGTCGAACCAGTGCAGACCGCTGGCGCAGGTGTCCCAGAAGCGCTCCTCGACCAGCGCCACGGCGTCGGCGGCGTTGAGCACGACGCCGCCGTGGTACTGGAACAGGCCCGACAGCGTCCACGACACGATTTCGCGCGCAGCCGAGATCACCTTCACCGGCCGCGCGCGCTCGTGCACCAGAAGGCGCGAATACGGCAGGCGGTTCGACGGGTAGCCGGTGACCACGTCCGTCGGCCAGTGCAGGTGGATCACGCCGCCGTCGTAACCGGCGTCCTCCAGCGCGGCGGCGATCGCGTGCGAGCCGACCTTGCCCATCTGGTACACGTGCAGCGCGGCATCGTGCAGCCAGGCGCTGTCGCGGTTGGGGATGCGCTCCTCGTACCAGCCTTCGTAGCAGTAGTGGATCTGCGCGGCGGCATCGCTGGGCAGCGCGAGTTCGGGATAGCGCTCGCGGTAGAAGCCCGGGTCGAAGCCGTCGAGGCGGGCGGGATCGAAGATCCGGCGTTCGTAGTAGCCCTGGTGGAAGAAATGCCCGAAGGCGTGCGCCTGGTCGTCGCCGGTCGCGGCCACGTCGGGGTTCGCGATCAGGTATTCGCGCCAGCGGAAGTCGCGCAGGATGCGGCCGGCGAACGGCGACTGGTAGAGGTTCGGCAGCGACGGCGGCGGGATCGGCGGCGGCCGCAGGTCGATCTCGAACCGCAGCGGCGCGGTCCCGGCATCGGGGGCGGCATCGATCACCGCCGCCAGCGCCGGATGCGCGGCAAGGTCGATCGGCGAGCACGCCGGCAGCACCTTCAGCGCACCTTCGACCCGCGACGCCTCGTCGTCCGGCAGCGGCACCGCACGCCAGTGCACCGATCGCACGAGCTGCATGCAGTTGATCGCCGGCCGTCGCAGCACCTCGCCTTCGACGTCGCCCGCGAGCAGCGTGCCGTCGGCCGCGGACGCGACGACGATGACGTCGCCCACGGCGCAGTCGTCGACGAAACACTGTTCGCGCGCCGCGGCGGCCGGCGGCGCATCGGGTTCGAGATCGAGCGCGCAGACGGCGCGCCGCTCGAAATCCGCGAGGGTGTTGGCGTCGCATTCGCCGAACCACCAGATGTTGCGATCTTGCATGACGCTCTCCTCACCTGCCACGCCGCGAACGCACGCGCGCCGCCGCGGTTGACTGCTGCATCGCGATGGCACAGGCGGCGTGTGGACGTCGCAGTGCGCATGGCGGCGCGAGTCTACGGACGAGGCGCGCGCATGCGACCGCAGTATCGGTGCGCACGGGCGATTCGTGATCGAGGACCGATCCGCATGCGGAATCGCGCACGGGATCGTGCAAGACGATCGATTCCCCGCGACGATCGAATCGCTCGACACGAAAGATGGCCGCGATTGCGCGCCGACACGCGGTCCTTCACGAAAATCCCACGGCGCCTGTGCATACTGCGTCGGTGCCACGCAGAGGACACGCCATGTCGCCGTCGCCCCTTCTTCTGTTCGTGTTGCTGGACCTGGCCGCCTGCGCACCCATCGCGCGGCAGGACGCGCCGGCCGATGCCGCACCACCGGCGGCGTCGACCGGTGGCGCGGCATCGCCCGCCATGCCGGAAACACCGCCGATGCCGCCGGAGGCAATCGCCACCTGCGATGCCGCGAAGGCGCAGGGCTTCGTCGGCCGCAAGGCGGACGAAGGCACCGTACAGGCCGCGATGGCCGCCAGCGGCGCGAAGACGGTCCGCGTGCTCCGCCCCGGCATGATGGTCACGATGGACTACCGCGGCGACCGGCTCAACCTCCAGCTCGACGGCAAGGGCCTGATCGCGTCCGCCCGGTGCGGCTGAGCGCGCGGCATCGATCCGGATCACCCGCGCCGCGACGCGCGGGTCCAGCGTGGACCACGACAGCGACGGGAGACGACCGATGCCGGCACGGACGGGTTCGGGATGGAAGACCTGGGCAGCGCTGGCGCTGCTGGCGGTCGTGGCGGGGTTTGCGCTGAGCGGACCGCATGCGCCGAGCGCGCCCGCGCAGGCACCCGCGCAGCATGCACCGGCACGCGACGACGGCAATCCGCTGGCCCTGCCGCCGCCCATGCCGCCGACCGTGGCGCAGGGCGCGGCGCGCGACGAGGCCCGGATCGATGTCGCCTACCCCGACTTCCTGCCGCCCGAGGCCGTCGACACGTTGCGCCTCATTGCGCGCGGCGGCCCGTATCCGCACCGGCAGGACGACGCCACGTTCGGCAACCGCGAACGCCGGCTGCCGCCGCGGCCGCGCGGCTACTACCGCGAATACACCGTGGAAACGCCCGGCTCGCGCGATCGCGGCGCGCGCCGGATCATCGCCGGCGGCCAGCCGCCGACCGAGTTCTTCTACACCGACGACCACTACCGCAGCTTCCGCCGCTTCACGCTCGATGCACGGGAGGCAGGACGATGAGCGCGATGGAACTGAACGCGCTGCTCGCCGATCCCGAACGCGCCGGCGCCTACTTCGTCGACGCGCGCGACCGTGAGGCGCTGGTCGAGGCCGGGCGCGCGCTGCGCTTCCGCGTGCAGGCAATCGACCTGCGCGCCTGCACCGACACCGAGGCGGTGCTGCGCGAGATCGCCGAAGCGCTGGAATTCCCGGACTGGTTCGGGGTCAACCTCGACGCGCTCGCCGACTGCCTTGCCGACCTCTCGTGGCTGGCGGCGCCGGGCTATCTGCTGGTGCTCGAACACATCGGCGCGTGGCGCGAACAGGCCGCGGACGACGTCGAGGCCGTGGTCGGCATCCTGCAGGACACCGCCGCGCGCTGGGCCGCGGATGCCGTGCCGTTCTGGGCGATGCTGCCGCTGCCGAGCCACGAACTGGCGGCGGTCGAAGGCGCGGAAGAAGACTGAGGCGCGCGTCGGCGGTCGATCAGCGGCCGAGGCTGACCCGGTAGTCGCGGATGCGGGCGACGAGGTCCTTCGTCGACAGTTGCAGCCCTTCCGACAAGATCCACAGATGCGGGCGGCGCGCATCCGACGCCATGTCCCAAGGCGGTATCCGTTGCTCCGGATGCTTCAGCCGCACGCCGAGATAGGGGCGTTTCGTTTTCCCGCCTCGATGGAATGCATCGCACCATTCGATTTCGTCCCAGCGCACGTCGACGCGTTCTCCGAGCCAAGGCGTCGAGTGCAACCCATCACCGTCCAGCGTCATCGCAGGGCCTGCCTTGCGGAATCGCAACAAGGCCCAGACGCCGTTGAAGACCGCGACTGAGCATGCGATTGCGAACCAGACGAACGTTTGCTGCTGTGGCAGATTCGAGAAATGCGGCACGACATATCCGATCAGGAGCGTACTCGACAGGATGAGCACTTCCGACAGCGTCGGCCGGTAATCCGCATACCGGATCTCGACAGTGTTTGCCTCGACAGTGTCGGCCTCGACAGTGTTGGCCTCGACGATGCCGGGCTCCACCTGCGCAGGCGCGGCCGTGTCGCGTGTTTCGATAGGGCCTGGCGACGGGACGGGCGCGTTCACCCGCCCGCCACCTCCGGCGGGACCACGGGCGTGGCGGCGGCGGGCGCATTCGCCGGCATGCGCGCATGGCGCCATGCGATCAGCCAGCCGCAGGCCAGCAGCACCGACGCGATCAGGAACGCGATGCCGGGCAGGCGCACCGGCGCATGCGAGCCGATGAAGTAGCCGAACGATCCGGCGAACAGCGCCGGCGCGAAGATGCCGGCCAGCGACACGAGGCTGGTCAGGGCGCCGTTGACGCGGCCCTGCACTTCCGGCCCGACCTGGCGCGAGATCAGCGACATCGTCGCGGGGCCCGAGATCGCCCACAGGCCGCTGATCGGCAGGCCGGCGAGGAACAGCCAGCCGGTCCCCGCCAGGCTGTACACCAGGAAGCCGACCACGCCGCAGGCCAGGCCCAGCAGCAGCGCGCGGCGTTCGCCCAGCGCCTTCACCAGCTTGCCGACCAGCACCGCATTCACGATCACGCTGATCACGCCGACCGCGGCCAGCACGTAGCCGGCGTGCTGCTGGTCCCAGCCGTAGCGCACGTCGGCGAACAGCACGAACGTGCTCGGATAGACGTAATGCGCGAAGTTGGCGATGAACACCACCGCGACCAGGCCCCAGATCGCGCGGTATTCGCCGAGCAGCTTCACGCCGCCCATCGGCCTGGCGTGCGCCCAGTCGAAGCTCGCCGCGCGCTTCTCCGGCGGCAGCGATTCGGGCAGCACGAACAAGCCGTAGAGGAAGTTCAGCAGTGCGAGGCCGGCCGAGAACCAGAACGGCAGGCGCAGGTCGATGTTGCCGAGCACGCCGCCGATCAGCGGACCGACGATGAAGCCCAGTCCGAACGCCGCACCGAGCATGCCGAAGCCCTTCGCACGGTCTTCCGGCGCGGTGACGTCGGCGATGTAGGCGTTGGCGGTGCTGAAGCTCGCCGAGGTGGCGGCCGAGATCATGCGGCCGACGAACAGCCAGCCCAGGCCCGGTGCCAGCGCCATGAACACGAAGTCGATGCCGAGGCCGAGGCACGAAAGCAGGATCACCGGCCGGCGGCCGTAGCGATCGGACAATGCGCCCTGCACCGGCGAGGTGAAGAACTGCACTGCGGCGAACGCGGTGCTGAACAGGCCGACCCAGTACGCGGCATGCGAGGCGTCGCCGCCGACGAACTGCTGCACCAGATGCGGCAACACGGGGATGATCGAGCCGAACGCGAGCACGTCGATCAGCACGGTGACGAAGATGAAGACCAGCGCGGCGCGGCGCCGGCCGGCGACCAGGGGCGTGTTCACGTGGGGAAAGAGAGGCAGCGGAGCGAGGGACGCAGTCTACTCCGCACCGCCGGACGACGGTGCCTGCGCACGTGTCCGCGATGCAGCACACCCTTCGACGAAAGGACTTGGCCCCCCGGTTGCCGCAGTGCACCAATTGTGCTTTAGTCGGGTCATCCTGCGATGGACGACCCGTGGACCCGCCCGGCCCGCGAGGGCGTCCGCGCCTTCCGATTCCCCGTGAATCCCCTGGCGTTCCCTTCCCGGAGCCCGTCCGATGGAAAGCGATCAACGCGGCCTGACCGGCCTGTACGACCCGCGCGACGAGCGCGATGCCTGCGGTTTCGGCCTGATCGCGCAGCTCGACGATCGTCCGAGCCCCGCCCTCGTGCGCAGTGCGCTGGAGGCGCTGGCGCGCATGACCCACCGCGGCGGCGTCGCCGCCGACGGACGCACCGGCGATGGCTGCGGCCTGCTGCTGAAGACCCCGGACGCCTTCCTCCGCGCGATCGCGGGCGAATCCGGCATCGTGCTCGGCCAGCGCTACGCCTCGGGAATCGTATTCATGCCGCGCGACGCGGATGCCGTCGCCCGCGTCCGCGCCGCGTTCGCGCAGGCGCTGCGCGGCGTCGGACTGGCGGTGTCGGGCTGGCGCACGGTGCCGGTGGACGCCTCGGTCTGCGGCGATCTCGCCCGCGCGCACATGCCGGCGATCGAACAACTCTTCGTGGTGCCGGTGCTCGACGTCGAAGGCGCGCGCATGGCGGCGCCGGAATTCCAGCGCGCGCTGTACGTGGCGCGACGCCGCGCCGAACAGGCGCTGCGCGACGTGCCGGGCCTGCACGTGGTCAGCCTCTCGGCCAGCAGCATCGGCTACAAGGGCATGGTGCTGCCGGAATCGCTGCAGGCGCTCTATCCCGACCTGCAGCGACCGGAGCTGGCCAGCAGCGCCGTCGTCTTCCACCAGCGCTTCTCGACCAACACCAGCCCGCGCTGGCCGCTGGCGCAGCCGTTCCGCCTGCTCGCGCACAACGGCGAGATCAACACCATCGCCGGCAACCGCGTCTGGGCCCGCGCCCGCGCCCACGTGTGGCGGCCGAACGGGTTCGACCCGGCCGAGTTCGATCCGCCGATCGAGATGAGCGGCTCCGATTCGCAGAGCCTCGACTCGATGCTGGAGCTGCTGCAGGCCGGCGGCATGGACCTGCTGAAGGCGCTGCGCATCCTCATCCCGCCGGCGACGCAGTCGCTGGAATACAAGGACGCCGACCTGCTGGCGTTCTACGAGTACTACGCGCTCAACAGCGAACCCTGGGACGGCCCGGCGGGCATCGTCGCCTTCGACGGGCGCTTCGCCGCGTGCACGGTCGACCGCAACGGCCTGCGTCCCGCGCGCTGGCAGGTCAGCGACGATCGCACCTTCATGGTCGCGTCCGAAGCCGGCGTGTGGGACGTCGACGACGCGCGCATCCTCGCCAAGGGCAAGCTCGGCCCGGGCCAGATGATCGCCGCCGACCTCGAGACCGGCCGCCTGCTCGATTCCGACGCCATCGACGCGATCAACCGCGCGCGCGCGCCGTACAAGCAGTGGCTGAAGCAGGGCATGACCTACCTGCACACCGAACTGGTCGATCCCAACCTCACCGCGGCGCCGTTCGACGCCTCCACGCTGGCCGGCTTCCAGAAACTGTTCCAGCTCACCCGCGAGGAGCGCGAGCAGATCCTGCGCCCGCTGGCGGAGACCGAACAGGAAGCCGTGGGCTCGATGGGCGACGACGTGCCGATGGCGGCATTGTCTGCACAAGTCCGGCCGCTGTACGACCGCTTCCGCCAGGCGTTCGCGCAGGTGACCAATCCGCCGATCGACTCCCTGCGCGAGGACTGCGTGATGTCGCTGGGCACGCAGATCGGCCGCGAGGGCAACCTCTTCGCCGACGGGCCGGAGCAGGTCGCGCACGTCATGCTGAACTCGCCGGTGCTGTCGCAGCGCAAGCAGCGCCAGCTGCTGACGATGGCGCCGTACGCCGAATCGCACCGCTACCTCGACCTGAACTACCCGCCGGAAGAAGGCCTGCGCGCCGCGCTCGAACGCCTGTGCGCCGAGGCCGAGGCCGCCGCCCGCGACGGCGTGCTGCTGCTGGTCCTGACCGACCGCCGCCCGCGCCGCGACCACCTGCTCGTGCACGCGCTGCTCGCCACCGGCGCGGTGCACCAGCACCTGGTGCGCACCGGCCTGCGCTGCACGTCCAACCTCATCGTCGAGACCGGCACCGCGCGCGATCCGCACCACGTCGCCTGCCTCATCGGCAACGGCGCGACCGCGGTGTATCCCTACCTCGCCTACCAGACGCTGCACGATCTCG
>JBQCJG010000296.1:0-5003 GCA_051952955.1 Lysobacteraceae bacterium | reverse complement strand
GCGGGCGACGTCGACACCGGCCACCATGGCCGTGCCCGCCGTCGGGGCGAGCAGCGTGCAGAGCATCCGCAGCGTGGTGGTCTTGCCGGCGCCGTTGGGGCCGAGCAGGCCGGTGATCTCGCCGTCGCGCGCTTCGAAACTCACGCCGCGCACGGCCTGGACCAGACCGGTCTTGGTCTTGAACGATTTGTGCAGGTTCTGGACCTGGATCATGACTGCCTCTGGATGCGGGACGGCATCGTCGTTGCCGCGGAAAGGGAGATGCGATGAAGTGCGGACGAGGCGTGCATCACGGCTCCCAGCCGTAGTTGCCCGCGAACGGCGGCGAGGGTTTCAGCCGCTTCAGGCAGCCGGCGTCGAGCGACTTCGCGTCGGCCTTCTCCACGAACTGCGCGACCAGCTTCGGCATGCAGCCGGTGGCGATCACGTTGTGGCCCTGGCCCGGCGCCAGCAGGTGGCGGCCGTTGGGCAGCGTCTTCACCACCTCGTCGCCGTAGCGCGGCGGCGTCACCGGATCGTATTCGCCGCTCATCGCGAGCAGCGGCACGTCGCCGGCCAGCGGCTTGCGGAAGTCGGCCGCACGCTTGCCCTTCGGCCACACCGCGCACTGCGCCTGCTGGAAGGCGACGAACTCGTTGCCGATCACGGTGTCGGCGTCCTTCGGGTCGACCGCGATCTCCGGATCCTCGGTGCAGATCACCGACAGTTCCATGCCGTGCATCATCGCCTCCGACACGTCGCCGTAGACCAGCCGCGACTGCGCGAGCAGGCTTTCGTAGCGGCCTTCCGCCGCCTCGTGCACGATCCACGGCAGGATCGACGCCGCCTGGGGCTGGTAGGCGTACATGCGCAGCAGCACCGCGAGGTGGCCGTAGGTCGGCGCTTCCTCGCGCCAGTCGCCGCTGGTGGGATCGCGGTAGCGCACCGGCGCCAGCCCGCCGGCCTTCAGCCGCTCGCGCAGCGTCTTCATCGTCGCGGCCGGATCGCCCAGGTGGTCGCGGCAGGCGGGTTCGGCGCGGCAGCGCGCGAACTGCGTCGCCAGCGCGGCATCGAGGTTGCGCGCGTGCTCCTGGCCCAGCACCAGCGTGTTCGGCACCACCGAGTCCAGCACCACCGTGCGCGCGTGCGCCGGGAAATGCATCGCGTATTGCTGGGCGACGCGGGTGCCGTAGGAGATGCCGATGAGGTTCAGCTGGTCGGCGCCGACCGCCGCGCGCAGGGCGTCGAGGTCGCGGATGTGGTCGCCGGTCCCGTAGAAGCGCAGGTCGGAGGTCTTCGACAGCGTGTCGCGGCAGCGTTCGGCGAAGGCGCGTGCGCTCTCGGGCGAGTCGTCGTTCTCTTCGGTCACGGCGTTGCGGCCTTCGCTGTTGCGGCATTCCAGCGGATGCGAGTCGCCGGTGCCGCGGGCGTCGACCAGCAGGATGTTGCGGGTGTTGCGCAGGTCCGACAGCGCATCGTCGAGCATCGGATAGCTGTCGAGGATCGACTGCCCCGGGCCGCCGGCGATGATCACCACCGGGTCGGGCAGCGCCTGCTTCTTCGCCGGGATCATCGCCACCGCCAGCGTGATCTTGCGGCCCGCGGGCGCGTCGTGGTTCTCGGGCACGTCGAACTTCGCGCATTCGGCCTCGACCGCGCGCCCGAACTCGCCGCCCAGCGCGCAGGGCTTGAACACGACGCTGCCGTAGCGCAGGTCGCCGCGGGCGTCGGTATGCGGGGCCGGCTTCGGGGTCGCCGCGTCGTGGCCGCCGCAGGCGGCGAGCGACAGGGCGAGCAGGGACGGCAACAGGACTCTGGTCATGGACGGTTTCTCGGACGGGGCCGGCCGGAAGGGGCGCGGCGAAACTGCGTGGATGCCGACCAAGACGCGGCGGCGCGCCGAATGTGACCGGCCGCCGTGACCGGATCAAGGCCCGGAGGTCGGGGTGTCCCGCACGCACGGCAGCGCCGGCCGCGGCGCCATGCGCGCCGGGCCGGGAGCGGGAGGGAAGACGGCGCGGCCGGCGTGCGGCCGCGCGGCAGCGTCACTTGCTGCTGATGTACTTCTCGCGGCGGATGTGCGGCACCGGCAGGGCATGGTGCTTCAGCGCCTCGAAACAGGCGTCGACCATGTTGGGATTGCCGCAGAGGTAGGCGATGTCGGTCTCGCCGTCCGGCACGAACTCGGCCAGCTGGTCCTGCACGTAGCCCTTGCGCACGTCGGCATGCGCGTGCGGCGAGCCGGCCTCGGGCAGCTCGCGCGAGAAGCAGGGCACGAAGCGGAAGTTCGGGTGGGCGTCGGCGAAGGCGCGGAACTCGTCGCCGTACAGCAGTTCGTCGGGCGTGCGCGCACCGAACAGCAGCACCACCTGGAGGTCGTGCTTGGCGATGCGCGCGGCGATCTGCGGCAGCATCGCCCGGTACGGCGTCACGCCGGTGCCGGTCGCGATCAGCAGGTAGCGGCGGTTGTTGTCGTTGGGCAGCAGGCAGAAGCGCCCGTACGGACCGCTGGCGGTGATGGTGCCGCCGATCTCCAGGCCTTCGAACAGCGCCGTCGCGGCGCCGCCGGGCACGTAGCTGACCGCAATCTCCACCGTGCTGTCGGGCGACGGCGCGTGGTCGTGCTGCGTGGCCAGCGAATAGCTGCGCTTGGTCGCGGTGCCGTCGGCGTAGACGAAATGCACCTGCAGGAACTGACCGGGAACGTAGTCCAGCGCCTGTCCATCGTCGCGGACGAAGCTGAGGTGGGCCACGGTCGGCGCGAGCATGCGGCGACCGACGAGCTTGAGCGGGAATTGGGCGGACACGAAGCGACACCGTCCTTTGGAGAAGCGTGCCTTTGGAGAGAGGCATGTTGGAATGGAGTGTTGTCCGGCCGCTCCGGGCCGGCGGCCTATACTACCCGTTCCGCCGCGCGCCACCTCCCGAACGACCGCCGCGGCCCCAGGACCCCGCCATGACCGCCGATCCCACCCCTTCCGGCGCGCCCGACGCGCCCGCCCTCGCCGTCCGCGACCTGCGCAAGACCTACGACAACGGCGTCGAAGCGCTGAAGGGCGTGTCGCTGGACGTGGCCCCCGGCGACTTCCACGCCCTGCTCGGCCCCAACGGCGCCGGCAAGTCCACTCTGATCGGCATCGTCAGCTCGCTGGTCAACAAGACCTCGGGCGAGGTCCGCGTCTTCGGCCAGGACCTGACCGCCGACCGCGACGCCGCGATGCGCCTGATCGGCCTGGTCCCGCAGGAAATCAACTTCAACATGTTCGAGAAGCCGTTCGACATCTGCGTGAACTACGCCGGCTTCTACGGCGTGCCGCGCGCCGAGGCGATGGCGCAAGCCGAGCGCGTGCTGAAGGAAGCCCAGCTCTGGGACAAGGCCGACAAGATGAGTCGCACCCTGTCCGGCGGCATGAAGAGAAGGCTCATGATCGCCCGGGCGATGATGACCTCGCCGAAGCTGCTGATCCTCGACGAACCCACCGCCGGCGTCGACATCGAGATCCGCCGCGGCATGTGGAAGACGCTGAAGGAGATCAACGCGGCCGGGACGACCATCATCCTCACCACGCACTACCTTGAGGAAGCCGAACACCTCTGCCGGCACCTGGCGATCATCGACAAGGGCCGGATCGTCGAACAGGGTCCGATGAAGGCACTGCTGGCCAAGCTCGACGTCGAAGGCTTCCTGCTCGACATCGACGGCACCCTGCCGCCGACGCTGCCGGCGATTCCCGGCGCCACCCTTGTCGCCGAGGACGCCCACACCCTCGACCTGGAGATGCCGCGGGCGATGGATCTCAACGGCGTCTTCGCCGCGCTGGACGCCACCGGCATCCGGGTGCGCTCGATGCGCACCAAGACCAACCGGCTGGAGGAACTCTTCGTGCGCCTGACCGGCCAGCAGGAGGTGGCGGCATGAGCCAGACCCTCGGCCAGCGCCACCGCACCGCGCTGTACACCATCGCCCGCCGCGAGGTCACGCGCATCCTGCGCATCTGGGGCCAGACCCTGGTGCCGCCGGCGATCACCATGACCCTGTACTTCCTGATCTTCGGCGGCCTGATCGGCTCGCGCGTCGGCACCATGGACGGCATCAAGTACATGGACTTCATCGTCCCCGGGCTGGTGATGATGAGCGTGATCCAGAACAGCTACGGCAACATCTCGTCCAGTTTCTTCGGCGCCAAGTTCGGCCGCCACGTCGAGGAGCTGCTGGTCAGCCCGATGCCGTCGTGGGTGATCCTCGGCGGCTATGTCGCCGGCGCCGTGCTGCGCGGGCTGATGGTGGGCGTGATCGTGCTGTGCATCGCGATGTTCTTCACCCACGTGCGCCTGCCGCACCCGCTGGTGACCTTCACCACCGTGCTGCTGGGCGCGACGATCTTCTCGCTCGCCGGCTTCGTCAACGCGGTGTACGCGAAGAAGTTCGACGACATCGCGATCGTGCCGACGTTCATCCTCACGCCGCTGACGTACCTCGGCGGCGTGTTCTATTCGGTGAAGCTGCTGCCCCCGTGGGCCGAGGCCGCGACCCACCTCAATCCGATCTTCTACATGGTCAACGCGTTCCGCTACGGCCTGCTGGGCGTCTCCGACGTGCCGCTGTGGGTCGCCTACGCGCTGATGCTGGGCTTCGTCGCGGTGCTGGGCAGCGCGGGCCTGTGGTTGCTCAAGCGCGGCGTGGGCCTGCGAAGCTGACGAAACGCCTTGCAATCAGGCGGTCGGCGCGTGCCGGCCGCGTGGTGGCCGACGGTCCCGAAAAGTTTTTTGCACGAGACTGTTGCACAACGACCGAAACCTCCCTATAGTGTGCGGCTCCCGAGGGCACTACGGCGCCGCCGGGAACGAAGCAGGAAAGAAGAGGCGCTGAGGCCGATTCTGAAGTTCTTTGACAGTGTGCGCAGGTGACTTGTGCGGGCGTCTGGCAGGTGGATGGTTGTCCATCTTGCAGACGTTCGTAACAGAACCAAGTCAATTCAAAGCATGCAAATGCAGTGAGTAATTTGGAGCTGGAGACGACGACT
>JBQCJG010000295.1:0-12651 GCA_051952955.1 Lysobacteraceae bacterium | reverse complement strand
CGCGACGCAGCGCGGCGGCGTAGCGCGCGCGTTCGTGGCGCTCGCGGGCATGCGCGCGCACCGTGTCGGCCGCGGCCAGCGATTCGGTGGCGCCGGCATTAGCCGCGGCCAGGCGATCCTGGGCGTTGCGCGAGATCGCGGCCAGGCGCCGGCTGTTCATCGCCACCGGGACGGCCGCCAGCGGGATCGCCAGCAGCGTCCACGCCGCCAGCCGCGGACTGGTGGCAATCAGCAGCCACGCGCTGCCGATGCAGGCGACGGCGCTGGAGAGGGCCGCCGGCAGCGAACTGCCGAGCACGTGGCGCAGCAGTTCGGCGTCGGTGCCGAGGCGCGACAGCAGTTCGCCGCTGCGGGTGGCATCGTGGAAGCCGGCGTCGAGACCGATCAGATGGCCGTAGAGCCGCGTGCGCAGGTCGCCGACCACGCGTTCGCCGAGGTACGCCACGCACCAGAACTGCAGCGCGGAGCTGATCCCGAACGCCACAGACACCAGCAGCATCAGCGTGAACGCGTGGTCGATCGTGGCGCCGTGGCGGAAGCCTTCGTCGATCATCACGCCGAGGGCCTTCGGGATCGCGAGCATCGCCGCGCTGGAGGCCGCCAGGCTGGCCAGCCACAGCGCGAGCAGCCAGCCTTGCCGGCGCAGGAACGGCCAGAGGTGGCGGAGCGCGATGAGGGAGCGTCGGGCTGGCGTGGGTTCGGACATCGGCAGTGCGCAGGCGAGCGAGCCCGACGACCGCCGTCCATGGCCCGGAACGAAGGATCGCCGACGGCGATCCGAGGCCGCAGTCTATCGGGTTTGCATGCGCGATCGCACGATCGCGACCGCGCGCGATGTCAGGCCCTCCCGAGAGGGCGGCTGAATCCTCTGGATGCGCGACGGGGCGCCGAAGCGCCCCGTCGCATTGCCGCCGATGCCGCCGATACGGCGTCGGTCGGTCAGAGCGCCTCGAAGATGCCCGCCGCACCCATGCCGGTGCCGATGCACATCGTCACCATGCCGTACTTCTGCTGGCGGCGGCGCGGGCCGTGCACGATGGTGGCCGTGCGGATCGCGCCGGTGGCGCCCAGCGGGTGGCCGAGGGCGATCGCGCCGCCCAGCGGATTGACCTTCGACGGGTCGAGGCCGAGATCGCGGATCACCGCCAGCGCCTGCGCGGCGAAGGCTTCGTTGAGCTCGATCCAGTCGATCTGGTCCTTCGTCAGGCCGGCCTGCTTCAGCGCCTTCGGGATCGCGGCGATCGGGCCGATGCCCATCACTTCCGGGCGCACGCCGGCGACCGAGAAGCTGACGAAGCGGGCGAGGGGCGTCAGGCCGTAGTCCTTGATCGCCTGCTCGGAGGCGAGCAGCACCGCTGCGGCGCCGTCGCTCATCTGCGAGGCGTTGCCGGCGGTGACGGTGCCGCCGAACATGCCGTTGCGGAAGACGGGCTTCAGCTTGGCGAGACCTTCGATCGACGAATCCGGGCGCGGGCCTTCATCGAGTTCGACCAGCGTCCTCTTCACCTTCACCGCGTTGCCGGCGAGATCGGGGATGCGGGCGACCACTTCGTACGGCGAGATCTCCGACTTGAACTCGCCGGCCTGGATCGCGGCGATCGCCTTCTGGTGGGAAGCGAGGGCGAACGCGTCCTGGTCCTCGCGCGAGATCTTCCACTCTTCGGCGACCTTCTCGGCGGTGATGCCCATGCCGTAGGCGATGGCCACGTTTTCATTCTTCGCGAACACTTCGGGGCTGAGCGCGACCTTGTTGCCCATCATCGGCACCATCGACATCGATTCGGTGCCGCCGGCGAGCATGAGGTCGGCGTGGCCGAGGCGGATCTGGTCGGCGGCCAGCGCCACGGCCTGCAGGCCGGACGAGCAGAAGCGGTTGATGGTCTGCGCGGCGACGGTGTTCGGCAGGCCGGCGAGCAGGGCACCGATGCGGGCGACGTTCATGCCCTGCTCGCCCTCCGGCATCGCGCAGCCGATGATGGCGTCGTCGATGCGCGAGGTGTCGATGCCCGGGGCCTGGGCGACGACGTTGCGCAGCACGTGCGCGAGCATGTCGTCGGGACGGGTGTTGCGGAAGACGCCCTTGGGGGCCTTGCCGACCGGTGTGCGGGTGGCGGCGACGATGTAGGCGTCCTGGATGATCTTGGTCATTGGAGTGAGTCCGGATTCGAGATTCGTGGCGGTGGGGATTCGGGAGGCCGCGCCGCGGACGGCGCGGCGGCGCGCGAATCTCAGTTGCGCAGCGGCTTGCCCGTCTCGAGCATGTGCTTGATGCGGGCCTGGGTCTTCGGCATCTGCGCCAGCGCGACGAAGTGCTCGCGCTCCAGGCGGATCAGCCAGTCCTCGTCCACGATCGCGCCGCGGTCGACCTCGCCGCCGCACAGCACGGTGGCGATGCGCGAAGCGATCTCGTAGTCGTGCTCGGAGATGAAGCGGCCTTCCAGCATGTTCACCAGCATCATCTTGAAGGTGGCGATGCCGACGTTGCCGGCGACCTGCACGCGGCGCGCGGGCAGCGGCGGGCGGTAGCCGGACTCGGCCAGTGCCAGCGCCTGCTGCTTCGCGATGTGCAGCAGCTCGAACGCGTTGAAGGCGATCACGTCGTCCTTGCGCAGCAGGCCGAGTTCCTTCGCTTCGAGCGCGGAGGCCGAGACCTTGGCCATCGCCACGTTCTCGAACAGCGGCTTGAGCTGGGCGAAGACATCGCCGCCCGGGCCCGCCGCCTGCGAGGCGCGTACGGCGAATTCCTTCAGGCCGCCGCCGGCCGGCAGCAGGCCCACGCCGGCCTCGACCAGGCCGATGTAGCTTTCGAGATGCGCGACGGTGCGCGCGGTGTGCATCTGGAACTCGCAGCCGCCGCCGAGGGCGAGGCCGCGCACCGCGCCGACCACCGGCACCAGCGCGTACTTGATGCGCTGGCTGGTGGCCTGGAAATTCGCGACCATCGACTCGAAGCCTTTCAGGTCGCCGGCCTGCAGCAGGCCCAGCGCGCCGGACAGGTCGGCGCCGGCCGAGAAGGGTTCCTTCGGCTGCCAGATCACCATGCCGCGGAAGTCGCGCTCCGCAATCCCGATGGCTTCCTGCAGGCCGTCGAGCACGTGGTTGTTGACGGTGTGCATCTTGGTCTTGAACGAGGCGATGGCGATGCCGTCGCCGTCGTGCCACAGGCGGATGCCGTCGTTCTCGTACACCGTCTCGCCGGGGGCCAAGCGCTCGCCCAGCAGCGGATGGGGGAAGCGCTGGCGCAGATAGACCGGGTTGGACGAACGCGGCACGTCCGCGCCCTTGCCCGGGCTGTAGCTGCCGGTCGCGCCGTGCACGCCGTCGCGGCCGTCGGTGACCCACGCCGGCAGCGCGGCGTCGCTCATGGCCTTGCCCGCGGCGATGTCCTCGGCGATCCACGCAGCGACCTGCTTCCAGCCAGCGGCCTGCCAGGTCTCGAACGGGCCCAGCGACCAGCCGTAGCCCCAGCGGATGGCGAGGTCGACGTCGCGCGCGGTGTCGGCGATGTCGGCCAGATGGTAGGCGCTGTAGTGGAACAGGTCGCGGAACATCGCCCACAGGAACTTCGCCTGCGGATGCTCGCTGGCGCGCAGCTTCGCGAACTTCTCGGCCGGGTTCTTCGTCTTGAGGATCTCGACCACCTCCGGCGCCGCGCCGCGGTCGGCCGGGCGGTAGTCCTGCTTCTCCAGGTCGACGACGACGATGTCCTTGCCGACCTTGCGGAAGATGCCGGCGCCGGTCTTCTGGCCCAGCGCGCCCTTCTGGATCAGCGCACCCAGCCAGGCCGGAGCGTTGAAGTACTGGTGCCATGGGTCGTCAGGCAGGGTATCGGCCATGGTCTTGATGACGTGGGCCATGGTGTCCAGGCCGACCACGTCGGAGGTGCGGTAGGTCGCCGACTTCGGCCGGCCGACCAGCGGGCCGGTGATGCCGTCGACTTCGTCGAAGCCCAGCCCGAACGCGGCGGTGTGGTGGATCGTCGCCAGGATCGAGAACACGCCGATGCGGTTGCCGATGAAGTTCGGGGTGTCCTTGGCGTACACCACGCCCTGGCCCAGGGTGGTGACCAGGAACTCTTCCAAGCCTTCCAGCACGGCGGCGTCGGTGGTGGTGGCCGGGATCAGCTCGGCCAGGTGCATGTAGCGCGGCGGGTTGAAGAAATGCACGCCGCAGAAGCGGTGGCGCAGTTCCTCCGGCAGCACTTCGGCCAGCTTGTTGATGCCCAGGCCCGAGGTGTTGCTGGCCAGCACGGTGTGCGCCGGCACGAACGGGGCGATCTTCCTGTACAGGTCCTGCTTCCAGTCCATCCGCTCGGCGATGGCCTCGATGATCAGGTCGCAGCCGCGCAGGTGTTCCAGACCCGAATCGTAGTTGGCGGGCGTGATCGCCTCGGCCAGCGACTTCGACGCCAGCGGGGCGGGCGAGAGCTTGCCGAGGTTGGCGAGCGCCTTCAGCACCACGCCGTCGGGATGGCCTTCCTTCGCGGCCAGGTCGAACAGCACGGTGTCGACGCCGGCGTTGGTGAGGTGCGCGGCGATCTGCGCGCCCATGACGCCCGCGCCGAGGACGGCGACGCGACGGATCAGCGGTTTCTGGGACATGTTCTGCATCCTGTTGATTGCGTGGGGTTTTCCGGGTCTGGCTCGGAAATGTGGGGGATTGCGGATCAGTTGACCTGGCCGGCGCGGAAGCCGGCGCTGGCGAAGCGGATGAGTTCCTGCGCCGCGCGCTGGCGGTGCTCGACCTCGCTGATGCCGGCGGGGCGCTTGATCATCCCGAAGTCGGCCATGGCGTAGGTCAGGGCGCCTGCGAGGAAGTCGAGCCGCCAGTAGAGCTCCTCCTTGCTCAGGCCGGGCAGGCAGCGGGAGATGGCGCGGGCGAACTCGCGCAGGACGTGGCCGTACTGTTCGGACAGGAACCGGCGCAGGCCGTCGTTCTTCTCGGCGTAGGCGCGGGCGATCACGCGGATGAAGGCCCCGCCGCCGTGGCGGTCCTGGGCCATCGCCAGCGGCGGTTCGACGAAGGCGGCGAGGATGCCGTCGAGGTCGGCGGGGTCGGCATCGGTCGCGGCCTTGAGCCGGCCGAGGCGCTGGGCACTCATTTCGTCCATGCGGCGGCGGAACACCTCGTTGACGAGGTTCTCCTTGCTGCCGAAGTGGTAGTTCACCGCCGCGATGTTGACGTCCGCCTGGCTGGTGACCTGGCGGAGCGAGGTCCCGCCGAAGCCGTACTGGGCGAACAGGGTTTCCGCGGCGTCGAGAATCCTTTCCTTGGTCGAGAACTGGGCTTTGCTCATGGGGCCTCCGGGTTCCGGCAAGGGGTGGGCTGATTCAAACGCTTGTTTGAGCGCGGCGCAGGATACGCGCTTTCGCCAGGCCCCGCAAAACGTGATCGCCGCCATGGATGCAGAGCGACCCCGCGCCGGGTTAGAATCCTCTCCAGCCGAATCGGCTAAACCCGCGTCCCCACGCGGGTTTTTCCTGCCCACTCATGTTATCGTTCGGCCGCTCGACCGCGGCCGTCACCCCCCGGAGACCCACTGTCATGGCGCTTGAGCGCACCATTTCGATCATCAAGCCCGATGCCGTCGCCAAGAACGTCATCGGCGAAATCTATTCGCGTTTCGAGAAGGCCGGCCTCACGGTCGTCGCCGCGAAGATGAAGCATCTCTCGCGCAAGGAAGCCGAAGGCTTCTACGCCGTGCACCGCGAACGTCCCTTCTTCGGCGCGCTGGTCGAGTTCATGACGTCCGGTCCGGTGATGATCCAGGTGCTGGAAGGCGAGAACGCCGTCGCGAAGAACCGCGAGCTGATGGGCGCGACCAATCCGAAGGACGCGGCGCCGGGCACCATCCGCGCAGACTTCGCGCAGTCGATCGACGCCAACGCCGTGCACGGCTCGGACTCGCTGGAGAACGCGGCGATCGAAACCGCGTACTTCTTCAGCGCCACCGAGCTGTGCCCGCGCTGATCCGGCCGAAGAAACGCACGACGTGAACGAGGCCGCGCAAAAACAGAACCTGCTCGACCTCGATCGCGAGGGACTGGAGCGCTTCTTCGCCGACATCCTCGGCGAGAAGCGCTACCGCGCCCACCAGGTGATGAAGTGGATCCACCACCGCCACGTCACCACGTTCGACGAGATGACCGACCTCGGCAAGGCGCTGCGCGCCAAGCTCGAAACGCACGCCGAAGTGCGCGTGCCGACGGTCCAGTTCGACAAACCGTCCGAAGACGGCACCCACAAGTGGCTGCTGGGCATGGACGGAAAGAACGCCATCGAAACCGTCTACATCCCCGACAAGGGCCGCGGCACGCTGTGCGTGTCCTCGCAGGTCGGGTGCGCGCTGAACTGCACGTTCTGCTCGACCGCCACGCAGGGCTTCAACCGCAACCTGTCCACCGCCGAGATCGTCGGCCAGGTGTGGACCGCGGCGCGCCACCTCGGCAACGTGCCGCACAGGCAGCGCAAGCTCACCAACGTCGTGATGATGGGGATGGGCGAGCCACTGGCGAACTTCGACAACGTCGTCCGCGCGATGAGCGTGATGCGCGACGACCTCGGCTACGGCCTGGCGAACAAGCGCGTGACCCTGTCGACCGCCGGCATGGTGCCGATGATCGATCGCCTCGCGCAGGAAAGCGACGTGTCGCTCGCGGTCTCGCTGCACGCGCCGAACGACGCGCTGCGCGACCAGCTCGTGCCGTTGAACAGGAAGTATCCGATCGCCGAACTCATGGACGCCTGCGTGCGCTACGCGCTGCGCAAGAAGGGCGAGTCGGTGACGTTCGAATACACGCTGATGAAGGACGTGAACGACCAGCCCGCGCAGGCGCGCGAACTGGTCCGCCTGCTGCGCGCGTTCGACCGTTCGGTGCAGATGAAGGACGCGGCCAAGATCAACCTGATCCCGTTCAACCCGTTCCCCGGCACCCGTTACCAGCGTCCGGACGATGCGGCCATCCGCGCGTTCCAGAAGCTGCTCAACGAGGCCGGCATGATCGCGCCGGTCCGCCGCACCCGCGGCGACGACATCGACGCGGCCTGCGGCCAGCTGAAGGGGCAGGTCGTCGACCGCACCCGACGGCAGGCCGAATTCCGCAAGACGCTCGCGACGCCCGGGGGAGGCGACGCGGACGGCATCACCACGGGGACGGCGGATGCGGCATGAGCCGCCGTCCCTTCCCGCCATCGGACCCGGCGCTCCGGCGAGCGCCGCTGCAATGAACGGATGCTTTGCTTTGGGGAGCGCTTCGCGATGACATCCAACGACACCGCCATGCCCGAGACCCTCCGGGGCATCGGCGAGAAACTGCGTCAGGCCCGCATCCGCGCAGGCCTGACGCCGGCCGAGGCCGGGCAGAAGCTCAGGACGCCGACCCACGTGGTCGAGGCGCTGGAGCGCGAGGACTGGGCGCGGATCGGCGCACCGGTCTTCGTCCGGGGGCACCTGCGCAGCTACGCGCGACTGCTGGGGCTGCCCGACGACGCGATCACCGCCAGTGTCGCCGTGCCGACGCCGCAGGCCGCGGACCTCGTGCCGCGCACCTATACGCCGTGGGCGCAGCGCGCGCTCGAACAGACCGGACGCCGGCTCGTCTACGTCGCCGTGACCGCGACCATCGCCGTCCCGATCTGGCTGGCCACGCGCTCCCACCTGGACGGCAGCGTCGGCACCGTCCCCCTCGACAGCGCACCGCTCTCGGCGGCGCCGGCAGGCAAGCCCGCGCCGGCGCGCGACGCATCGGCACCGGCCGCGGTGCCCCAGGCGCCGCTGGTGGCGTCGATGACGCCGCCGATGCCGGCCCAGCCCGCCGCCGGCGCCGGTTCTGATCTGACCGTCACCTTCGCCGGCGAAAGCTGGGTGCGGTTGAGCGCGACCGACGGCAGCGTGATCGAACAGGCGCTGGTCGCGTCCGGCCAGACCCGCAGCTACCGCACGGGCGAGCTCGGCAAGGCCGTGCTGGGCAACGCGCAGGCGGTCAGCGTCCGCGTGCACGGCCAGCCCGTGGACCTCACCCCCTACATCCGCGCGAACGTGGTGCGCTTTACGGTATCCTCTGACGGTTCTCTCCAGCCGGTCGATCGCTGAGGGGTCCCGGCAGGTCACGGCGCAGCGCCACGGGCGCGCGTCCGACATTCCTCCGGCGACCCGCCCGCGGTCGCCGTGCAGGGGCGGATCCCGGACTCCCGGCCGCCGCCTGCCTCCTTCCCGCCGCCGGCGGTGATCGATTCAGGCGCCGCCTGCTACAACGTCGCGGCGTTCAAGCGCCGCGGTCGGCGTCCGGATGCCCTCCACGATATTCGCACTTCCGAGACATCAACCGACCCATGGCGATCGACGACCTTCTCGACGAACACGAACAGAGCGAACGCGTCCGCGTCTGGCTGCGCCAAAATGCCGCCGGCCTGGTCGGCGGCGTCGCCCTCGGCCTCGCGGCCATCTACGGCTGGTTCTGGTGGCAGGACCAGCAGACCGCCCGGCAGCGCAAGGCCGGCGACCAGTACCAGGTGCTGTTGACCGACATCAAGGCCGGCAAGCTCAAGGAAGCGCAGACCGCCGCCTCGGGCCTCCAGGACACCGTCTACACCACGCTGGCCGCACTCGACCTGGCGAAGGCCCAGGTCGACGGCGCCAAGCGCGACGACGCCATCGCCACCCTCCGCGCCGTGAAGACCGACGATCCCGCCCTCAAGGCCGTGGTGGCGCAGCGCCTCGCGCGCCTGCTGGTCGACGCCGGCAAGGGCCAGGAGGCGCTGACCGTGCTCGACGGCGTCGACGCGCCGCTCGCCCTCGAGGTCCGCGGCGATGCGCTGTTCGCGCTCGGTCGCAAGGAACAGGCGCAGAAGGCCTACGAGCAGGCACTCACCGGGCTCGATGAGGGTTCGCAGCTGCGGCCGATCATCGAGCTGAAGCTGTCGCAGGCCGGCGGCACCCCGAAGAAATCCGACTCCGCTTCCTGATCAGACCCGCACGATGACTTCCAATCGGTTGCACCCCGCTCTTTCCGCGCCGCACGGCGCATTGCTTCGCGTCGCCCTGCTGGCGGCCGTCATGATCGCCTTGCCCGGCTGCAAGACCGTGAAGGGCTGGTTCGAGGTCGGCAAGAGCGCCGAGGCCAAGGCCGCGGCGAAGCCCGCCGATCTGACCGAGTTCGTGCCGTCCGCCACCGTCACCCGCATGTGGTCGGCCGACGCCGGCGGCGGCGAGCCGAACCTGGGCGTGGTGCAGGGGCCCGCGATCGCCGACGGTCGTGTCTACGCCGCGGCGGCGGACGACGTCGTCCGCGCGTTCGACCTGCAGACCGGCGCCCGCGCTTGGGAATACCGCAGCAAGAAGCAGGCGCTGACCGGCGGCCCGGGCGCCGGCGACGGCCTCGTGGTGGTCGGCACGCTCGACGGCGGCGTCATCGCGCTGGACGCGGCGACCGGCGCCGAGAAGTGGACCGCCAAGGTCACCAACGAAGTCATCGCCGCGCCGACCATCGGCCAGGGCGTGGTGCTGGTGCGCTCGAACGACGGCCGCGTCACCGCCTTCGACGCCGGCACCGGCGAACGCCGCTGGTTCTGGAACCACGATCTGCCGTCGCTCAGCGTGCGCGGCAACGACGCGCCGGTGCTCGGCCCCGGCTTCGTGTTCGTCGGCAACGACGACGGCACGCTCGCCGCGCTGTCGCTGATCGACGGCCGGCCGCTGTGGAGCGTGCCGGTGGGCCAACCCGACGGCCGCACGGAACTCGACCGCATGGCCGACGTCGACGGCACGCCCGCGCTCGACGGCGCCACGCTGTACGCCACCAGCTACAAGAAGCAGACCGTCGCGGTCGACGGCCCCAGCGGCCGTGCGATCTGGTCGCAGGAACATGGCGGCCCCGGCCGCATCGGCGTCGCGACCGACCGCGTCGTGGTCGCCGATCCCGCCGGCACGGTCTGGGCGCTCGACAAGTCGAGCGGCTCGGCGATGTGGCAGCAGCCGGGTCTGGCCCGTCGCGGCCTGAGCGGCGCCGCGGTCCAGGGCGAATTCGCGGTGGTCGGCGATGCCGAGGGCTACGTGCACTGGCTGCGCCTGGACAACGGCGATTTCGCCGCCCGCACCCGCGTCGCCCGCGACCCCGTGCGCGCCGCGCCGGTCGTGGAGAACGGCGTGCTCGTGGTCGAGACCGTGGACGGCAAGCTCAGCGCCTGGCGCCTGAACTGAGCCCTCGCTGGTCAATCTTCGCGGCCCCGGGTAGGCTGACTGCCCGGGGTCGCGCGTTTCCGACTCTTTCGTGATCTCCCCGCCATGTTGCCTCTCGTCGCCCTCGTGGGCCGTCCCAACGTCGGCAAATCGACGCTGTTCAACGCCCTGACCCGCACCCGCGACGCGCTCGTCCACGACGAGCCGGGGGTGACGCGCGACCGCAACTACGGCGTCTGCCGCCTCGACGAGGCGCGGTCGTTCGTGATCGTCGACACCGGCGGCATCGCCGGCGAAGAGGAAGGCCTGGCCGGCGCCACCGCGCGCCAGTCGCGCGCCGCAGCCGAAGAGGCCGACCTCGTGCTGTTCATCGTCGACGGCCGCGAAGGCCCGTCGGCGCTCGACGACGAGATCCTGCGCTGGCTGCGCAAGGCCGACCGGCCGACGCTGCTGGTCGTCAACAAGACCGACGGCATCGACAGCCGCGCCGCGATCGCCGAATTCGCGCGCTACGGCATCGCCGAATCGATCGCGATCTCCTCCGCGCACCGCACCGGCCTCGACAGGCTGCTCGCCGACGTGCTGTCGCGACTGCCCGCGGAGGGCGGCACCGAGGTGCTCGACAACGATCCCGAGCGCGTCCGCATCGCCTTCGTCGGCCGCCCCAACGTCGGCAAGTCGACGCTGGTGAACCGCATCCTGGGCGAGGAGCGCATGATCGCCTCCGACGTGCCCGGCACCACCCGCGACTCGATCGCGGTGGACCTCGAGCGCGACGGCCGCAAGTACCGCCTGATCGACACCGCCGGCATCCGCCGCAAGTCGAAGGTGGAGGAGGCGGTCGAGAAGTTCTCGATCGTGAAGACGCTGCAGGCGATCGAGCAGTGCCAGGTCGCGGTGATCATGCTCGACGCCAGCGAAGGCGTGACCGAGCAGGACGCCAGCGTGCTGGGCGCGGTGCTCGACGCCGGCCGCGCGCTGGTGGTGGCGGTCAACAAGTGGGACGGCCTGTCGCAGTACCAGCGCGAGCAGACCGACGGCCTGCTGTCGCGCAAGCTGTCGTTCGTGAACTGGGCCGAGGCCGTGCACATCAGCGCGAAGCACGGCTCGGGCCTGTGCGAACTGTTCGCCGCGATCCACCGCGCGCACCGTTCGGCCACGCACAAGTTCAGCACGTCCGAAGTGACCCAGGCGATGGAGATCGCCTACGAGACCAATCCGCCGCCGTCGATCCGCGGCCACGTCTCGAAGCTGCGTTTCGCGCATCCGGGCGGCGAGAATCCGCCGACCTTCGTGGTGCACGGCACGCGGTTGCGCACGCTGCCGGAGAGCTACCGGCGCTACCTCGAGAACTTCTTCCGCCGCCGATTCAAGCTGATCGGCACCCCGGTGCGCTTCGTCTTCAAGGAAGGCGACAACCCGTACAAGGACAAGAAGAACGTCCTGACCGAGGGCCAGCTCAAGAAGCGCCAGCGGATGATCCGGCATCACAAGCGGAACAAGTAGGGCGGGCCCCGGCCCGCCATTGCCCTGTGACATCGTCGACCCCGCCAGCGCAGGAACGCTACGCCGCGAAGCTGCTGTTCCAGTTCCGCGTGACGGTCGATGGCGACGACGGCGTCATGCGCACCTGCGAGGAACGGATCGTGGTCCTGCGCGCGACGCACGCGCGCGACGCGCTCGCCCGCGCCAGACGCCACGGGCGCAAGGCGCAGCACGCGTATCGCAACGATGACGGCAATCCCGTGCGTTTCGAGTTCGTCGGCGTGCTCGATCTGTTGCATCTCGGCGCGGAGTGCGACGAGGACGAGGTCTGGTACGACATCGTGACCCGCAAGCAGCCGATGGCGCGCGCGGCGGCGATCCTTCCGGACGAATCTTCCCTGTGCGCGATCCGCAACGAAGCCGGGCAGCCGTGATGGTAGTGACGATCCCGAGCAGCGACCTCACCCTCGGCCTGCTCGCCGGCGGCAACGCCTCGCGCCTCGGCGGCGTCGACAAGGCCTGGCTGACGCGCGGCGGCGTGCCGCAGGTGCTGCGCTGGGCGCGGCGCTGGCCGGGCGAACATGGGCCGGTGCTGGTGTCGGCGAACCGGGGATTCGATCGTTACGAAGCGGAAGATCTTGTCGCCATCGCCGATCGCGCATCCGGCCTCGGCCCGATCGGCGGCCTCGACGCGCTGGCCGCCGCCTGCACGACGCCGTGGCTGTTCACGCTGCCGGTCGACCTCGTCGGCGCCAACGACTGCCTGATCCGCACGCTCGCGTCGAAGCGCGGCGCCGACGGCGCGTTCGCGGTCGACGACGACGGCGCGCAGCCGCTGGTCGCGCTGTGGCGCGTCGAGGCGCTGCGCGCCGCCTGCGTGACCGCTATCGCCGCGGACGCGCGCGCCGTGCACGCGCTGCGCGAACGCCTCGACCTGTCGGCGGTGACTTTCGCCGGCTTCCGCTTCGGCAACCTCAACACGCCCGACG
>JBQCJG010000294.1:0-18828 GCA_051952955.1 Lysobacteraceae bacterium | reverse complement strand
CAGCAAGGACGGCGTGGACGCCTTCCTCGACGCGATCGCGCAGGCGAAGGCCGCCGGCGGCACGGTCGAGACCGGCGGCACCGCGATCGACGGCCCCGGCAACTTCGTGCGTCCGGCCATCGTCACCGGCCTGACCAACGATGCGGAGATCGTGCAGCACGAAACCTTCGCGCCCATCCTCTACGTCATGAAGTACAGCACGCTGGACGAGGCGATCGAGATGCAGAACGCCGTGCCGCAGGGCCTGTCGTCATCGATCTTCACCACCAACCTCAAGGCCGCGGAAGCGTTCCTGTCGGCGGCGGGCAGCGACTGCGGCATCGCCAACGTCAACATCGGCACCTCGGGTGCGGAGATCGGCGGCGCGTTCGGCGGCGAGAAGGAAACCGGCGGCGGCCGCGAGTCCGGTTCGGACGCGTGGAAGGCGTACATGCGCCGCCAGACCAACACGATCAACTACTCCGACGCGCTGCCGCTGGCCCAGGGCATCAAGTTCGATCTGTAAGCCGATCGCCGCGCGCGCCGGCGCCATCGGCGCGCGTCCCGGCCAGCCTCCACGACGCAGGATCCCCCGCATGAACACTCCGAGGCAAACCAGCTCGCTCGCCGTCGTCAGCCTGATCGCAGGCATCCTCGGCTGGTCGCTGCTGCCGCTGCTCGGCAGCCTCGGCGCGATCGTCACCGGCCACATGGCCCGTCGCGAGATCCGCCGTTCGGCCGGCACGCTGGACGGCGACGGTCTCGCGCTGATCGGGCTCGTCCTCGGCTGGGCATCGGTGCTGCTGAGCGTCATCGGCGTGCTGGTCGCGATCCTGTTCTTCGGCGGGATCGCGGCGCTGCTGGCGTGGCTGGGCCTGTCCGGCCACCTCGGCTGAGCCGACCGCATGTACGGCCTCGCCCGCCCCCTGCTGTTCCGGATGGATGCCGAGCGTGCGCACACGCTTGGCCTGTCGATGCTGGAGACGGCGTACCGCACGGGCATGAACCCGCTGCTGTCGCGCGGCACGCCGGCGTTCCCGGTGAAGGTCATGAACATGACCTTCCCGAATCCCGTCGGTCTGGCCGCGGGCCTCGACAAGAACGGCGCGCACATCGATGCGCTGTTCGCGCTGGGCTTCGGTTTCGTCGAGATCGGCACGGTCACGCCGAAGCCGCAGCCGGGCAATCCGAAGCCGCGCATGTTCCGGCTGCCGGAGCACAAGGCGATCATCAACCGCCTCGGCTTCAACAACGAAGGCGTGGACGCGCTGGTGCGCAACGTCGAGAAAGCCAAGCGCAAGGGCGACGGCAAGCTCGGCATCAACATCGGCAAGAACAAGGACACGCCGAACGAGGACGCATCGGTCGACTACCTGCGCTGCCTCGAGAAGGTCTATCCGCTGGCCGACTACGTGACGATCAACATCTCGTCGCCGAACACCGCCGGCCTGCGCGAGCTGCAGGAAGAACAGCAACTGCGCCGCCTGCTCGGCCACCTGCGCGAGGCGCAGGAACGGCTGTGGACGCGCCACGGCCGCCGCGTGCCGATGCTGGTGAAGGTGGCGCCGGACCTCGCCGACGAGGACATCGACGTCACCGCGCGCGTCCTCGGCGAGATGCAGGTGGACGGCGTGATCGCGACCAACACCACGGTGTCGCGCATGGCGGTCCATCAACATGCCATGGCGAAGGAAGCCGGCGGGCTGTCGGGCGAACCGCTGATGGCGAAGTCGACCGCAGTGCTGCGCATGCTGCGCACGCGGCTGCCGGAGCAGATCCCGATCGTCGGCGTCGGCGGCATCCTCACCGGCGCCGATGCGGTGAAGAAGATGGCCGCCGGCGCCAGCCTGGTGCAGTGCTACACCGGCCTGATCTACCGCGGGCCGGCGCTGATCCACGACTGCGTCGACGCCATCCGCCGCCGCAAGGAAGCGCCCAGCCGCGGCCACCTGCCGCCGACGACATGACCGTCCGCATCACCGAGCGCGCGCCGCTGCGCAATACCTTCGGCCTCGACGCCCATGCCGGCGCGCTGCTGGAGACCGACGATCCCGCCGACCTGCCCGCGCTGTTCGACGACACCCTGCGCGGCGTGCGGCCGCTGGTGATCGGCGGCGGCAGCAACCTGCTCGTCGTCGAGGACCCGCGCGTCGCGCTGCGCTTCGGCGGCGAGACGATCCGCGTGATCGAAGAACACGACGACCGGGCGATCGTGCGCGCCGATGCCGGCGTCGAATGGCATGCGTTCGTGCTGCGGACGCTGGAACAGGGCCTCGCCGGGCTGGAGAACCTCGCGCTGATCCCGGGCACCGTCGGCGCCGCGCCGATCCAGAACATCGGCGCGTACGGCGTGGAGGTCGGCGAGCGCATCGTCGCGGTGGAGGCGTTCGACCGCGTCGACGGCGGCCTGCGCCGCTTCGCGAACGCAGACTGCGCGTTCGGCTACCGCGACAGCGCGTTCAAGCGCGACCTCGACCGCTGGCTGATCGTGGCGGTGGAATTCGAGCTGCCGCGCGCCGCCGCGTTGCCTTCGGACGCGCTGAAGCTCGACTACGCCGGCATCGGCGACGAACTCAAGGCGATGGGCGTGGCGAAGCCCGGCGTCCGCGACGTGGCCGAGGCGGTGATCCGCCTGCGCCGGCGCAAGCTGCCCGACCCCGCGGTCGTCGGCAACGCCGGCAGCTTCTTCAAGAATCCGATCGTGCCTGCGGGCCAGGCCGAGGCGCTGCACATTATGCATCCGGGCCTGCCGGTGTTCCGCGGCGATTCGCCGGCCACGCGCAAGCTCTCCGCCGCGTGGCTGATCGAACAGGACGGCTGGAAGGGCGCACGCAGCGAAGAGGGCTCCGGCGACGCCGGCGTCTCCGACCGCCATGCGCTGGTGCTGGTGAACCACGGCCGCGCCACCGGCGCCGAACTGCTGGCGCTCGCGCGGCGCATCGCCGCCGGCGTGCAAACCCGATTCGGCGTGGCGATCGAACCGGAGCCGCGCCTCGTCGGCGCCGTCTGGTGACCGGCGCGCAGACCCCGCACCTGCGCGCCGCGCTGCTGATGCTCGGCAGCACCCTGCTGTTCGGCCTGATGACGATCGCGATCCGGTTGGCGTCTGCGACGCTGCACACGTTCGAGATCGCGTTCTTCCGCAACCTGTTCGGCCTCGTCGCCGCGCTGCCGCTGGTGGTGCGCCACGGCCCCGACCTGCTGCGCACCACGCAGTTGCCGCGCTACCTGTTCCGCTGCGTCATCGGCGTGGTCTCGATGATGGCCGGCTTCTGGGCCATCGGCCACCTGCCGCTGGCGCAGGCGGTCGCGCTGTCGTACTCGACGCCGATCTTCGTGACCATCGCCGCGGTGGTGTTCCTGCACGAGCAAGTGCGCGCTCGGCGCTGGGCCGCGGTGGCGCTGGGCTTCGTCGGCGTGCTGGTGATCGTGCGTCCGGGCAGCGCGGACTTCAGCGCGGGCACGCTGGTGGCGCTGGTCGCGGCGGTGCTCAGCGGCGTGGTGTCGATCCAGATCAAGCAGCTGTCGAAGGTCGATCCCGCCGATCGCATCGTCGTCTTCACCACGTCGCTGTGGGTGCCGATGTCGCTGCTGCCTGCGCTCGCGGTGTGGAAGTGGCCGGAAGGCATCGCCTGGGTGTGGGTGGTCGCCGCGGGCTTCCTCGGCACCGGCGGCCACATGCTGTGGACGCGCGCGCTGAAGCTGGGCGACGTGTCGGCGCTCACGCCGATCAGCTTCATGCAGTTGCCGCTGGTGGCGGGGGCGGGGTGGCTGCTGTTCCAGGAGCCGGTCGATCGCTGGACCGCGACCGGCGCGACGATCATCTTCGTCGCCAACGCGTACATCGCGCATCGCGAGGCACGACTGGCGCGCACGGCGGCGACGCACGCGCCGGTGCAGGCCGCGCAGCCGGGCGAATGACGGCCCTGCACGCACAGCGCGGACACCCGTCGCATCGCCTGCGAACGCGCGTCGAACGGCCTCGCAACGATCGCGCCGCGCGATCCGGACGCGCGCGTCATGCGCGTCGCAAACGAATGCACGATGGCCGCTGCATGTCGCATCGGCCGTTCGATTGCCGCGGCGCGCATTGACCCGGTCATGCCGGCGTTGTACACCGGCGCCACGGTCCGCAAGACGCGGGCCGCGCGGCACGGCACAGGGGACGTCGTCGCAACGCAATCGCCGTTCCAGTATCGCCATCCCAACGATCTGCCGTCCCGACCGAACAAGGAGCATCGGAGCATGACCGCACCACGATTCCCCCGTCCGCGACAGCGTGCCACCCTGGCCGTCGCGCTCGCCACCGCGCTGTCCGGCCTGCTTGTCGCCGCCCCCTCGCACGCTGAGGAAGGCGATTACAGCGCCTGGCAAACCCTGGTCAACCTCATCTCGCCGCCCAGGGCGGACAACAAGGTGACCGCCGCGCAGCGCACCGGCGATTACCCGTTGCTGGCCAATCCGTCCGGTTTCGTCGACGGCTTCAAGCCCGGCCGCTACGAAGAGTGGCAGACGGTGCAGCTGGCCCCGGAAACCGGCGCCATCTGCGGCAACGGCTCGCCGTACAAGTTCTTCGTCAACCGCACGCCCAACACGCGCAACACCCTCATCTACATGGAAGGCGGCGGCGCCTGCTGGGATTACGCCAGTTGCACCGGCCAGACCGGCATCCGCGGCGCGCGCAATCCCGACGGCATCCCCGACGACTACATGAGCCTGCTGAACCCGGGCGCCAGCCTGGTCAGTCCGTTCGTCACCCGCATCAGCCCGTTCGAGTCGGTGAAGACGCAGCAGTGGAACATCGTCTACGTGCCCTACTGCACCGGCGACATCTACAGCGGCGACAAGGTCGCGGTGTATCCGGATCCCACCGGCGCGAAGGCGCCGCTGGTGTGGCACCACAACGGCGTGCGCAACGTGCGCGCGGTGGTGGGCTGGCTGAAGGACAACCTGCCGCGGCCGACGCAGATGCTGTCGACCGGCTGCAGCGCCGGCGGCGCGGGCAGCCTGACCAACTACGCCACGCTGCGCCGCGACATGGCGCCGACCCGCGGTTACCTGATCGACGACTCCGGCCCGATCTTCGACGCCCCGGTCAACGGCGATCCGCAGGTGTGGCCCCAGGTGCCGCTGCAGAACCAGATCCGCCAGGCCTGGGGCCTGTCGCGTCCGGGCGGTCCGCTGTCGTACATGGCCGCGACCCTGCCCCAGCTCGACCAGAACCAGCTGGGCACGCTGTACGACGCGCTGTCGGCGAAGTATCCGGGCGACCGCATGGGCCAGACCCATTTCTGGCAGGACCTGAACTACTCGTCGTATTCCTACGAGCGGTTCTTCTCCGACATCGCGAACGCGCCGAACCAGGCGACGAAGGAAGCGCTGATCCACGCCCGCTGGGGCACGGACACCGCGCGCCTGCGCGATCGCCTGAACGGCCTGGGCAACTTCGGCGGTTATTTCCCGCAGTACCGCGCGCTCAACGAGAGCCACTGCACCACCATCGTCGATTTCAAGAACGGCGACATCCAGACCATGAGCCTGGAGCTGCGCAACTTCATCGACAGCGTGATGAGCGGCTCGGGCAACGTGCTGGACGCATCCGAAACCAGCGACGCAGCGGACCGCGCCAAGCCCTTCAACCTGCTGTACTGGCTCGTCGACCAACTGGTCTGAGCCCCGCACCGGACGGGCCCGCCGGGCTCGTCCGGTGCCGGCTCGTCCGGTGTAGCCTATGCCTGCGCCGTGCGGCGCACTCCGCGAGACAGCATCCTCCATGAAAATCCGTCTGGTCCATGTCGGCCTCGGCCTGGCCGCGATGGCGACGCTGGCCATCGTGATCTCGGTCCGCATCAAGCAGGAAGCGGTCGACCGCGAGATCGCCGCCACGCCGGCCAAGGCCCCGGCCACGGCCGCGCCTGCCCCCGCGTCGGCGCTGGCGTCGACGCCCGAGGCCCGGGCCTACCAGGCCCGCCTCGCCTTCGAGCACGAGGCCCGCGCCTTCCTCCGCGACGCGCCGAAGCTGGACGACCAGACCCGGATGCGGCGCGCGCAGGCCCTCAGCCGCGAGATCGACCAGCGCGAACAGGCGCGCGAAATGTCCGCCGACGAGGCGATGATGCTGCGCATCGGCCTGATCCACGCCGCGGTGAAGGACGAAATGCAGCGCGTGGCGCAGTCGCAGGAAGTGGTCGACCGCTATCGCAAGCAGACCGCGGAACGCCAGGCCGCCTTCCTCGCGCAGCAGAAGCAGGACGCGCATTTCCAGGCCTACAAGGCCGCCGAGGCCCGGATCGTCGCCGAAGTGCTGGCGATGCAGAGCTATCCGGGCGGCCTCAGCCGCGACGACTACCTCCGCCTGCGCCTGCAGGAAGCGCGCGAGACCATCTACCGCACGCCGGTGACGGCACCGACACCGGCACCCGCGCCGACGCCCTAGAGCGTGTCATGCACTTTTCCATGCGCCGCGAAGCCCGTCCGCGGGCGCGAGCCAAGGCGCGGCACGCCGCCAAGGCCGGTGGCCTTCGCAAGGGACGCAACGCCGGATCGCGCCCGCGGACGGGCTTCCCGGAGGGTTGCGTCCCCGGACCGCCGATGCAGCGGCCCGCGGCTTGCCTTGGCCACCAGCCCAGGCAGCGCCAAGGACCTTGCCTCGGCGGTCCGGGGGCGCAACGCGGTGCATGGAAAAGTGCATGACACGCTCTAACCGCCCCCGACCTTCGGCACTGGCCGCGGCGCCGCCACGCCCTACCCTGCGGGGTCCGACCGTTTTTCCGGACGCCCGCATGAACAAGACCCTGCTTTCCCTGAGCCTCGCCCTCGCGGCCTTCGCACCGGCGGGCTTCGCCGGCGACGCGCGCACGCCGCAGCTCGGCACCTTCGGCATCGACCTGCAGAACCGCGATCCTGCGGCGAAGCCCGGCGACGACTTCGCCCGCTACGCCAACGGCCACTGGCTGGACACCTACCAGCTCAAGGACTACGAGACCCGCTTCGGTTCGTTCAATGCGCTGGCCGACCAGGCCGAGCTGCAGACGCGCGAGATCGTCGAGGGCCTGCAGGCGCGCACCGATCTCAAGCCGGGCAGCGAAGAGCGCAAGATCCGCGACCTCTACGCCAGCTACATGGACACCGCCGCGCGCGACGCCGCCGGGATCGCGCCGCTGCGCCCGACCCTGGACCGGATCGCGAAGATCGATTCGTACAAGGCGCTGACCGAGGCCTTCGGCCGCGCCGACCTGGACGGCACCGAAGCGCCGGTCGGCGTCGGCATCGGCGTCGACCGCAAGAATCCGGACCGCTACCTCGTGAATCTCGGCGTCGGCGGCCTCGGCCTGCCGGACAAGGACTTCTACCTCAGCGCCGAGCCGCGGTTCGTGAAGATCCGCGAGGCCTACCTCGACCACATCGCGACCATGCTCGGCTTCACCGGCGTGCCGGCGGCCGAGGCGAAGCCGCGCGCTGCGGCGATCCTGGCGCTGGAGACCGACCTGGCGAAGCAGCAGTGGGACCGCGCCCAGCTGCGCGACCGCGACAAGACCTACAACCTGCGCACGTTCGCGCAGCTGCAGTCGGAATTCCCCGGCTACGACTGGGCCACGCACTTCGCGGCCGAAGGCATCGCCCATCCCGGCGACGTCAACGTGGTCACACCCAGCGCGGTCGCGCCGGTGCTGGCGATCACGCAGCAGACGTCGCTGGCGACGTGGCGCGATTACCTCACCTTCCACGCGGTGCGCAACAACGCGCCGATGCTGAGCACCGCGATCGACGAGGCCGCGTTCGCCTTCACCGGCAAGGTGCTGAACGGCCAGAAGGCGCAGAAGGACACCTGGAAGCGCGGCGTCGCGCTGGTGGGCGGGCGCATGGGCCTGGGCGACGCGGTCGGCAAGCTCTACGTGGCCCGCCACTTCAAGCCCGAGGCGAAGGCCGCGATGGACGCGTTGGTCGCGAACCTGCGTGCGGCGCTGCGCCGGAACATCGCCGGCCTCGACTGGATGGGCGAAGCGACCAAGGCCGAGGCCTATCGCAAGCTGGAGACCTTCAACCCGAAGATCGGCTATCCGAAGAAGTGGCGCGACTACGCCGGCGTGAAGATCGTGCCCGGCGACCTGATGGCGAACATGGCGGCGCTGCGCAAGTACAACCGCGACGACCAGATCGCGCGCCTCGGCCGCAAGCCGGACCGCGACGAATGGTTCATGACCCCGCAGACGGTCAACGCCTACTACAACGCGTCGTTCAACGAGATCGTGTTCCCGGCGGCGATCCTGCAGCCGCCGTTCTTCAACCTGAGCGCTGATCCGGCCGTCAACTACGGCGGCATCGGCGGCGTGATCGGCCACGAGATGGGCCACGGCTTCGACGACCAGGGTTCGAAGTCCGATGCCGCCGGCATCCAGCGCAACTGGTGGACAGACGAGGACCGGGCGCGCTTCGATGCCCGCACGAAGGCGCTGGGCGCGCAGTTCGACGGCTACTGCCCGATCGAGAAGCAGTGCGTGAACGGCCAGCTGACGATGGGCGAGAACATCGGCGATCTCGGCGGCCTGTCGATGGCGTACACGGCTTACAAACTGAGTCTCGGCGGCAAGCCGGCGCCGGTGATCGACGGCCTGACCGGCGACCAGCGCTTCTTCCTGGCGTGGGCGCAGGTGTGGAAGGCGAAGTACCGCGACGAAGCGCTGGTCACGCAGCTGAAGACCGATCCGCATTCGCCGCCGCAGTACCGCATCAACGGCCCGCTGCGGAACCTCGACGAGTGGTACGCCGCATTCGACGTGAAGCCGGGCGACAAGCTCTACCTGCCGCCGGAGCAGCGCGTCCGCATCTGGTGACGCCACGCCGGCAGCCCGCGGCTGCACCGGCCATCTGATCGATCGACACGGCCGCCGCAGGGCGGCCGCGTCGTGTGCGGCAGCGTCATCGCCGCGACAGGCGCTCCGCGTAGAGCGCGGCTTCCTGCGCCGGCACCGGTTCGCGCAGCTGCTGGTGCGCGATCGATTTTCCTTGCCACAGCGCGCGCAGCAGGTCGCGCAGCTCGTCCGGCGCGTCACCCGGTCGTCGCGCGTTGAGCGCGCTGTCGTACCAGACGATCGCGCCGCGGGCGTTGCCCGCGCGCAGGCAGGCGTCGCCGCGCTCGAGGCGTTCGCGCAGGAAGGCGGCGACGTCGCCGCGGATGTCGTCCGGCGAAGGGTCGGTCATCGGGAAGCTCGTGGCGTGCGGACCCCAAGCGTCCGCGGTACGGCAGACAACGCCGGACGCGGCGCGTCCCGGCCACCGCGGCAGCGTGCATCGCGGACGCATCGCGGCCGTCATGCCGATGCCATCGCCCCGGCAGGCGAGCCGAGGAAGCCCGGAAAGGAACGGGGCCCGGATGTCCGGGCCCCGTGGGATCACGCATCGCCTGCGATCGGTTTCTTCGGTCGCCGATCGCGAGCCGCCGGGATCACGGCGGGTTGGTGACGGTCAGCACCACCGGCACCGCCACGCGCGGCGTCACCGGATCGTTGCTGGCGATGCACACGTTCGCGCGATAGGTCGCGGCCGCGAGCGACGCTGCCGAGAGGATCGAGTGGTGCGTGCGGGTCTCGGTCGGGAACAGCGAACCGGAGGCCGGGAACGGCGCACCGATCCACGGCGCACCGCAGTTCACCAGGCCGCGGATCTGGACCGACAGGCCTGCGAACGCGGTGTTCGACGTCCAGGCGCCGGTGCCGTTGGTCGCGATCGTGATCGAGGCGAACGAACCGTTGCCGGTGACCGAGCCGAACTGCGCCCAGCGATTGGCGAAGGTGCTGCGGGTGTTCACCACGATCCAGTACTTGCCCGGCGCCAGGGTGACGTTCTGCCCGGCGGCGATCAGGTCGAGGCGAATGGTGCCCGCGGCATCGGTGCTGACGCCGGCGGCGGTCGGGGTCGCGGTGTAGGTCCACACCGCGGCCGCGGCGCCCGTCTGCGGGTTGCCCGCCGGCACGCCCGCGGCATCGGGGTAGATGCTCCACGTCAGGTTCGCAGCGACTGCGCTGAGCGCCGAGCCGCTCACCACGAAGCCGTCGGCGGTCAGGGTGGTCAGCTTGGTCGACTCGATCACGTCGAAGTCGTCGGCCGAGAACTGCGCCGCGCTGCCCGCCGTCGCCGGATCGGTGTAGACGGTGTTGCGGAAGCCGGAGCTCACCGCACCGCGGGTCGCGTTGTAGATGCTGGCCGCACCCTGGCCCGTGGTCTCGACGGTGTAGTTCAGCGCCGAACCGCCGGTATTGCCGATGGTGAACGCCGCATCGACCGTGCCGCCGGTCTGCGCCGTGCCGCTGGCCGGGCTGACCACGTTGGCCACCGGCGGCGGGACCGCGACGGCGACCGGCAGGTGCAGCTCGGCGGTCGGATCGACCACGCCGCCGGTGAGGCGCGGCATCAGGCTGACGCGACCGAAGTTCCAGACGCCGTCGGCCGGGATCAGCCACGAGAAGATCGTGAACTTGACCGAACGCGACTCGCCCGCGGCCACCCACCGCAGCGGCGTGCTGGGCGCGCCCGGAACGCCTTCCAGGGTCACGCGCCAGAGCGTGCCGCTGGTGCCCGGGTTGCGGAAGGTGCGGGTGAACTCGCAGACCGGGAAGCAGCGGCCGTTGGCCAGGCTGGCGAGGTTGAGCGCCGACGGATCGCCACCGTTGGCCGGATTGGCGGCCTGGAAGCGCGCGGTCGTCTCGTTCAGCACCAGGCCGGCGCGGACGGCGCGGTCGATGCGGATGCGGCCCGCGCCGCGGGCGTACGGATTCGCCGGGGTGACCTGGTCTTCGAGCAGCACCTGCTCGGTCGAGGTCATCATCAGCGCCGACTTCACCTCGGCGACGGTCCACGACGGACGCGCCTGGCGGACCAGCAGCGCGGCGCCGGCGTTGTGCGGCGAGGCCATCGACGTGCCGTCGTACAGCGCGAGAGCGTTCTCGGAACCGGTCAGCGTCGTGCCGGACACGGCGGCGAGGATCTGCACGCCGGGCGCGGTCATGTCGGGCTTGATCAGGTCGAAGCCGGAGACCGGGCCGCGCGAGCTGAAGGAGCCCAGCGCATCCGGCGTGTTCGGCAGGCCCACGGCCGGGAACGTGATCTGCGCCGTGGTGGCGCCCGGGTTGGCCACGCCGAAGTTGCGCAGCGCGGTGCCGTCGGTCTGCAGCACGCCGAAGGTCGGGATCGTGGTGCCCGGCACGGACGGGATGATGCCGCCGGCGGCGTTGTTGGCGATGACCACTGCGACCGCACCGGCGGCGGCGGCGTTGTTGACCTTGATCGAGAAGCTGCAGGTGCCGCGGCGCACCAGCGCGATGCCGCCGGCGAAGGTGTTCGCCGGGAGCGCCGCGCAGGCGTCGCTGGTGGTGTCGAAGCCGGGGCTGACGATCAGCGGCGTCGTGCCCGGGATCGTGGCCGACAGCGCGACGCCGCCGGTGCCCTCGTTCATCGTCACCGGCTGCAGGCCCGGCGGGACCGGCGTCGGGCCGGTGACCTGCATCAGGATGGCGAAACCGCCGCGACCGTGCTGCGCGGCCGCCGTGGTGGCGACCCACGGTTCGACGTGGCCCAGCGTGAACGCGGACGGGCCGCTGTTGCCGGCCGAGGCCGCGACGTAGATGCCGGCATCGGTCGCGCTGAGGAACGCCAGCGACACGGCTTCGGTCCACGGCGCGGTGCCGCCGCCGATCGAGAAGTTGATCGCGTCGACCACGCCGTCGGCGATGGTCTGGTTGATCGCCGCCACCGACGAGACGCTGGGGCACAGGCCCTGGCCGGTGCTGGTGTTCGTGTAGCAGACGTCGTACGCGATGATGTTCGCGCGCGGCGCCACGCCGGAGATCCGCAGCGGCGCGCCGCTGAAGACCACGTCGCGGCGATTGCCGGCCGCGGTGGACGCGGTGTGGCTGCCGTGGCCGTTGGTGTCGCCGAAGCCCGGCTCCTCGCGCACGTTCGCGGTGCCGCAGGTGTTGCCCGGCGCGCCGCAGACGAAGTCGTAGCCGCCGATCAGCTTGCTGTTGCAGCGGCCCTCGTCGACGCCGCCCGTGGCGCAGGTACCGAGGTAGGTGCCGGCGCCCAGCGGATTGGCGTGGACGTAGCCGTCGACCGGATCGGTGGCGGCGAACGACGGCGCACCGAAGTTGATGCCCGAATCGATCACGCCGATGACCATGCCCTCGCCCTTCACGCCCGGCGCGCCGCCGGGTTCGTCGGCGGTGCCGGTCCAGACGGTCGGCGCACCGATCAGGGTCGGGCCGACGTCGGTGTCCATCGCGTATTCGCGGTAGGCCTCGACCAGGCGCACGCCGCTCATCGCGCCGACGCGCGCGGCCTCGGCGACGGTCATGTCGGCGACGATGCCGTTGACCGCGTGCTGCATGCGGCGGCGCACCTGCAGCGGACGCTGGATCAGGCCGGACACCTGGCGTTCCATCTGCTGCTGCTTGCGCTGCAGGTAGCCCACGTATTCCTGCGCGGCCTGGCTCTTGACGTCCAGGCGCGGACGGCCGAGCACGCCGACCTTGGTCTGCGCCATCGGGATGCCGGCCACTTCACCGCGGTACGACGCCAGCGGGGCGTCGGAGAACAGCACCAGGTAGGTGCCGCGGTCGTTGCGCTGCGACGCCTTGGCGGCGTGCGCCGGCGTGCGGATGTCGCCGCTGCCGGCGTTGAATTGTTCGATCACCGGATAGCGCGACGTCGGCACCATCGTGAACGCGCGCTGCGGCGCGGCGGCGGCGGTACGCGGCGCCTCGGACGCATCGCGCGCCGGACGGACGAGCATCTGGCGCCACGACGCGGCGCTGGCGAGCGCCGCGACCGCGCAGAGCGCGATGGCGATGCCCCACTTTCTCGAAATCGGCATGTTGGGTTCCCCGGTATGATCGACTGACGCTGGGAAGCCGGACGCTTCCCGCCTGCAACACGACCCGCGCCCCAGCGCGGCCTGCCCCCGAGCGACCGCGGGCAGTCCCCGGAGTCTAGGGCTTTTCGCAACGCAGCAGGTAGTGCTGCCGCGCGGGATTCGACGGGCCATCCCGCGGCGGGCACGGCGACGGCCGTGCCCGCGCGCGTTCAGCGCTGTCCGGCGGGCCGGCGCAGCGCGGCGGACGTGCCGCCGGACAGCTGCGAAATGCCCGGATAGAACGGCTGCGACGCGAACGCGAGGGTCCGGATCACGCCGATCGGCAGGTGCAGTTCGGAGGACAGATCGGTCATCCGCCCGGTGAACACCTCGTACATCACCAGCTTGCCGAAATGCCAGTTGCCGTCGGCGGGCACCTGGGTGGCATCGACGGTGACCGTCACCGGCAGCGTGGCGCCGGCGGGGAACCAGACCAGCGTCGGCGCCGTGGCGGTCAGGCCCTGCACCGAGACCGCCCACAGCGCGCCGTAGGTGCGGGTGTTGCGGAACGTCCTGGTGAAGCTGCACGACGGCGGGTTGCAGGTCATGTCGGCCATCGACGGCAGGTTCAGGCCGACGGTGTTGCCGCCGTTGCTCGGGTTCGCGGCCAGGAAGTTGGCCTTGGTCTCGTTCAGCACGAGGCCGGCGTTGACCGCGCGGTCGACCCGGATGCGGCCGGAACCGCGGTTGTTGGGATCGGCCGCGGTGACCGAATCCTCCATCCAGACCTGGTCGGTCGAGGTCATCATCAGCGCCGACTTGATCTCCGCCGGCGTCCAGGTCGGACGCACCTGGCCCACCAGCAGCGCCGCGCCGGCGTTGTGCGGCGTCGCCATCGAGGTGCCGTCGAGGATGTCGACCGCCTGCTCGGAGCCGGTGATCGTGGTGCCGGAGACGGCGGCGAGGATGGCCACGCCCGGCGCCGCGACGTCGGGCTTGATCAGCTCGTAGCCGCTGGGGCCGCGCGAACTGAACCCGGCCAGCACGTCCGGCGTGTTGGGGACGCCGACCGGCGGATACGGCAGCTGCGCGGTGGCGTTCGACGGGTGGGCCACGCCGAAGTCGCGCACGGCGTTGCCGTCGGCCTGGGTGATCGCGAACACCGGGATCGTGGCGCCCGGGACCGACGGCGTGACCGTGCCCGCCTGGTTGTTGGCGATGACGACCGCGACCGCGCCGGCCGCCGCCGCGTTGCCGGCCTTGACCGAGAAGTTGCAGGTGCCGCGGCGGACGATCGCGATGGCGCCGTTGAAGGTGTTCGCCGGAAACGCCGCGCAGCCGTCGCTCGCGGTGTCGATGCCGGGGCTGATGCGCAGCGGCGTGGTCGCGGGGATGGTGGTGGTGAACGCGACGCCGCCGGAGCCCTGCGCGGCGATCAGGCCGGTCGTGTTGGCCGGCACCGGCGTCGGGCCGGTCGCCGAGAACAGTACCGAGAACGCGCCGCGGCCGTGCTGCACGGCGGCCGTCGTCGACACCCACGGCTCGTTGTGGCTCATGGTGTTGGCGGCCGGGCCGTCGTTGCCCGCGGCCGCCGCGACGTAGATGCCCGCGTCGGCGGCGTTGAGGAACGCCAGCGAGACCGTGTCGGACCACGGATTGGTGCCGCCGCCGATCGAGAAGTTGAGCGCGTCGACCACGCCGTTGGCGATGGCCTGGTTCACCGCCGCCGCCGAGGACGAACTGGGGCACAGGCCCTGCCCGGTCGAGGTGTCGGTGTAGCAGACGTCGTAGGCGATGATGTTGGCGTGCGGCGCCACGCCGGAAATGCGCAGCGAAGCGCCCTGGTAGGTCACGTCGCGGCTGTTGCCCGCGGCCGTCGACGCGGTGTGGCTGCCATGGCCGTTGGTGTCGCCGAAACCGGGTTCCTCGCGCACGTTGGTCACGCCGCAGCGGTTGGCGGGTGCGTTGCAGACGAAGTCGTAGCCGCCGATCAGCTTGCTGTTGCAGCGGCCGGCGTCGACGCCGCCGGTGGCGCACGTGCCCGCATAGACGCCGCTGCCGAACGGATTGACCGGGGTGTAGCCGTCGACCGGGCCGGTGCCGGCGAACGACGGCGAGCCGAAGTTGATGCCGGAGTCGATGATGCCGACGACCATGCCTTCGCCGCGGTGGTTGCCGCTGCCGGCCGGGGACTGCCCGGTCCACACCGGCAGCGCGCCGATGAAGGTCGGACCGACGTCGGTCGCCTGCTTCTCGTCACGGTTGGCTTCGACCAGCTTCACGCCCGGCATCCGCGCCACGCGCGCCGCCTGGGCGGGGGTCATGTCGACCACGATGCCGTTGAGCGCATGCTGCATGCGCAGGCGCACCGGCAGCGGCGCGCCCAGCGTCCGGCCGATGCGCTGCTCCATGTCGCGCTGGCGGCCCTGCAGGTAGTCGACGTAGGCGATCGCGCCGGCGCTCTTCACGTCCAGCCGTTCGCGGCCGCCGGGCGAGACCATGCGCTTGGGCATCGAAAGGCCGGCGACGCCGCCGCGGTAGCTGGCGAGCGGCTCGTCCTCGAACAGCACCGTGTAGGTCGCGCGGGCGTTCGGACTGCCGGCCTTGGGCGAGACCGCCGGCGGCGCGCCGGGCAGGTCGCCGATGTCGTACGACCAGCCGCGGTTGCTCGACAGCTGCGCGGACACCGCGGAGGCGAGCGGCGACGTCGCAGGTGCGCGACTCGCGGCCGGCGCGGCCAGGCGCGCGCCGCGGAAGGACAGGGACGATGCCGCGGCGGCGGCGATGGCGGTCACGGCGACCGCGGACAGCAGGACGCCCTTCTGGAATTTCGTTGTGCTCATGTTGGCCCTCGACGCCGGTTCGTTCGTTTCGGCCCGCGCGGCGCCCCCGGCGCCGTTCCCGAGTCCGGGCGGGGGGCTGGATCGCGAAGCTCGGGCCTCGGCCCGTCGCGATGCCCGGAGTGTACGCGGTTTGCCGCGCGTCCCGGTCGGGGGCGGCCGACGCCGCGATGCGCTCAGCCGGAGGCCGCGCCCCGTCGGTCCGCGACCAGCCACCACGCCCCGCAGGCCCAGGCGATGCCGACCGCCGCCCCCGCGACCACATCGCTGGGGAAATGCACGCCCAGCAGCACGCGCGAGGCGGCGACAAGCAGCGCGAACGCCCAGGCCGCCAGCGCGACCGGCCAGCGCCAGCGCGACCGCCAGGCGAGCGCGGTCAGCACCGTCGCCAGGGTTGCGGTCGCCATGGCATGCCCGCTGGGGAACGAGAGCGAGGCCGGCAGGTCCGACGTCGCCGACCAGTCGAGCATCGGCCGCGGCCGCGCGAACAGCAGCTTCAGCGCCCTGTTCAGCAGCAGGCCGCCACCGAGGGCGACCGCTGCGAAGCCGGCCGATCGCCAGCGCTTCCGCGACGCGAGCACGAGCACCAGCAGCGCGTCGAACGGGAGCACCCCGCCGCGGTAGCCGACCACGGCCAGCCAGCGGGCGAAGGTCTCCAGCGCGGGCGAGGCCCGCACGTGCAGCGCTTGCAGCACGGCCTCGTCGAAACCATGCGCGAGGCCGGTGCGCATCGCGATCGCGCACAGCGCGAACGCGGCCAGCGCGACCGTGACCGCGATCGCGGCGCGCCGGCGCGGGTCGCCCGCCGCGACGGCCTTCATTCCGGTCGCAGCGCGGCGCCGTAGGTGCGGTCGACGTAGTCGTCGATGAGGCGCACGAATTCCTGCGCGATGCCCTCGCCGCGCAGCGTGACGGTCTTCTCGCCGTCGATGAACACCGGCGCGGCCGGCGCCTCGCCCGTGCCCGGCAGCGAGATGCCGATGTTGGCGTGGCGCGATTCGCCCGGGCCGTTGACCACGCAGCCCATCACGGCGAGCGTGAGGTTCTCGGCGCCGGGCCGGGTGATCTTCCACTCCGGCATCTTTGCGCGGACGTGTTCCTGCACCGTCTGCGCCAGTTCCTGGAAGAACGTGCTGGTGGTGCGGCCGCAGCCCGGGCAGGCGGTGACCATCGGCGTGAACGCGCGCAGGCCCAGCGTCTGCAGCAGTTCCTGCGCGACGATCACTTCCTGCGTGCGCGACGCGCCCGGCTCGGGCGTCAGCGAGATGCGGATCGTGTCGCCGATGCCTTCCTGCAGCAGCACCGAGAGCGCCGCGGCGGAAGCGACGATGCCCTTGCTGCCGATGCCGGCCTCGGTCAGGCCGAGGTGCAGCGCGAAGTCCGAACGCCGCGCGAGGTCGCGATACACCGCGATCAGTTCCTGCACGCCGCTGACCTTGGCGCTGAGCACGATCTTCTCGCGCGGCAGCCCCAGTTCGACCGCGCGCTCGGCGGAATCGATCGCCGAACGGATCAGCGCCTCGCGCAGCACGCGGCCGGCGTCCCACGGATCGGCGCGGCCCGCGTTCTCGTCCATCAGCTGCGCGGCCAGCGACTGGTCCAGCGAGCCCCAGTTGGCGCCGATGCGCACCGGCTTGCCGTGGCGGATCGCGAACTCGATCAGCTGCGCGAACTGGGTGTCCTTCTTCTTGCCGAAGCCGACGTTGCCCGGGTTGATGCGGTACTTCGCCAGCGCCTCGGCGCAGGCCGGTTCACCGGAAAGCAGCTGGTGCCCGTTGTAGTGGAAGTCGCCGATGATCGGCACCTCGATGCCCATCATCGCCAGCCTGTCGACGATCCGCGGCACCGCGGCGGCGGATTCGGGATTGTTCACCGTCACCCGCACCAGCTCGGAGCCGGCGCGCCACAGCTCGGCGATCTGCTTCGCGGTGGCGGCGACGTCGGCGGTGTCGGTGTTGGTCATCGACTGCACGACCACCGGCGCGGCGCCGCCGACGGCGACCTTGCCGACGTGGACCTGGCGGGTGGAACGGCGCGATGCGGGGCCGTAGGCGGGCGCCGCGTCGTCGCGGCAGGGCGGGAGCTGGTCGGACATGGCGGAATTCTACCCGCCCCCGCCGCGCCGGGTCCGGTGGTCGACGCGCGTCTCGGCCGGCGCGACCGGTTCCCGTATCCTGTGGCGGATGTCCGTCCCGCCCGCCTCCGCCGACCGCACCGCGTACACGCCCAGCCAGCTGAACGCCCTCGCCCGCAACCTGCTGGAGGACGCCTTCCCGCTGATCTGGGTCGAAGGCGAACTGGGCAACCTCTCGCGGCCGTCGTCGGGGCATATGTACTTCACCCTCAAGGACGAACGCGCCCAGGTCCGCTGTGCGCTGTTCAGGCCCAAGAGCCAGTGGCTCAAATTCGTGCCGCGCGAAGGCCTGCGCGTGCTCGCGCGCGGCCGGCTGACGCTGTACGAAGCGCGCGGCGACTACCAGCTGATCCTCGACACGCTGGAAGAAGCGGGCGAAGGCGCGCTGCGCCGCGCGTTCGAGCAGCTGAAGGCGAAGCTGCAGGCGGAAGGCCTGTTCGACCAGGCACGCAAGCGGCCGCTGCCGGCGCACGTGCGCCGGCTGGGCGTGCTGACTTCGCCGTCGGGCGCGGCGGTGCGCGACGTGCTCAGCGTGCTGCGCCGGCGCTTCCCGCTGGTGGAGGTGGTGATCCTGCCGGTGCCGGTGCAGGGCGAGACCGCGGCGGCGCAGATCGTGCGCATGCTGCAGGCCGCCGGCCGCGCCGGCCGCCACGACGCGCTGCTGGTCACCCGCGGCGGCGGCTCGCTCGAAGACCTCTGGGCGTTCAACGACGAAACGCTGGCGCGGGCGATCGCGAACTCGCCGATCCCGGTGGTGTCCGCGGTGGGCCACGAGATCGACGTCACCCTCGCCGATTTCGCCGCCGACCTGCGCGCGCCGACGCCGTCGGTGGCGGCCGAGCTGCTGGTGCCCGATCGCGCCGACCTCGCCGCCCGCCTGCGCATGCTGGCGCGCCGCCTGCACGCCACCCACGAACGCACGCTGCAGCGCGCCGCGCAGCGCACCGATCGCGCGGCCCTGCGCCTGCAGGCGCTGCGCCCGCAGGCACGACTCGACCTGCTGCGCCGCCGCCAGGACGAGGCCCTGC
>JBQCJG010000293.1:0-2542 GCA_051952955.1 Lysobacteraceae bacterium | reverse complement strand
CTCGAGCGCGAGATCGCCAAGATCTGCCGCAAGGTCGTCAAGGAGATCGCGCTCAAGGGTCCGCAGGCCGGCAAGCGCAAGCCCAAGGCGATCCAGGTCGACGCGAAGAACCTCGACAGGTACCTCGGCGTGCAGCGCTTCGATTTCGGGCGCGCCGAGGCCGAGAACGAGATCGGCCTGGTCACCGGCCTGGCCTGGACCGAGGTCGGCGGCGACCTGCTGCAGATCGAATCCACGCTGGTGCCGGGCAAGGGCCAGCTGATCCTCACCGGCCAGCTCGGCGACGTCATGAAGGAATCCGCGTCGGCGGCGCTGAGCGTGGTGCGCGCGCGCACCGACCGCCTCGGCATCGACCTCGATTTCCTGCAGAAGCAGGACGTGCACCTGCACGTGCCGGACGGCGCCACGCCGAAGGACGGCCCGAGCGCGGGCATCGCGATGGCGACCGCACTGGTGTCCACGCTGACCAAGGTGCCGGTGAAGTCCGACGTGGCGATGACCGGCGAGATCACGCTGCGCGGCAAGGTCACGGCGATCGGCGGGCTCAAGGAGAAGCTGCTGGCGGCGATGCGCGGCGGCATCCGCACCGTGATCATCCCCGAAGAGAACCGCAAGGACCTCGCGGACATCCCGAAGTCGGTCACGGAGCAGATGACGATCGTGCCCGTGCGCTGGATCGACGAGGTCCTCGACCTTGCGCTGGAGCGGCCGCTGTCGCCGAAGGCGCCCGTGGAAGCGCTTCCCGAAGGCGAGGCCGCGCGGGAGCCCGCAACGCCCCAGGATCGTACGGACGCCAGGCACTGAGGCGGAGCCGGGCGGCGCGTGGCGTGGCGAGGCCGCGCCGCCGCCTGCGTGAAACCGCTGGAAGCCGCGCCACGCCTCGGTTTCCGTGTTGCTTCGCCTGTGGGGCGCTGGTATAACGACCGCTTCCGGCCGAAAGCGCCGTACTGGAGCAAGCAATGAACAAAGCCGAATTCATCGAAGCCGTCGCTGGCGCCGCCGACATCTCGCGCGCCGACGCCGGCCGTGCGGTCGACGCGATGATCTCCACCATCAGCGGTGCCCTGAAGAAGGGCGACAGCGTGACGCTCGTGGGCTTCGGCACCTTCGACGTGCGCAAGCGCGCCGCCCGTACCGGCCGCAACCCGCGCACCGGCGAGGAGATCAAGATCGCCGCCTCGATGAACCCCGGCTTCAAGCCCGGCAAGGCGCTCAAGGACGCGGTGAACTGAGTCCGCGCGGCCGACGGCCGCACGCTGCATCTTCGAAGCCCGGCGCGAGCCGGGCTTCGTCGTTTCCGGCCGGCGCGCCGGCGGCCTCCGGTATCATCCGCGGCGCGGGTGCTTAGCTCAGCGGTAGAGCGTCTCCCTTACAAGGAGAGGGTCGGGGGTTCGATCCCCTCAGCACCCACCAGTCGAGGCTTGCGACCCGGAATGCCGGGCTGTATCATGCGCGGCTCCGCGGAGTGGTAGTTCAGTCGGTTAGAATGCTGGCCTGTCACGCCGGAGGTCGCGGGTTCGAGTCCCGTCCACTCCGCCATCGAACGAGAGCAAGGCCCGCAGCGATGCGGGCCTTTGCTTTTGGGCCTTCGCCTTTCCGGCCCCGCGCGTTTTCCAGGCGCCGGGTTGCGGGTAGACTGGGCGGCTACGTTCCAGGCCGAATCCCGACTCCATGCTGCAGAAACTCCGCGACAAGACCTCCGGCTGGATCGCCGGCACCGTGCTCGGGCTGCTCACCATCCCGTTCGCGTTCTTCGGCATGGAGCAGTACCTGCACCAGACCAACGCCACCTGGGTGGCGAAGCTGGAAGCGCCGCCCGCGTGGTGGGCCGGCGCGCCGCACTGGTGGCCGGCGAGCCGGCTCTGGCAGTCCGAGGAGATCGGCGCCGACGAGTTCCGCCAGCGCTTCGAGCAGGAGCGGCAGGCGGCGCGGCAGCAGCAGGGCGACGCGTTCGACTCGCGCGCGTTCGAGTCGAAGGACAACAAGCGTCGCGTCGTCGACGCCATGATCGACGAGCGCGTGCTGAAGATGATGGCGGCGCGCGACGGCATCGTCGTCGGCGACGCGCAGGTCCGGCGCGAGATCGAATCGATCCCGGCGTTCCAGGTCGACGGCAAGTTCAATCCGCAGCAGTACCAGCTCGTGCTCGCCTCGCAGGTCCCGCAGCGCTCGCCGGTCCAGTTCCAGCAGCTGCTGCGCGAGGACCTGGAGCGGACGCTGATCCCGCAGCAGGTCGCCGATTCCGGCTTCGCGACCGACGCCGAGGTCGACGCCGTGCTGCGCCTGGTGGACGAGAAGCGCGACGTCTCCATCGCGGTCATGCCGGCGCCGGCGCCGGACGCCGGCTCGGTCGGCGCCGCCGACATCCAGCGCTGGTACGACGCGCACGCGTCGGAGTACATGGCGCCGGAGACGGTCGCGCTCGAGTACGTGGACATCGACGGCAGCGCGCTCGTGCCGCCGCCCGCGGGCGACGACGTGCTGAAGCAGCGCTACGAGCAGGAGAAGGCCCGCTTCCAGGAACCGGAGCAGCGCCTGACCT
>JBQCJG010000292.1:0-5008 GCA_051952955.1 Lysobacteraceae bacterium | reverse complement strand
CCCACGCGGCGACCGCGCCGGCGCGCGCGGCCTGCACCGACTTGAAGCGCACGCGGGTGCCGAAATACAGCGCCGGCGCGGTGTCGGCGACGATCAGCGTCAGCCGTTCGCGTTCGGCCTGGAACAGTTTGGTGTGCGGCTTGCCGGTGCGCGCGGTGAGCCGCCAGTCGATGTGGCGGGCGTCGTCGCCCTGGGTGTATTCGCGCGATTCGGCGTATTCCATGCCGCGGCCTCGCATCGGCGACGGTGCCTGCCCGCTCATGCCGTGGCGGCCGCGACGCGGCGGACGCCGGCCCGTGGCCGCGCGTCGCAGCGCCACCAGTTCGTCCAGTCCGGGAACGATGCCTTCTTCGCTCATGTCGCCCTCGCGCGCCGCCGAGCCTCGCTCAGGGCAGCGGCACCTTGTCGATCAGCGCCTGCACCAGGCGCTCGCCGTCCCAGCCTTCGGCCACGGCCTCGTAGCTGGGCAACACGCGGTGGCGCAGCACGTCGTGGGCGACCGCGCGCACGTCCTCGGGGGTGACGAAATCGCGGCCCGCCAGCCAGGCGCGGGCGCGGGCGCAACGTTCCAGCGCGATCGAGCCGCGGGGGCTGGCGCCCCAGCCGATCCGGCGCGCCAGCGCGGCGTCGTAGCGACGCGCATCGCGGGAGGCCAGCACCAGTTCGATCATGTAGCGCTCGACCGGCGGCGCGAGGTGCAGGTCGAGCACGGCGTCGCGCGCGGCGAACACGTCCGCCTGCGACAGCCGCACCTGCGGCGAGGCATCGAGCGGCGTCGTCGGGGCGTCGCCCGCCCGCGCCCGATCGCGCGCCAGGCGCAGGATCTCGGCCTCCATCGCCGCTTCGGGATAGCCGATGCGCACGTACATCAGGAAACGGTCGAGCTGCGCCTCGGGCAGCGGGAACGTGCCTTCCTGCTCGATCGGGTTCTGGGTGGCCATCACCAGGAACAGCCGCGGCAGCGGATAGGTGCGGCGGCCCACGGTCACCTGGCGTTCGCCCATGGCTTCCAGCAGCGCCGACTGCACCTTGGCGGGCGCGCGGTTGATCTCGTCGGCCAGCAGCAGCGAATGGAAGATCGGGCCGGGCTGGAATTCGAAGTGGCCATCCTGCGGGCGCCAGACTTCGGTGCCGGTGAGGTCCGCGGGCAGCAGGTCGGGCGTGAACTGGACGCGGGCGAAATCGGCTTCCAGTCGCGAGGCCAGCGCGCGGATCGCGGTGGTCTTGGCCAGTCCGGGCGCGCCCTCCACCAGCAGATGGCCATCGGCGAGCAGCGCGATGAGCAGACGCTCGATCAGCGCCGACTGGCCGACGATCTCGGCGGAAAGCAGGTCGCGCAACTGCGTGAAGGCGGCGTGGAGTCGGGCGTTGGAAACGGGGTCCGTCATGTGCGGCGGGCGTCCTTGGGGCGGGAGGCGACCCGCAGTTTGACCGATGTCCGGCGGAAATGTTCAGCCGGAAGACCCGGGCGACGTCGCGGGCGGTACCGGAGGCCGCGACGGCCAGGGCGCGGCCGCGGGCGTCGCGCGTCAGTCCGCCGGAGACGGAAACGGGGGCCGAAGCCCCCGTTTTCGCGAATCGATGTGCGTGCGGATCGCGCTCAGACGCGCGGGGCGACGGCCATCACCTTCGGCGTGACGAAGATCAGCAGCTCGGCCTTGTTCTTGCTGCGACCCTTCTTCTTGAACAGGTTGCCCAGCACCGGCAGGTCGGCCAGGAACGGCACCTTCGCGGCCTGGCTGCGGTCGGAGAACTCGTACACGCCGCCGATCACGACGGTGTTGCCGTCCTCGACCAGCACCGCGGTGTTGACTTCGCGCTTGGCGATCAGCGGCACCGAGCCGCTCACCGTGTCGACGAAATCCTCGAGCTCGTCCTTCTTCACCGCCATGTTGAGGAACACGCGGCCGTCGTTGGTGATGGTCGGGGTGACCTTCAGCTCCAGCACCACGTCCTTGAAGTTCACCGTCTGGGTGACGATGCCGCCGGACGAGTTGGTGGTGACATAGCCGATTTCCTTGCCCTGCTTGATCACCGCCTCGCGCTGGTTGCTGGTGACGACGCGCGGGTTGGAGATCACTTCGCCGCGGCCTTCTTCCTGCATCGCCGACAGCTCGATGTCGAGCGCGTAGCCGGCGTTGAGGATGGTGAAGGCGAGGCTGGCCGGGGTATTGGTGATCAGGCTGCCGACGGTGGCGGGCAGGCTGACGTTCGGGCCCTTGGTGATGGTGTAGCTGCCGCGCTGCGGCGGCACGCCGACGCTGCCGCCGTTGACCCATTCGCGCAGGGCGTCCTGGTAGTCCGATTCCGCCTTGATCTGCGAATTGCGGGTCGCGGTCGTGTTGGAAATGGTGTCGCCGAAGTTCACGTTGTTGCGCGAGCCGTTGATGCCGAACTTGGCGCCCAGTTCGCGGGCGAAGTCCTCGGTCGCGATCACGATCTTGGCCTCGATCAGCACCTGGTCGACCGGCTTGTCGAGCGTCGCGACGAGGCGACGGATCTCCGAGACCCGCGCCGGGATGTCGATCACCAGCAGGGTGTTGGTGCGACGGTCGAAGCTGAGGCTGCCGCGCTGCGACAGGAAGCCGCGGCTCTGCTGCTGGCCGCCACCGCCGGCGGCACCGCCACCGGCACCGGTGCTGTTGCCCTTGCTGTCGTCGGTGAGCAGCTTGGCAATGTCCTCGGCGTTGCCGTAGCTGACCGGGATGTACTCGGTGACGGTCTCGGTGCGGTTCTCGATCGCGATGCGGGCGTCTTCCTTTTCCTGCTCGAACTTCGCGATCTCGGACTGCGGCGCGACCCACACCACGTTGCCGCTGCGGCGCTTGTCGAGCTGCTTGGCCTGCAGGACGATGTCCAGCGCCTGGTCCCACGGCACGTTGATCAGGCGCAGGGTGACGTTGCCCTGGGTGGTGTCGCTGGCGACGATGTTGAGGTTGGACTCCTCGGCGATCAGCTGCAGCACCGTGCGCACCGGCACGTCCTGGAAGTTGAACGTCACCGGACGGCCGCTGTAGCGGGCACCCGCACTGTTGGCCGGCGCGGTGGACGCCGCGGTCGTCGCGTTGCGGGACGAGGCGGCGCCGACGGCGCGATCCGGCGCGGCGGCGCGCGGGACGAGTTCGACGATGTAGTCGCGGCCGGTCTGGTAGGCCAGCGACTCGAAGCCGCCCCTGGCGGTGACCGTGACCCGGGACTTGTCGCCCGAGGCACTGGCCTGCACCTGCTGCGCCGGCGTGGCGAAGTCGGTGACGTCCAGCGTGCGCTGGAGGTTGGCGGCCATCGTGGCGTTGCCGATGTCGACGACCACGCCGCTGTCGCTGGTGCGCAGGTCGGGAATGGCGCCGTCGCCATCGAAGTGGAGGATCAGCTTGCCGGAGCCGCCGTCGCCGCGCTTGAAGTCGATGCTGGTGACGGAGGCGATCGCCGGCGCCTGCTGGACCGCGGTGGCGGCCGGCGCAGCGGCGGGCGGCGGCGTGGCGCCGACGGCGCTGAGCGCCGCGAGCAGCCCGGCAGCCAGGCCGAGGAGCGCGACTTTCACGGGTTTGGTGCGACGGCCCTGCTGCTGGCTATGCGCGTTGAGTACGATCATTTCGCTATCCCCTCGTCTTATTCGTCATCGAGCGAAACCGTCGCCGGCCGCTCCAGCCAACCGCCTGCACCATCGGACACCAGCTCGACGAGTTCGATGCGATCCTCGTAGACCCCGGTCACCCGTCCGTCGGACTGGCCCATGTAATTGCCCGGTACCACGCGCTGCGTCACCTTGTCGGGCCCCATCACCAGGGCCACCAGGGCGCCGCGCGTACCGATCGTGCCCACCATCTTCAGCGAGTCGAGCGGGAATTGTTCCAGCGCCTGCTTCGGACGACCGTCGTCGGGCCGCGGACCCGCGGCCGAGGAGCCCGGCGCGAACGCGGTGCTGAACGGGTCGCGCAGGCTCTGCGCGGAATATTCGAAGGTCTCGAACTGCTGCATCACCGGCAGCGGATCGAGCGGCGGCGCGGGCTTGGCCTTGATGCCGTCGACCCACTGCTGCAGGTTCGGCGCATCGCCCGGCGTGCTGGTGATGCCGCGGCCGCAGCCGGCGGCGGCCAGCGCGAGCGGCAGCACCAGCGCGAAACGGGCGGCGTTGGGAATGGATCTGCGCATCAGCGGCTCCCTCCGGCCTGGTTGGCGGCGGCCTGGGTGTTCTGCACGCCCGAGGTGACGGCGGCGGCGCCCGGTACCGGCGGCGTGCCCGGCGCGGCGGCCGGCTTGCCGCCGTTCGCGGTCGAGGTATCGCCGCCCTCGCTGTCCTCGTTCGGATCGCGGTAGCGATAGGTCTTCACCGTGCCCTTGAGTTCGAGCACCGTGCCCGGGCCGATGCCCGCGGGCTTCTTGCCCTTGTCGCCCGACGTCTCCCGCGGTTTCAGCGAGATGTCGTGCATGGTCATGATGACCACGCGCGGCAGCGAGGCCACGCCGCTGACGAAGGCGCCGAACTGGTGGTAGGTACCCAGCATCTTCAGTTCGATCGGCTTCTCGGCGTAGAACTCCTGCGCGGTCTCGGCGCCCGGCTGGAACAGCTCGTTGGCGATGCCGGTGGCCAGCGCGGTCTGCGAGATGTCGACGATCAGGTCGGGCATCTCGGTCTTGCTGGGCAGCTGGCGCAGCATCTGCTGGAGCTGCTGCTCCATCTGCGCGAGCTGCTGCTTCAGCGGTTCGAGGTTCGCGGCCTGGCCCTGCAGCTTCTCGAACTCGGCGCGCTTGCTGGTCTCGTCGTTCTCCAGCGATTCCAGCTGCGCGCCCTTCGGACGGGTCAGGAAGTTCCACATCAGGAACAGGATCAGCAGGCCGAGGGCGAAGCAGAAGCCGAGCTGCCATTCGCGCGGCCACGAGCCGGCGTTGTTGAAGTCGAGCTCCTTGAGCGTCATCTTCTTTTTCATCGCGCGGCTCCTCCCGCAGACGGCTTGCCGCTGTTCGGGCTCGGGGGTGTCTTGGCCGGGGCGGGCGTCGCGGCCGGGGC
>JBQCJG010000291.1:0-30243 GCA_051952955.1 Lysobacteraceae bacterium | reverse complement strand
CCGCCGGCGGGGACGACGGCAGGGCCGGCCGCTGGCCGGGCGCGGCCGCCACGGTCGGGCGGGGGGGCGCCGGCGCGGTCGCCCGGGGCGCGGATGCGAGCGGCCCGCCCGGCGCCGGCGAAACGGCGGCGGAGGCCGGCGCCGTGGACGGTGCCGGCGCGACCGGCACCGGTGCGGACGCCGTCGCGGCGGGCTTGCCGTCGCCCGGCCATTCCAGCACCAGGCGCACGCTGCCGTCTCCGGCCCGCTCGACGTGCGGCTTCAGCGGTACGACCGGCTGGGCGAGGTCGAAGACGATGCGGGTGGTGCCCGGCGCGGGCTGCCCGGTGCGCACGGCGCGGACGACGCCGGCCGGCGCGGGCAACCGCAGGCGCACGGCCGCGGTGTCGGGCAGGTCGACGACGAAGCGTTCGGGATTCGACAGCCGCAACGTGCGGTAGGGCGCCTCGGCGCTCAGGTGGAGCTCGGCGCGGGTGCCGGTAGGACCTTCGGTCACCTGCAACTGGCTGATTTCATTCGCATGGGCAAGGTTCCAGCACAGGGCAGCCAGCAAGGCGAGCCCCAGGACGATTTGCTGGATGGTGATCCCCTTCACGCGCATGGGCCGTAGTCAACCATCAGCCAGCGGATTTTTCAAGCACTTTTCCCTTCAGAATCCGTGACCTGTGGGAACTTCCTTCCCCGTGGCGTCAGGTTGGTGCGGCAAGCGACTGGTCGGACGCGAGCCGGACCTGCCAAGCGGCCCCCGCCGGACCGGCCGGCACGAGCGTCGCGCGCCGCCCGTCGGCCTCCATCGCCAGCGCGATCCGCAGGTCCGCCGGCGGCAGCGCCTCCCCGCCCCGCTCCGGCCATTCGACCAGCCACAGTGCGGCGTCGACGTCGTCCAGCCCGAGGAATTCCAGCTCGGCGCCGTCGCCGATGCGGTACAGGTCCAAGTGCAGGGCCTCGCCGCCGGTCACCAGCGGATAGCGCTCGACCAGCGTGTAGGTCGGGCTGCGGATCGCCCCGGTCACGCCGAGCGCACGCAACCAGGCGCGGGCCAGCGTGGACTTGCCGGCGCCCAGGTCGCCCTGCAGGTGCACGACCGCCGGCCGCGGCGCCGTCCGCGCCAGCGCCTGCGCCAAGCGCGCGGTGGCGTCGGCATCGGCGAGGAACAGGTCGATCGCGTCGCTCACGCGCCGGCGCCCGGATTCGCCAGCCGGCGCAGGTGCGGGAACAGGTCCGACGGCAGCAGGCCGCGTTCGCCGCCGTCGCGCGCGGCAGCATCGCCGGCCGCGGCGTGCAGCAGCGCCCCACAGGCCGCGGCCTCGAACGGCGCCATCCCCTGCGCGAGCAGGCCGGCGATCGTGCCGGTGAGCACGTCGCCCATGCCGCCCGCGGCCATGCCCGGATTGCCGGCGTCGATGACGACCGGGAGCATGCCCGCTGCGGCGACGACCGTGCCCGCGCCCTTGCAGACGACGGCACCGCCGGTGCGTTCGGCGAGCGTGCGTGCGGCGCCGATGCGGTCGCGTTCGAGATCGGCCACGCTGCGATCGAGCAGCCGCGCGGCTTCGCCCGGATGCGGCGTGAACACCGCCAGCGGATGCCCCGTCATGCGCTCCGGCGCGGCCGCGAGCAGGTTGAGGGCGTCGGCATCGACCACGGTCGGGCGTCCCGCGCCGAGCGCGGCGTCGAGCAGCATGCGGCCCCACGCCTCGTGCCCCAGCCCGGGGCCGAGCGCGATCACCGTGCAGCGGTCCAGCAATGGCCACAGCGCATCGGTGGTCTCGACCGCGCGCGCCATGGTTTCGGGGCGACGCGCCAGCAGCACCGGCACGTGCTCGGCGCGGGTCGCCGCACTCACCAGCCCGGCGCCGACACGATGCGCGGCTTCGGCGCACAGCGCGATCGCGCCGCCGTAGCCGAGGTCGCCGCCGATGCACAGCACTGTGCCGAAACGGCCCTTGTGCGCATCGCGCGCGCGCGGCGCGAACGCCTGCGCGAGCGCCGGCGGCCGCGCGAGCATCGCCGCCGGTTCGAGATCGTCGAAGTCGTGTTCGGCCAGCCCCAGCGGATCGATCACGACCTCGCCCGCCGCGACCCGGCCGCGGCCGGTGAACAGGCCCGGTTTGCCGGCGATGAAGGTCTGGGTGACCGTCGCCCGCACCGACAGGTCGTGGTCGTCGCCGGTGTCGGCGTCGACGCCGGACGGCACGTCGAGGGCGAGGATCGGCGCGTCGTGGTTCAGTGCCGCGACGAGGTCGGCGGCCACGCCGTCCAGCGCGCGATGCAGGCCGATGCCGAACAGCGCGTCGACCCAGACGTCGGCCGACGGCAACGCGCCGTCGGGGGAGTACGTCGACACGTCGCCGCCCGCCTGCGCGTAGGCCTCGGCCGCGCGCTGCGCGGCGCCGGGCTTCACGGTGTCGTCCAGACGCAGCACGAACACGTGCCGGCCGGAAGCGCGGGCCAGTTCGGCCAGCACGTAGCCGTCGCCGCCGTTGTTGCCCGGCCCGCAGGCGATGCCGATGCGCTGCGCCTCGGGCCAGCGTTCCAGCAGCAGGCGCCATGCCGCGAGGCCGGCGCGTGCCATCAGGTCGTCTTCGTCGAGACCGAACCGCGCCATCGCGGCCTGTTCGGCGGCGCGCACCGCACCGCTGCGGTAGAGCTTCGGCAGATCGCGTGGCGGGAACGGGCGCATGCCGGGATTCTATACTTCCGCGGTGAACGGCGAACCGACCCCCAACCTCGACGCATTGGCGCGGCGCATCAAGGCGCTCGCAGGCGAACTGGGCTTCCATCGCTGCGGCATCGCCGACGTCGCATTGCATGAAGACGAGACGCACCTGCGCGACTGGCTGGCGCAGGGATTGCACGGCTCGATGCGCTGGATGGCCGAGCACGGCGACAAGCGCAGCCGTCCGGCGGAACTGGTGCCGGGCACGGTGCGCGTGGTGTCGGTCGGGCTCGACTACGGCCGCGATCCCGACGAAGCGTGGGCGACGCTCGACGACGGCGAACGCGCCTACGTCGCGCGCTACGCGCTGGGTCGCGATTACCACAAGCTGATGCGCATGCGCCTGCAGAAGCTGGCCGACCGCGTCGCCGCGGAGATCGGGCCGTTCGGGCATCGCGTGTTCGTGGATTCGGCGCCGGTGCTGGAGCGCGCGCTGGCGCGCAACGCCGGGCTCGGCTGGATCGGCAAGCACACCTGCCTGATCGATCGCGACGGCGGCTCGTGGTTCTTCCTCGGCGAACTCTACGTCGACCTGCCGCTGCCGGTCGATCCGCCGGCGACCGCGCACTGCGGCACCTGCACGCGCTGCATCGACGTGTGCCCGACGCAGGCGATCGTCGCACCGTATCGCCTGGACGCGCGCCGCTGCATCGCCTACCTCACCATCGAGCACGAGGGCGCGATCGACGAAGACCTGCGGCCGCTGATCGGCAACCGTATCTTCGGCTGCGACGACTGCCAGCTCGTCTGCCCCTGGAACAAGTTCGCGCAGCGCACCGACGAACCGGATTTCCGCGTCCGCAACGCGCTCGACAAGGCGACGCTGGTCGATCTGTTCGCGTGGACGGAGGACGAATTCCTGCAGCGCACCGAGGGCTCGCCGATCCGCCGCAGCGGCTACGCGCGCTGGCTGCGCAACCTCGCGATCGCACTGGGCAATGCGCCGACGACGCGCGAAGTCGTCGCTGCGCTCGAAGCGCGCCGTGACCTCGATGCGACATCCTTCGACAGTGCGATGGTGCGCGAGCACGTCGCGTGGGCGCTGGCGCGGCACGGCGTCACCATGTAGAGCAGAACGGAGTTCCGCTGGCCCATTGCTGATACATGCGCGGCTCCGAAGATCGAACACGTGCCGTGTGGGAGCGACGGAAGTCGCGACAGGCTGCGGACAGACGTTCCCTTCTTCATCGCGACTTCCGTCGCTCCAACAAGACACGCGACAGCGCGCTCAACGCCGGTCGGCGCAGACAATCGGAGACGGCGCGGCCCTGCAGAACAGGAATCAGGAACGCGCGCGGATCTCCGCCAGCAGCGCCCGCGTCACCGGATCCGCGGCCTCGCCTTCGCCGCGCAATGCCGGCAGCAGCGCGTTCGCGACTTCCTTGCCGAGTTCGACGCCGAACTGGTCGAAGGCGTTGATGCCCCACAGCACGGCCTGCAGGTAGACGCTGTGTTCGTACAGTGCGATCAGCGCGCCCAGCGATTCCGGCGTGAGCGCGTCGAGCAGCAGCAGCGTGCTGGGGCGATCGCCGGCGTAGGCGCGATGCGGGTCTTCGCTGGCGCGCCCGTTGGCGAAGGCTTCGGTCTGGGCCAGCAGGTTGGCGAGCAGCGCGGCGTGATTCGCTTCGTGCGCGTGGTCGGCGCGGATCACGCCGATGAAGTCGGCCGGCACGATCTGCGTGCCCTGGTGCAAGGCCTGGAAGAAGCTGTGCTGGGTGTCGGTGCCCGCCCCGCCCCACCACACCGGCACGGTGTCGTGGGTCAGCACGTCGCCGTCGAGGCGCACGGACTTGCCGAGGCTTTCCATCACCAGCTGCTGCAGGTAGTTCGGCAGCAGGCGCAGGCGTTCGTCGTACGGCAGCACCGCTTGCGAGGCGAGACGTTCGGCGTTGCGGTTCCAGACCGCGGTGAGCGCGTGCCAGGCCGCAAGGTTTTCTCGCAGAGGCGTCGCATGCACGTGCGCATCCATGACCTCGGCGCCGGCGAGCAGGCGCTCGAAACCGTCCATGCCGATCGCCAGTGCGATCGGGAATCCCACCGCGGACCACAGCGAATAGCGGCCGCCCACCCAGTCCCACATCGGCAGGATGCGGCTCGCGTCGATGCCGAACGCGGCGGCGCGGTCGACGTTCGCGCTGACGGCATACACGCGGTCGTCGTCACCGAGCCAGTCGCGCACCACGCGGCCGTTGAGCAGCGTCTCCTGCGTGCCGAAGGTCTTGGAAATCAGGACCGCGGCGGTCTTCGCCGGATCGAGCAGCGCCAGCACGCGGCGCACCGCATTGCCGTCGACGTTCGACACGAAGTGCACGCGCAGGCGGGCATCGCCGTCGACGGCATCGTGCAGCGCATCGACGACGAGGCGCGGACCGAGGTCGGAACCGCCGATGCCGACGCTGACCACGTCGGTCACGCCGGACGCGCGCACCCGGTCCACCAGCGCGGCCATGCGCGCGCGGGCCTCGCGCGCCTGCGCGGACGCCTCGCGGGCGTGGACGGTGTCGGACAGCTCGCTGCGCAGCGACGTGTGCAGCGCGGCGCGGCCTTCGGTGGCGTTGACGGGATGACCGTCGAACAGGCGGCTGATCGCCGACGACAGGTCCGCGGCTTCGGCGAGCGCGAACAGCGCTTCGACCGCAGCGCGATCGACGTGCTGGCGCGCGAAGTTCGCGTACAGCGGACCGACGCGCAGCGCGAAGTCGCGCGGTCGCGTCGGGTCGTCGGCGATCAGCCGGGCGATGGACGTCTGGTCGAGGCGCCGGGCATGCGGCAGCAGCGCGGCGGACAGGGCATCGGGCGGCAGGGACATGGCGACCTCGAGAGTGCGCGAGGGCGTCATCTTGCCAGATCGTGCCGCATCGAAACGGCGCGCACCGGCTGCATACGAATCCAGCGCGGCGCACGATCCGGCGCCGCGGCGACGTCAGCCGACGTCGAATTCCAGGTTGTCGATCAGTCGCGTGCGCCCCAGTCGCGCGGCGATCAGCGCCACGCGCGGACCGCTGCCGTGGACGGGTTCGGACAGGTCCGGCGCGCGGATCGCGGCGTAGTCGACCGCATAGCCGGCGCGCACCAGCCGCAGCGTCGCCTCGGCCTCGACTTCGGCGCGCGGCGCGCCGCTTTCCAGCCGCTCGCGCATGAAGTGGAGCGTGCGGTGGATCTCCGCCGCGGTGATGCGCTCGGCCGGCGACAGGTACTGGTTGCGCGAACTCAGCGCCAGGCCGTCGGCCTCGCGCACGATGTCGCCGCGCAGCAGCGTCAACGGATACGCCAGGTCGGTGACCATCTGCTGGATCACCGCGAGCTGCTGGTAATCCTTCTTGCCGAACGCGGCGACGTCCGGCTGCACCTGGTTGAACAGGCGTGCGACCACCGTGCAGACGCCGTCGAAATGACCGGGACGATGCGCGCCTTCCAGCACGTCGGCGACGCCGGGCACGCGCATGCGCACCGCGAGGTCGACGCCGAACGGATACATCGACTCCACCGTCGGCAGCCACAGCGCGTCGCAGCCGGCGGCTTCCAGCCCGCTGGTGTCGGCCTCGGGCGTGCGCGGGTAGCGGGTGAAGTCCTCGTTCGGACCGAACTGGGTCGGGTTCACGAACACGCTGGAAATGATGCGATCGGCGTGCCGGCGCGCGAGCGCGACCAGCGAATAGTGGCCCGCATGCAGGTTGCCCATCGTCGGCACGAAGCCGATGCGCAGCCCCTCGCGGCGCCAGCCGAGGATGCGTTCGCGCAGGCGCGACAGGTCGGTGAGGGTCTCGATCATGGGGATCCGGAGTTGTGCGAGGTGCCGGCGCGATGTCAGCCGGCGAGGAATTCGGTCCACTTGCCGTGGACCCAGCCCCGGGCGCAGGGGCCGCGGTACTTGACCGGCTTCGGCAGCGACGTGGACACGCCGCAGTCGCCGGGGTGCTGTCCCTCGCGCGGGTACACGATGGCCAGCCACTGGTTGTCGCGCGAGTAGTGGCAGACGAAGAACTCGTCGCCTTCGTGCAGGCGGTCGCGCAGGGCGTACGCCGATCCCGGGCCGCCGCGCACGGCGAGGAAGCCGTCGCCCTTCGGATCGAGGCCCTTCACCTTCGCCCAACTGGCGCAGGCGTCGAGTTCGGCTTCCTCGCCCACCACGACCGGCACGTCGCGCGGCGCGGCCATGGCACAGGTCGAAGCGAGCAGCGCGACCGCGGCGGCCGTCGGGAACAGCAGCTTGAGTCGGTTCATTGGTAGGCGTGCTCCGCATCGGGGAACGTGCCACCGCGCACCGCGGCGCAGTAGGCCTGCACCGCACCGGCGATCGAGCCGCCATCGGCGAGGAAGTCCTTCACGAATTTCGGCCGGCGATGGCCGCCGTCGAGGCCGAGCAGGTCGTGCAGCACCAGCACCTGGCCGTCGCAGTGCGGACCGGCGCCGATGCCGATGGTCGGGATCGTGCTGGCGGCGGTGATCGCCTGCGCCAGTGCGGTCGGCACGCATTCCAGCACCAGCAGCGCGGCGCCGGCGTCGGCGACGGCCTGCGCGTCCTCGCGCAGCTTCGCGGCGGCACGCTCCTCGCGGCCCTGCACCTTGAAGCCGCCGAAGCGCAGCACCGACTGCGGCGTGAGACCAAGGTGCGCGGAGACCGGGATCTCGCGCTCGACGAGGAAGCGGATGACCTCGAGCTTGTGCGGGCCGGCGCCTTCGAGCTTCACCCTCTGCGCGCCGGCCTGCAGCAGGCGGGTGGCGGCGTCGAGCGCGCGCTCGGGCGTGGCGTCGGCCTGGAACGGCAGGTCCGCGACCAGCAGCGCGCGCTTCAGATGCGAGGCGACCGCGGCGGTGTGGTAGGCGATGGCGTCGACCGTGACCGGCAGGGTCGAATCGTGGCCCTGCACCACCATGCCCAGCGAATCGCCGACCAGGATCAGGTCGGTGCCGTTGCGATCGAGCACCCGCGCGAACACGGCGTCGTAGGCGGTGAGCATCGCCAGGCGGCGACCGTCGCGCTTGGCCTCGGCGAGCGCAGGCACGGTCCAGGGCTTGTCGTCGGGAAGGGCCATGTCGCTCCGGAAGGCACCGCGGACCGGCCGCGGGGCGTAAAGGGTAACAGTTCGGGGGAATTGGCCGGCACTGCCGACCGGCGTGCCTCAGTGTTCCGGCAGCGGGGCGATGCCGGCACGGCCGAGCCGGTCGAGCGCGGCGCGGGCGCTGCCCTGCCCCGGGATCACCACGTCATGGACCAGGTCCAGCAGCGGCACCAGCGCGAAGGCGCGTTCGTGCAGGTGCGGATGCGGCACGCGCAGGCCGGCGGTTTCGACGATCTCGTCGCCGTACAGCAGCAGATCGAGATCGAGGCTGCGCGGGCCCCAGCGCCGGCCGGGCACGCGCCGGCGGCCGAAGTCGCGTTCGAGGCGCAGCAGTTCGTCGAGCAGCGGCCGCGGCGGCAGCGCGGTTTCCAGCGCGACCACGCCGTTGATGAAATCGGCCTGCTCTTCGAGCCCCCAGGCCGGCGTGCGGTAGAAGCGCGAAGCGCCGAGGTAGCGGCTGCGCGGCACCGTCATCAGGCGGTGCACCGCGCCACGCAGCGTGCCCAGACTGTCGCCGACGTTGCCGCCCAGGCCGACGTAGGCGACCACCGGGTCGCGACGCTGCGCCACCACGTCGTCTGCCCTGCCGGAAATCAGTGGCCGACGGCGGCCGGCCGGCGGCGCCGGCGGCGGCGCGGGGTGCGCGCGGCATCGCCCTCGGTGCCGCTCTCGCCGTCGTCCTCGTCGGACGGCACCGTGCGCAGGGCCGCGACCGCGAGCGCGTGGTCGGGATCGCGCTGCGCCTCGGCCCAGAAGGCGATGTCGGCGGCGTGGTCCGGGGAGGCGGCCTGCCGCAGCAGCAGGAAGTCGTAGGCCGCGCGGAACCGCGGCTGGGCCAGCAGGCGCACCACGCGCTTGCGCTGGCGCAGCGGGAAGCGCGACTGCAGTAGCCAGATTTCCTGCATCGGCAGCGAGAACCGGCGCGGCAGCGCGACCGTGTCCACCTGGTGCAAGGTCACGCGATCGGCGGCGCGGCGTTCGGCTTCGGCCGGATGCACGCCCTGCGCCTGCAGCATCGCCAGCGTGCGGCAGTAGGCCGGCCAGAGCAGCACCGCGAACAGGAACGCCGGCGACACCGGTTCGTCGGCGGCGATGCGGGTGTCGGTGGCCTTCCGGCCCGCCAGCAGCATCCGCCGCAGCGCGCCGCTGCGGTTCGCGGCCAGCGCCTTCGCGGTTTCCGGCAGCAGCGCCGGCAGCAGGCCGTGCGCCTCCAGCCCGAGGAAACTGGCCTCGGCATGACCGGAGAGGAACAGCTTCAGGCATTCCTCGAACAGGCGCGCCGAGGCGGCTTCCTGCAGCAGCGGCGCCAGCACCGGCAACGGCGCGGCGGTGGCCGGATCGATGGTGAAGCGCAGCTTCGCGGCGAGGCGCACCGCACGCAGCATGCGCACCGGGTCCTCGCGGTAGCGGGTCTCCGGATCGCCGATCAGCTTCAGCACCCGGTTCTGCACGTCCTCGAAGCCGCCGACGTCGTCGCGCACCGAGAAATCGGCGATCGCGTAATAGAGCGCGTTGGCGGTGAAGTCGCGGCGGACCGCGTCGTCCTCGATCGTGCCGTAGACGTTGTCGCGCAGGACGCGCCCGTCCTCGTCGGTCTCGCGGTCGCCGCTGCCGTCGTCGCTGTTGGCGCGGAAGGTGGCGACCTCGATGATCTCGCGGCCGTACACCACGTGCGCGAGGCGGAAGCGACGACCGATCAGCCGGCAGTTGCGGAACAGGTGCTTGACCTGCTCCGGCGTGGCGTTGGTGGCCACGTCGAAATCCTTGGGGTGCTCGCCCAGCAGGAGATCGCGGACCGCTCCGCCGACCAGATAGGCGGCATAGCCGCTTTCATGCAGGCGGTACAGCACCCGCAGCGCGCTGGGGCTGATGTCCTTGCGCGAAATGGCGTGCTGGTCGCGGGGAATCGTCCTGGAGGCCGCCGGCGGAAGAGTGGATTCGGTCATCTAGACAGTGATCGCGGGCTCGGATGGAACGGGAGGTTGGTCAACGCCGGGGGACCCGCTATACTAGCAGGCATGTCGGCACCGACCGTTCGATCCCGCCCTCCCGGCGAGGCCCTCGCGGCCAGCGAACCCGGTACCGACCACGGAGTCCAGCGTTTCATGCTCCCTTCGTCTAGAGGCCCAGGACGTGGCCCTCTCAAGGCTAAAACACGGGTTCGAATCCCGTAGGGAGCGCCAATCCCGAGAAACCCGCGTCGCGAGACGCGGGTTTTTCTTTGCGCGACCGGCAGTGTGCGGGCGGCCGCGACCGCGGATGCACGCTCGTCGGCCCGGTCTCGCGACGGCTTCGCCCCGGGACGCCCACGGCTTACACTACCCGGCCCTGCGTTCCCGACCCGACCGAACCCATGCCTTTCGTCGTCACCGAAAACTGCATCAAGTGCAAATTCACCGACTGCGTCGAAGTCTGTCCGGTCGACTGCTTCCACGAAGGTCCCAACTTCCTGGTGATCGATCCGGACGAGTGCATCGACTGCACGCTCTGCGAGCCGGAATGTCCGATCAACGCGATCTACCCCGAGGACGACGTCCCGGCCGGCCAGGAAGCCTTCGTCGCACTCAACAAGGAGCTGTCGAAGGGCTGGCCGGTGATCACCGCGCGCCAGGAGCCGCTGCCCGACGCGAAGGAATGGGACGGCAAGCCCGACAAGCTGGCGCTGCTGCAGCGCTGACCGCCGGCCGGCGCCGGTCCGGATCGCCGCAGGTCCGGGTCGGCGGCCACGCAATGGGAAACGGGCGCCGAGGCGCCCGTTTCCGTGTCCGCCGGCGATGGGCGCTTACTGCCCGCCGAGGGTCTTCTTCAGCGACGCGATGAGCTTCGCCGCGGCCTGGCCGCCGGCCGGGAGGCCGCGCGGATCGACCGCGGCCACGAGGCTGCGACCGCCGTCGAGATCGGTGATGCGCAGCAGGAACTTCTCGCCGCCGTAGTCGACGTCGTAGGCGCCCAGCAGCTGCGCGCGGTTGGCGACCGTGAGATCCGGCGTCGCCGCCAGCGCCTCGCCGACCTTCGCGAACGCCGTGGCGCGGTCGGCGACGAGGGCGAAGCTCGACGCCTGCACCGCCGGCGAGCCGCCGCCGCCGGGCAGCGACGATCGCGTGACCGGACCGGTCGGCTGCGACGCGCGCTCGGCTTCGGCGGCATCGAACGCCGGCGGGAATTCCAGCGGGCGGTTGGCCGCGTCCGCGGCGTAGTAGTCCTTCTTGTGGAACCGGTGGCAGCCCGAGGCGCCGAGCAGCGCGGCGGACATCGCGACCAGGGTCGCGACCCGCACGACGCGGGACGAAGTGATGCGGAAGTTAGGGCGGATCGGGGACATGCGGACTCCTGGAGGAAACGGTGCGGCCCCGGGCTCAGCCCGCGGCGGCGAAACGGGTGTCGGCGACGACAGCGTCGCGTTCGAGCGTCGCGACCTGCGCGGCGATGGCATCCGCCGCGGCGGCATGCGCGGCCGACAGCGACGTCAGCGGCAGGCGCAGCCCGTGGCCGATGCCCTGGCGGGCGAGGATCGCCTTCACCGGGATCGGGTTGGGTTCGACGCCCATGAAATCGAAGACCGGCGCCAGCGCGGCGTCGAGCGCGGACGTCGCGGCGCGATCCCCGCCACGGGCGAGGTCGCACAGCCGGCGCATCGCGGCGGGGACCACGTTCGAGGCGACGGAGATCACGCCGCTCGCCCCGGCCAGCATCGCGCGGGCGGCGGTCGGGTCGTCGCCGGAGAGCACGGCGAAACCGGGCGCGGCCAGCGCGAGCAGCGCGTCCATCCGCTCGGCTTCGGCCCGGGCTTCCTTGATGCCGACGATGCCGGGATGCGGCGCCAGTTCGGCCACCGTCGCCGGCAGCAGATCGCAGCCGGTGCGGCCGGGCACGTTGTAGAGCACGATCGGCAGGCCGCCCTGCTCCGCCACGGCGAGGAAGTGGGCGATCAGCCCGGCCTGGGTCGGGCGCACGTACGGCGGCGTGACGACGAGCGCGGCATCGGCGCCGCAGTCGGCGGCACGACGGGTCAGGGCGATGGTCTTGGCGGTGTTCGGCAGGCCGGTGCCCGCGAGGACCGGGATGCGGCCCGCGACCACGGCCACGGCGCGGCGCAGCAGCGCGTCGTATTCGGCATCGTCGAGGGCGTTCGCTTCGCCGGTCGAACCGGCGACCACCACGGCCTGCGTGCCGGCGGCGACCTGCGCCTCCAGCAGCCGGTCCCAGGCGTCGGAATCGAGGGCGCCGGACGCCGTGAACGGCGTGGCCAGCGCGGTGATGCTGCCGGAGAGGTGCACGCGGATGCCCTGGGAATGCCTGACGGAGAGAAGAAGCGCGGGAGGGGTGGAGCGGCCGGACGCCACGACCGGGCGGCGACGGTGCGGCGATGTTACTTGGGAAGGTCTGAACAGGCCATCCCATGCGGCTCCGGGGATCGCGACGCGACACCGCCTTTCCGGGGAGCCTCGCGAACCGGCCCCATGCCGCATCCGGGACCGTGGAATCAAGCACTTGGCCCTCCCGGGCACCTCCGCACGGCCGAAGTTCGCCTTGCGGCGCGAAACCATGCCCCAGTATGCTGGCGCCCTGTCCCCGGCGCCGTGCGCACGACGGACCTGCGCATCATCCTCTTCGCAACACTTCCCCCGCGGACCCCACCTTGACCGAGTCTTCCCCCGCACGGCCTGCGCCGAACGAGAACTACCTGCTGATCAACGCCTACACGACGCATCCGCAGTCGCCGCTGCTGTCGGTGACCCGGCGGATCTCGGACAGCGGCTGCAATCTCGTCGACGCCCGCCTGTCCACCGTCGGTCGCGACGTGTCCGTCACGGCGCTGGCGGTCGGTCCGTGGGATGCGATCGCCAAGCTGGAGGCCATGCTGACCCGGCTGGCGCGCGCGGAAGGTTTCAAGCTGATCTGGTACCGCACCGGCCCCAAGCCGCCGCAGTCCAACCTGCTGCCGTACGTGGTCGAAGTGGTGGCCGCGGACAAGCCGGGCATCCTCTACCAGCTGGCGGACTTCTTCGACCGCCAGGGCATCACCATCGAGAGCCTGCACTGCGCCCGCTACCGCGCGATGCAGACGGGCGCCGACATGTTCTCGGCGCAGGTCACGATCGGCGTGCCGGCGGACATGCACATCGCCGCGCTGCGCGACGATTTCCTCGAGTTCTGCGACCATCTGAACCTCGACGCCATCATGGACCCGATGAAGTTCTGACGATGACCGACGCGACCCTGCCCGTCCTCGGCAAAGCCCTCCCGAAGTCCACCCTCGCCCTGCCGCTCGCGCTGTCCGACGGCACGACGACGACGCTCTCGGCCCGCGCCGACCGCTGGGTGGTGCTGTACTTCTACCCGAAGGATTCCACGCCCGGCTGCACCACCGAGGGCCTGGACTTCAACGCGCTGCTGCCGGAGTTCGGCAAGCTCGGCGCCGACGTGTTCGGCGTGTCGCGCGATTCGATCAAGTCGCACCAGAACTTCTGCGCGAAGCAGGGCTTTCGGTTCCCGCTGGTCAGCGACGGCGACGAAGCGCTGTGCAACGCCTTCGGCGTGATCGGCGAGAAGAACATGTACGGCAAGAAGGTGCTCGGCGTGGTCCGCAGCACGTTCCTGATCGCCCCCAAGGGCAAGCTCGCCGCCGAATGGCGCGGCGTGAAGGTGCCGGGCCACGCCCGGGCCGTGCTCGACGCGCTCCAGGCCGCACAGGCGCAGTGACCGATCGCCGCTTCAGGCTGCACCGCCGCCCCGCCCTGCGGGTCGGGGCGGCCTCGTCGCGCGCGTGTCATGGCGTTCCGCTTCCATTCGTGTCCCCGCATCCGTTCCAGCTCCCGGGCCGAGGCCCCGCATCCGCATGATGACCAAAGGCAAGCGCATCTACGTCCTCGATACCAACGTGCTGATGCACGATCCCACCGCGCTGTTCAAGTTCGAGGAGCACGACGTCTTCCTGCCGATGCAGGTCATCGAGGAACTGGACAACGCCAAGAAAGGCACGTCCGAGGCCAGCCGCAACGCGCGCCAGGTCAGCCGCTTCATCAACGAGCTGATCGAGGCGCACGGCACCGACAAGCTGGTCACCGGCATCCCGCTGACGCGGCCGAAGGGCCTGCAGCTGCGCGCGGCCGAGAGCATCGGCAAGCTGCGCTTCCAGACCGGCAGCTTCGATTCGGCCAAGCGCTTCGGCGCGGTGATGCCGGACAACCAGATCCTCGGCGCCATCCTGGTCCTGCTGGAAACGTCGGCGGAAACGCCGGTGGTATTCGTCTCCAAGGACATCAACCTGCGGATCAAGGCGTCGATCGCCGGCATCGCCTCGGAGGACTACGAGAACGACCGCGCGCTGGACGACTTCAGCCTGCTCTACACCGGCGTGTCGCCGCTGCCGGAGGACTTCTGGCAGCGCCACGGCGCGAACCTGCGCTCGTGGACCGAGAAGAGCCGCACGTTCTACGAATTCACCCGCGACGGCGACGAGGAGTGGTTCCCGAACCAGTTCCTGTACCTGCCCGGCGACGAGGAAGCGGAGATGCGCGTGGCGCGCGTCGACGGCGACCGCATCACCGTGCAGATCGTCGACGACTACCGCAGCCACCAGCACGCGGTGTGGGGCATCGCCGCGCGCAACCGCGAGCAGAACTTCGCGCTCAACGCGCTGATGGACCCGGACATCGACTTCGTGACGCTGCTCGGCACCGCCGGCACCGGCAAGACGCTGCTGGCGCTGGCCGCGGGCCTGGCGCAGACGATGGACCAGCAGCGCTACCGCGAGATCATCATGACCCGCGCGACGGTGAGCGTGGGCGAGGACATCGGCTTCCTGCCCGGCACGGAAGAGGAAAAGATGACGCCGTGGATGGGCGCGCTGACCGACAACCTCGAAGTGCTGATGCCCAACAACGCCGAGGGCGGCAGCTGGGGCCGCGCGGCGACCAACGACCTGCTGGCCTCGCGCATCAAGATCCGCTCGCTGAACTTCATGCGCGGCCGCACCTTCCTCAGCCGCTGGCTGATCCTGGACGAAGCGCAGAACCTCACGCCGAAGCAGATGAAGACGCTGATCACGCGCGCCGGCCCGGGCACGAAGATCGTCTGCCTGGGCAACGTCGAGCAGATCGACACGCCCTACCTCACCGAGACCACGTCCGGCCTGACCTACGCCGTCGACCGCTTCAAGGGCTGGGCGCACAGCGCGCACATCACGCTGCGTCGCGGCGAGCGCTCGCGGCTCGCGGACTACGCGTCGGAAGTGCTCTGACCGCCGGCGAGCAGCGAACGGACGCGGAAACGCCCGCCGACCGGCGAGCGTTTCCGTTGCGCGTCCCTGCGCGGAGGCTCTCTCCCGGAACGGGTCCGCAGCGGGCGGATCAGCGTCCCGCGGTGCGGCAGCAGGTCGCGCTGACCTGGTAGCTGATCACCGACAGCAGCGAGCCGACCAGATCGCAGCGCCAGCCGGTGGGCTGTCCGCCGGTGACCACCGGCTGCGAGTTGCTGATGCCGATGCCCAGCGGCCCGCCGCAGCCGCCGCTCGCGGCCGCATAGCCGGCCGGGCAGCTCACCGAGCGCGTCTGCAGGCCGCCGAGGAGGTCGAGGTTGCCGGTCTGCTGCGCCACCGTGCAATCCAGCGCCGTGGCCACCGGTTCCATGTAGTAGCCGACGACGTCGATCACCGCATCGCTCTGCGCGAAGGTGAAGATGCTGAACTGCGTGGCGCAGCCCGGACGGCAGAGCGAGATGGTCTCGCTGTTGGAGGTGTCCTTGGCGGCGAAGTAGTTCAGCGAAGACGTCAGCGGCCGCGCGATGCCGGACGGATAGGCCGTGAAGTAGCCGTCCGACACGGGGCGCGACGCGGTGAGCTTGACCTGCAGCGCGGAGGCGTTCTGCGGGATGCCGCAGTCGCCCGCATCGCCGCCCTGCAGGGCGAAGCCCGACGCGCTGTACCCGAGGAAGCTGCGCGACCCGCTGGTCGCGATCGGTCCGCCGGCGAGGCGGGTGTCGACGATGCGGCAGGGCGCGAGCGGCGTGTAGACCAGGTCGGCGCCGGGGGCGCCCAGCTTGGTCGGCGCACCGGCGCGCCTGGCCGTGGAGGCGCCGAGCAGCGCGGCCTGCATGCCGTCGAGCGTGGGCGCGCCGGCGGCGCGTTCCAGGTTCGCCATGTCGACCTGGCGCAGGGTCGTCGTCATCTGCGCGGACCACGCCTGCGGCGACACCTTGTGGCGTGCGCCGGCCTCGGCGGACCAGGTCTTCACGATGTCCGACGCGAGTTCGCCGCGCATCGATTCCGGCGCGCGTCCGTCGCTGTCGACGGTTGCGGACCACCACGAAACCGCGGCCACGGCGGCCGGCGCGATGCACGCGGCGGCGATGAGGATCGACTTCCCGAAGATCGAACGCATGTCTGACCCCTTGTCCTGAAGCGGGTACCTGCCCGCGCCACGAATCTCTGCCTGCGAACGACCGCCGACAATGTCCGAAGCGGCGCACATGGCGCATCCGCGGGTGCCCGGCCCGCATGCGAAGGCGCGGTTTCGCGGTGCGGCGATCGAAGGCATCGATGCGTGAGTGCGACGCTGCGCAAGGGAAACGATCGACGACCGCCGATGCGATCGATCCTTTCGATGGCGGCGATCGTGCATGCGGCATCCCGCTTGCGCAGGACAGCGATTTGATACAACTTTCGGCCATGCGTTTCGCGTTACGCCCGGCCACGGAGGGTCGTACGATGCCGACGTTGAACGAACGGATCCGCCGCGCGCGCAGCCTCTGCGGCCTCAGCCAGAGCGGACTGGCGGCGCTGCTCGGCGTGCAGCGCGGCGCGGTGACGCGCTGGGAACATCCCGCCGGCAACGCGCCGAGCACGCGCCACCTGATCGAGATCGCGCGCTGCACCCGCACGCGGATGGAGTGGCTGGCGCTGGGACACGGTCCGCCGCGGACGGAAGATGCGACGGCGTTCGCGCCCGACGACGAACCGTGGGCACGCGCCGAGAACGACCTGGAACTCGACTGCCTGCGCTGCCTGCGGCGCATGCCCAACCGCCAGCGCGAGCAGGTCGTCGCGCTGATGCGCAGCATGGTGCGCTGACGCGCGGCCGCATCGCGGGGACGCTACCATCGCCGGCATCGCCGCTGCCGGAACCGCCATGACCGATGCCGCCGTCCGCCCCTCCGCCGTTCACCCCGTGATCCGCCCGTGGCGCCCCGACGACGCCGAAACGCTGCACGCCGCGGTCCGCGCCTCGCTGCCGTCGCTGTCGCCGTGGCTGCCGTGGGCGACGCCCGCCTACGACCGCGCGCAGGCCGAGGGCTGGATCGCGTTCTGCACGCGCATGCGCGAGACCGATGCGGAACACCATTTCGGCGTGTTCGACGAGGCCAGCGGCGCGCTGCTGGGCAGCGTCGGCCTGAACCAGCGGATTCCCGCGCACCGCTGCGCGAACCTCGGCTACTGGGTGGTCGAGGCGATGCGCGGCCGCGGGATCGCCGTCGCGGCGGCGCGCGAGGCCGTGCGCTTCGGCTTCGGCACGCTGGGCCTGCGCCGGATCACGATCCAGGTGGTGCCCGAGAATCGCGCCAGCCTGCGCGTGGCGATGAAACTCGGCGCGGTCTGCGAAGGCATCGCCCGCAACGGCGTGCTGGTCGGCGAGACCTCGGTCGAGACCGTGGTCCACTCGCTGATCCCGGACGACATGGCGCTGTGGGAGACGCCGGGCTGAATCCGGCGAATGATGGCTCAGACATCACTTCGACCATCTGATACTTGATCTCCGCCGTCTGAGGCATGGACACTGCGGGCTTCCCGTGGAGTCCGCATGATCACCGCAGCCCAGATGCGCGCCGCCCGCGCCCTGCTCGGCATCGACCAGCGCCGGCTGGCCGAACTGTCGGGCGTGTCCCTGCCCACCATCCAGCGCATGGAGGCCAGCCAGGGCCACGTGCGCGGCATGGTCGCCACCCTCACCCGCATCGTCGACGCACTGGACGCCGCGGGCGTCGAACTCATCGGCAACGGCCAGCCCAGCCAAGGCCAGGGCCGCGGCGTGCGCCTGAAGGACGCCGGCCCATGAGCACGACCAGCTGGCGCGGCGGCTTCACGCCGAAGACGCTGACGGTGCTGCGCGGCGGCTACCGGCCGGCCGACCTGCGCGCCGACGCCGTCGCCGGCCTGACCGTCGCGATCGTCGCGCTGCCGCTGGCGATGGCGCTGGCGATCGCCAGCGGTACCACGCCGGAGAAAGGCCTGCACACCGCGATCATCGCCGGCTTCCTGATCTCCTTCCTCGGCGGCTCGAAGGTGCAGATCGGCGGCCCGACCGCGGCCTTCATCCCGGTGGTGTTCGCGATCATCCAGACGTTCGGCTACGGCGGGCTGGTGCTGTGCACGCTGATGGCCGGGCTGATGCTGATCGCCGCCGGCCTGCTGCGGCTGGGCACGCTGATGAAGTACATGCCGCAGCCGGTGGTCACCGGCTTCACCGCCGGCATCGCGGTGAGCATCTTCTCCAGCCAGGTGAAGGACGCGCTGGGCCTGCGCATGGGCCAGGTGCCGGCCGGGTTCCTGCCGCGCTGGGAGGCCTACGCCGCCCACGTCGCCAGCGCGCAGCCGGCGACCATCGCGCTGACGCTGCTGGGACTGGTCTCGATCCTCGCGCTGCGGCGCTGGCGGCCGGCGTGGCCCGGGTTCCTGATCGCGCTGCTGCTGTGCACGCTGGTCGCGGCCGGCGCGGCGCTGCCGGTGGAGACCATCGGCAGCAGGTTCGGCGGACTGCCGTCGGCGCTGCCGGCGTTCGTGCTGCCGCACATCCCGTTCGACCGCGTGCGCGAACTGCTGCCGAGCGCGTTCACCATCGCTTTCCTCGCCGGCGTGGAATCGCTGCTGTCGGCGGTGGTCGCCGACGGCATGACCGGCGGCCGCCATCGCTCGAACATGGAGCTCGTCGCGCAAGGCGTGGCCAACACCGCATCGGCGCTGTTCGGCGGCCTGCCCGCGACCGGCGCGATCGCGCGCACCGCCACCAACATCCGCGCCGGCGGCCGCACCCCGTTCGCGGGCATGCTGCACGCGACGTTCCTGCTGCTGTTCATGCTGCTGCTGGCGCCGCTGATGCGCTACGTGCCGCTGGCCGGGCTGGCCGCGATCCTGCTGATCGTGGCCTGGAACATCAGCGAGGTCGAAGCCTTCCGCCACACGCTGTCCGCGCCGAAGGGCGATCGGCTGGTGCTGCTGTCGACGTTCCTGCTGACGGTGTTCTTCGACCTGACCGTCGCGATCGAGGTCGGCGTGGTGCTGGCGGCGTTCGTCTTCATGTTCCGCATGGCCGAGGCGGTGGAGATCCAGTCCGGCACTGGCGACGAGGATGAGGAAGACGACGACGATCCGACCCAGCGCGAGCGCCTGCCGGCGGGCGTGGAGGCGTTCCGGATCAGCGGGCCGCTGTTCTTCGGCGCGGCGAACCGGCTGGACGACCTGCTCGACCAGTTCCGGGTGCCGCCGAAGGTCTTCATCCTGCGCATGCGGCGGGTGCCGGTGATCGACGCCAGCGGCGTGCATGCGCTGGAGGCGCTGCTGGAGCGCTGCCAGCGCCGCGGCATCGTGCTCGTCGTCTCGGGACTGCAGGCGCAGCCGCGCCGCGTGCTCGCGCAGATGCACCTGCAGCCGCGGCACGGCATGCTGCACATCGTTCCCGGTTACGATGCCGCGCTGACGCTGGCGCAGGCGCTGATCGCCGGCACCGCCATGGAGGATGCCCCGTCGTGACCCGTCCCGTTTCCGCCCTCACCATCGCCGGCTCGGATTCCGGCGGCGGCGCCGGCATCCAGGCCGACCTCAAGACCTTCGCCGCGCATCGCGTGCACGGGCTCAGCGCGATCGCCGCGCTCACCGCGCAGCACACCCGCGGGGTGATGGCGGTGGAATCGCCGCCGCTGCCGTTCCTGCGGGCGCAGATCGCGGCCTGCTTCGACGATTTCGACATCGGCGCGGTGAAGACCGGCATGCTCGGCAACGCCGACACCGTGCAGGCAGTGGTCAAGGCCTTCGACCAGCACTGCCCGCGGCACATCGTGGTCGACCCGGTGATGGTCGCGACCTCCGGCGCTCAGCTGCTGGCGAACAGCGCGATCGAGGTGGTGCGCAAGCGCCTGCTGCCGATGGCGACGCTGATCACCCCGAACCTGCACGAGGCCGAGCTGCTGCTGGATCGCAAGATCCCCGACATCGCCGCGATGCGCGCCGCCTGCGACGACCTGCTCGATCTCGGCGCCGGCGCGGTGCTGCTGAAGGGCGGCCACCTGCAGGGCGGCGACACCGTGATCGACCTGTTCGCCGAACGCCGCGACACCGGCGGGCGGATGCATCGCGAGATCGTCCATCCGCGGCTCGACGTCAACGCCCACGGCACCGGCTGCACGCTGGCGGCCGCGGTGGCCGCGCGGCTGGCGCTGGGCGCGCCGCTGGAAGACGCCTGCCGCGGCGCCTCGGATTACGTGCATCGCGCGCTGCTCGGCGGCACCCGCCCGGGCCGCGGCAACGTGCTGGTGCTCGACCACTTCGGCGCCGCCGAACCGGCATGACCGCGTCGCTGCGCGATGCCGAAGCGCCGGCAGACGGCGACGGCCTGCCGGTCGTCGCCGCCGACGGCCATCGCTTCCGGCTGCTGCTGCGCCGGCCGGCGACGCCGGTCGCGACGCTGCTGTGGCTGCCGGCGCTGGGCGTGGCCGCGAAGCACTACCTGCCCTTCGCCGAGACGCTGTCCGCGCGCGGCGTCGCGGTGTTCGTCCACGAATGGCGCGGCCACGGCAGCAGCGACGTCCGCGCCGGGCACGATCGCGACTGGGGCTACCGCACGCTGCTCGAAGACGACCTGCCGGCCGCGCTCGCGGCGATGCGGGCCGCTTCCCCCGACGTGCCGCGGATCGTCGGCGGCCACAGCCTCGGCTCGCAACTGGCGACCTGCCTGCTAGCGCTCCGGCCCGATGCGGCGCAGCGGCTGTGGCTGGTCGCCGGCGGGGCGCCGGACTGGCGCAGCTTCCCGGCGCCGCGCGGCTGGCTGCTGCCGCTGGCCTACCGCTTCGCGCCGTGGCTGGCGGATCGCAACGGCCACCTGCCAGGGCGGACGATCGGCTTCGGCGGACGCGAGGCCCGCGGCGTGATCCGCGACTGGGCGCGCAGCGGACTGAGCGGGCGCTACGCGGGCACCGGCATGACGGTCGACCTGGAAGCCGCCCTCGCCGGCGTGCGGGTCGACGTCGATGCGGTGCGGATGGCCGACGACTGGCTGGTGCCGTCGGGGTCGCTCGAGTGGCTGCTGGGCAAACTGGCGCCGACCGCCGTGCATCGCCACGTGCTCGACGCCGCACGGCTCGGCACGCGCGCGGACCACTTCGCCTGGATGCGCCGGCCCGAGGCCGTCGCGGACGCGCTGGTCCGCGGGCTTCAGGCGTCGTAACCGTTCGGGTTCATCGACTGCCAGCGCCACGCGTCGCGGCACATCGCGGCGACATCGCGCTCCGCGCGCCAGCCCAGCAGACGTTCCGCGAGTCGGGGATCGGCGTAGACCTCGGCGACATCGCCGGGGCGGCGATCGACGATGTCGAAGGGAATCGGCCGACCGCTCGCGGCCTCGAACGCGCGCACCAGCTCCAGCACGCTGATCCCGCGACCCACGCCGAGGTTGATCGCGGTGTGTCCGTGCAGCGGATGGTCCGCCTGCGGCGCCGCGCCGCCCTCGCCCGCCAGCGCCTCGATCGCGTGCACGTGCGCGCGCGCGAGGTCGACCACGTGCAGGTAGTCGCGCACGCCGGTGCCGTCGCTCGTCGGCCAGTCGCCGCCGAAGACCTGCAGCCGCGGTCGCAGCCCCACCGCGACCTGGCAGACGTAGGGCATCAGGTTGTTCGGGACGCCGTTCGGCGACTCGCCGATCAGGCCGGACGGATGCGCGCCGACGGGATTGAAGTAGCGCAGGCTGATCGCGCTCAGCCGCGGATCGGCGGCGCAGGCGTCGGCGATGATCTGCTCCGCCATCAGCTTGGTGCGGCCGTAGGGATTGGTCACCGACAGCCGCGCGGTTTCGTCCAGCGGCAGCCGTTCGGGTTCGCCGTAGACCGTGGCCGACGAACTGAAGACGAGGCGCGGCACGCCGTGCGCCTGCATCGCGCGCAGCAGCGCGATCGTGCCGCCGAGGTTGTTGTCGAAGTGGTCCAGCGGCTTCGCCACCGATTCGCCGACCGACTTGAGCGCGGCGAAGTGGATCGCCGCATCGAAACGCCCGGCCGCGAACAGCCGGTCGAGCGCGGCGGCATCGCGGACGTCGATGTCGTGCGCCTCCAGCGCACGGCCTATCAACTGCGCCAGGCGATCGAACACCGCCGGCGCACTGTTGACATGGTTGTCCACGATCACCGCCTCGTGGCCGCGCGCGGCCAGCGCGACGCAGGTGTGGCTGCCGATGTAGCCGGCGCCACCGCAGACCAGAACGCGCATGCAACCTCCGGATCGGATCGGAAAAAAGGACATCGAAAGCAACGCGCGGCGCGCCGCCGTCGCGCGCCGCATGACCGGAACGTCGCGCTTTCCGCGTCAGGAGTCGCCGAACCGGAGCCGCGCGATGCGCGCGGACGGACCGGCCGGCACGCCGGGCGCCATGCTGCGGGAAAGCCGGACCCCCGGCAAGGCCGCGCCGGACGTCCGCCGCGCCGCGCACGCTAGAATTCCCACAGCCCAGACACGGAACCCAGAGCCCATGAAGGCCGCACTGCCCGATCGCAACGACATCCGCATCGCCGTCATCGGCCTGGGCTACGTGGGCCTGCCGCTCGCGGCCTCGTTCGGCAGGCGCCATCCGGTGGTGGGCTTCGACATCGACGCGCAGCGCGTCGACGAACTGCGGCGCTTCCACGACCGCACCCTGGAAACCAGCGAGGACGAGCTTCGGGCAGCATCGAAGCTGTCCTTCAGCTGCGACGCGAAGGACCTCGACGGCTGCAACGTCTTCATCGTCACCGTGCCGACGCCGATCGACGCCTACAAGCGCCCCGACCTGCGCCCGCTGGAATCCGCCAGCCGCACCGTCGGCCGCGCGATCCGCAGGGGCGGCATCGCGATCTACGAATCGACCGTGTATCCCGGCGCTACCGAGGAAGCCTGCGTGCCGATCGTCGAGCGCGAATCGGGCCTCAAATTCAACGTCGATTTCTATGCCGGCTACAGCCCTGAACGCATCAACCCGGGCGACCACCAGCACCGGCTGGAAACCATCATGAAGGTCACTTCCGGCTCCACGCCGGAGGTCGCCGACTTCGTCGACGCGCTGTACGGCGACATCATCACCGCCGGCACCCACAAGGCCAGCAGCATCCGCGTGGCGGAAGCGGCGAAGGTCATCGAGAACATCCAGCGCGACGTCAACATCGCGCTGATCAACGAACTGGCGCTGATCTTCCACCGCCTGGGCATCGACACCCACGAGGTGCTGGCCGCATCGGGCACCAAGTGGAACTTCCTGCCGTTCAAGCCCGGCCTGGTCGGCGGCCACTGCATCGGCGTCGATCCCTACTACCTCACGCACAAGGCGCAGCAGATCGGCTACCACCCGGACGTGATCCTCGCCGGCCGCCGCATCAACGACGGCATGGGCCCGCACGTGGCGCAGTGCGCGATCAAGTCGATGTCCGAACGCGGCCTGCTCACCGCGAACGCGAAGGTGCTCGTGCTGGGCCTCGCCTTCAAGGAAAACTGCCCCGACCTGCGCAACACCCGCGTGGTCGACATCCTCGAAGAACTGCGCCGTTTCAACGTTGCGGTCGACGTGCACGACCCGCGGGTCGATGCGCATCTCGCGCAGGAGGAATACGGCCTCGCGATGACCGAAGCACCGGCCGCAGCCGCCTACGACGCGGTGATCCTCGCCGTGGCGCACCGCGAGTTCGTCGCCCTCGGCGCCGACGGCATCCGCCGCTTCGGCAAGCCCGGCGCCGTGCTGTTCGACGTCAAGGGCGTGCTGCCGCGCGAGGCGGTGGACGGGCGGCTTTGATGTCCCAGATCGGCGGGCGACGCCAAGCGATCGTCCACACCGCGCCAAGCTCAGTCCCTGCCGCGTAAAATTGCGTTGCCCCCACCCGTTCGCACTGCGCGCGAATCTCCCTCCCCCGCATGCGGGGGAGGGTTGGGGAGGGTTGGGGAGGGGGCGCTTTGCGTCGGCGGAGTCCGGACCGCGCATCCCCGACCATTCGCGCCTAAAATCGCAGCCTCGTACGTCGCGGACATCCCCATGCGCATCCTCGTCACCGGCGCCGCCGGCTTCATCGGTTCCCGACTCGCCGAGCGCCTGATCGCGCGCGGCAACGAGGTCCTCGGCTACGACAACCTCAACGACTACTACGACCCGACGCTGAAGGAGGCGCGCCTCGCACGGCTGACGCCGCTGTCCGGCTTCTCGTTCGTGAAGGCGTCGCTGGAGGATCGCGAAGCGCTGGACGCCGCGTTCGACGCCTTCAAACCGCAGCGCGTGGTCAACCTCGCCGCGCAGGCCGGCGTGCGCTATTCGCTGGAGAACCCGCGCGCTTACATCGACAGCAACATCGTCGGGTTCCTCAACATCCTCGAAGCCTGCCGCCATTGCGGCGTCGAGCACCTCGTCTACGCGTCGTCCAGCTCGGTCTACGGCGCGAACCGCAAGCTGCCGTTCGCGGTGGAGGACAGCGTCGACCATCCGGTCAGCCTGTACGCGGCCAGCAAGAAGACGAACGAGTTGATGGCGCACACCTACAGCCACCTGTTCGGCCTGCCGACCACGGGCCTGCGCTTCTTCACCGTCTACGGCCCGTGGGGCCGACCGGACATGGCGCTGTTCCTGTTCACGAAGAAGATCCTCGCCGGCGAACCGATCGACGTCTTCAACCACGGCCGGCACACCCGCGACTTCACCTACATCGACGACATCGTCGAGGGCGTGATCCGCACGCTCGACCGCGTGCCCGGCCCCGATCCCGCGCACGACCCGCTCCATCCGACGCCCGCCACGTCGTCCGCGCCGTACCGCGTCTACAACATCGGCAACAACAGTCCGGTGCAGCTGCTGCGCTACATCGAAGTGCTGGAAGACTGCCTCGGCCGCAAGGCGACGATGAATCTCCTCCCGCTGCAGCCCGGCGACGTGCCCGACACCGCCGCCGACGTTTCTGCCCTCGCCCGCGACACCGGGTATTCGCCCGATACGCCGATCGAAGTGGGGGTAAGGAACTTCGTCGCGTGGTATCGCGGGTTCTACAAGGCCTGAGTGCGCGTGCACTCGGCGAACCCGGCCGCAAGCGCATGGAAGCGGCCATCGCCGCGATCGAAAGACCGGCGCGCGCACTGATCGCGCGCCGCCCTACATCAGATACCGCACCGCCGGCAGATACTTCTCGGACGAGCCCGTGTTCACCGCCACCACGCGCTCGCCGCGCCTGAGCAGGCCGCGATCGAGCAGTTGCGGGTTCGCGGCGAGGCAGGCGGCGCCTTCGGGCGAGATCCACCAGCGCTTGTCGCGCCAGACGCGCTGCAGTTCGGCGGCGGTGTCGGCTTCGCTGACTGCGACCGCGGCGCCGCCGCTGCGGCGGATAATGTCCAGCACCCTGAAATGGCCGACCCCGCCGGGCACGTTCAAGCCGAAACTCATCGTGCTGCCTGCGGTCACGACGGTGGTGTCGTCGACGCCGGCATCGAACGCGTTCACCAGCGGCGGCGTGACTTCGCTCTGCACGCAGAGCATGCGCGGGCGGCGGCCGTCGATCAGGCCCAGCGCTTCGAGTTCGTCCCACGCCTTCCACATGCCGAGCACGCCGGTGCCGCCGCCGGTGGGATAGATCACCGCGTCGGGCAGCGACCAGCGGGTCTCGCCGGGCGCGGGTTCGGCCAGTTCCAGGCCCAGCGATTTCTTGCCCTCGATGCGCCAGCCCGGCTCCTGGAACGTGGCGACCGAGAAATACCCCTGCGGCACGTAATGCTCCTTGAGGTACGCGCCGGCCTCGCGGATGGTCGGGCCGACGAGTTCGAGGATCACCCGATCCGGGAAGCGCCGCGCCGCGGCGGCGACGTTGCCGAGGATCGGCGCCGGCGTGTCGTCCGGCATCGCCACGACCACCGACAGCCCGCCGGCCAGCGCGTAGCGCGTGAGCGAGTCGCCGGCGTTGCCCTGCGTCGGCACCGCGAGCTTCGCCAGCCCGAGCCGGCGCGCCTGCGCGACCACCATCGCCATGCCGCGATCCTTGAAGCTCTGGGTCGGATTCGCGCCATGGCCGGGATGCGCCTTGCCCTCTTCCTTCACCTGCAGCGCGAGGCCCGCCTTCGCCGCAAGCGGATGGTCGCGATACTCGAGCAGCGGCGTGTGGCCCTCGCCCAGCGCGACGATGTGCCGCGCATCGCCGGGATCGGCGATGTCCAGCGCCATCAGCGCGCCGAAGCGCCACAGGTCGCGACGGCGCGGGTCGTACCACGCGGCGCCGGGCCGCTCGGCGGCGAGGCGTTCGAGGTCGAGCACCATCTCGACCGGGCGTCCGTCCGCGGGATCGAGGTTCATCGGCACGTCGGCGCCGTATTCGATGCCGGAGGCGAGGCCGCGGAGACAGCGGACGTACGACATGGGCGACACCTGCCTGCGGAGAAGGATCTCGGCATGGTAGCGGGACCGGAACGGATCGCCATGGCGTGTCGTCATGTGCATGTGACGATGCCGCCGAGGGCAGGCCATTGCGGTCGTGCAACGGCCCGCCATCGCGCCGGGCAATCTGCAGCCTCCGCGCACATCAGAGCGGATTCAGCGCCGTCGCGACACGCTCGCTCCACGCCCCCGCAGGAACCGCAGCGATGACGAACACCGACGCCTCGACGGCGCGCACGGCAGGTACCGCGCCGGCCGCTCCCTTCGCCGACTGGGACGGCAGCATCGCCGGCGCGCGCACGCTGCAGCGCACACTCGCGGCGAGCGTCGTGCTCGAAGACGGGTTCGTGCAGCCGCTGCGCACGATCGCGGGCTTCGACGTCGGCTTCGAGGACGAAGGCGCGACCACGCGTGCGGCGGCGGTGCTGCTCGATGCGGAAACGGCCGAGGTGCTGGAAGCGCACGTCGCGCGCGTGCCGACGACGATGCCGTACGTGCCCGGCCTGCTGTCGTTCCGCGAACTGCCGGCGCTGTTCGCGGCGCTGGCGCGGCTGTCGCGCACGCCGGACCTCGTGTTCGTCGACGGCCAGGGCATCGCGCATCCGCGCGGGCTGGGTATCGCCGCGCATTTCGGGCTGGTCACGGGCCTGCCCTGTCTGGGCGTCGCGAAGAAGATCCTCGCCGGCACGCCCGACGGCCCGCTCGACGATCTCCGCGGCGCGCACGTGCCGCTGCGGCTGCGCGGCCGCCAGGTCGGCTGGCTGCTGCGCAGCAAGCCGCGCTGCCTGCCGCTGGTGGTCTCGCCCGGGCACCGCGTCGCGATGGCGAGCGTCGTGCCGCTGGTGCTGCGGCAGGTCGGCCGCTATCGCCTGCCGGAACCGACCCGACAGGCCGACGCCCTCGCCTCGCGGCGGCCGAACGCGCCCGCGGCGTGAGTGCCCTGCGACGCCGACATGCCGCTGTCGCACGTCCGGGCGACACTGCGCGCATGCCGACCGTTCGCCCGATCCACCTGCTGCCTGCCGTCCTCCTCGCAGCCCTGCTCGCCATGGCAGGATGCGCATCGAATCCGCGCACCGTGACCGCACCGCCCATGCCCCTCCACGCTTCGCACGCCCTCGTCATCGGCCATCGCGGCGCCAGCGCGCTGCGGCCGGAGCACACGCTCGAAAGCTATCGCAAGGCGATCGAGGACGGCGCGGACATCGTCGAGCCGGACCTCGTCAGCACCCGCGACGGCGTGCTGGTGGCGCGGCACGAGAACGAGATCTCCGGCACCACCGACGTCGCCGCGCATGCGGAATTCGCGGATCGCAGGGCGACGAAGACCGTCGACGGCGAGCGCGTGACCGGCTGGTTCACCGAGGACTTCACGCTGGCCGAGCTGAAGACGCTGCGCGCCCGCGAGCGCCTGCCCGAACTGCGCGGCACCGCGCGCGATGGTCAGTACGAGATTCCGACCTTCGACGAGATCGTCGACCTCGTCGCCGCCGAATCCGCGCGCCGGGGACGCGTCATCGGCCTCGTGCCGGAGATCAAGCATCCGACGCATTTCGCGCAGGCCGGCCTCGCGATGGAGGATCGCCTGCTCGACGCGCTGCAGGCGCATGCGTACACGCGCACCGCGCCGGTGCTCATCCAGTCGTTCGAGACCGCGAACCTGCGCGCGCTGCGGGCGAAGCTGCCGCGCGGCGGAAACGTCCGTCTCCTGCAGCTGTTCGGCGGCAAGCGCGAGGAGCCGTACGACACCGTCGCCGCGGGCCATCCGCGCCGCTACGGCGATCTCATGCAGGCCGGCGGACTGCACGACGTGGCGCAGTACGCCGACGCCATCGGTCCCGCGTATCGCGACCTCGACCCGCGCGACGGCCGCAGCCCGCTGGTGGACGCAGCGCATGCCGCCGGGCTGGAGGTGGTCGTCTACACGTTCCGTCCCGAGAACCATTTCCTTGGCAGCTACGCCGGCGACGGCGGCCCCGCCGCGCGCAGCGAGGCCGGATCGGTGCGGCAGATCCGCGATGCGCTCGCGCTGGGCATCGACGCGTTCTTCACCGACGATCCGGCGCTGGGCCGGCGCGCGGTGGACGGCGAGCGCTGAGGCGCCGGCGAACGCCATGCGCCCGCTGCAAACGACGCCAGCCGCGGCGTCGCAGCGCAGCGTGTACAGTCACGGGCCCCGCCCCTGCCCGCCGAAGTCCGCATGTCGCCGCGCCAGTACGTCCTGACCTTCTCCTGCCCCGACAAGCCCGGCATCGTCAACGCCGTCTCGGGCCACCTGTTCGGACACGGCGCCAACATCCTGGAATCGCAGCAGTACAGCGATCCCGACAGCGGCCGGTTCTTCATGCGCACCGTGTTTTCGCTGGTCGAGGCCGGCGCGTCGTTCGACGCGCTGCGCGAGGCGTTCGCGGTGCCGGCCGGGCGCTTCGGCATGCAGTGGACGATGCGCGACCGCAGCGAACGCCGGCGCGTGCTGCTGATGGCGTCGAAGTTCGACCACTGCCTCGCCGATCTGCTCTACCGCTGGCGCAACGGCGAACTGCCGATGGAGATCGTCGCGATCGTCTCCAACCATCCGCGCGAGACCTACCGCCACCTCGATTTCGAAGGCATCCCGTTCCACCACCTGCCGCTGCCGCCCGGCGGCAAGGCGGGACAGGAAGCGCGGCTGTGGGCGCTGATCGAGGAAACGCGCACCGAGCTCGTGGTGCTGGCGCGCTACATGCAGGTGCTGTCGGACGACCTCTCGGCGAAGCTGGCCGGTCGCTGCATCAACATCCACCACTCCTTCCTGCCCGGCTTCAAGGGCGCGAAGCCGTACCACGGCGCGCATGCCCGCGGCGTGAAGCTGATCGGCGCGACCGCGCACTTCGTCACCGCGGATCTCGACGAGGGGCCGATCATCGAGCAGGACACGCAGCGCGTGAGCCACCACGACACGCCGGCCGACCTGATCCGCATCGGCCGCGACGTCGAACGCCGCGTGCTGGCGCAGGCGCTGCGCTGCTGGCTGGACGATCGCGTGCTGCCCAACGGACAGCGGACGGTGGTGTTCTCGGTCTGATGCTCGCCGCGCGACGGCGCGGGATCACTCCGCGAGCTTGTGGTCGTAGCTGATCACGCGCGCCAGCTTCCACTGGCCGTCGACCTGCCGCCAGACGTCGATGAACTTGCCCGACTCGGTCAAGCGATCCGGCTTGCCCGGCTGCAGTGCGTAGAACCGGTGCTCGCCCATCTGCATGGCACCCAAGCCCTGCAGGACGTAGACACGCATGCTGCCTTCGACGAGTTCGCGCCGCGCGCGGAAATTCTCGCCGGTCTCCTGCTTGCTGCAGTTCTCGCGCGCGCCCCGCATGAACTCGGCGCCCGAGGACGCAGTGCGTCCCCACTTGTCGTGGATGAATTCGAGATCGTCGGCGACGAGCGTGGCGAGCACGTCCAGCTTGCAGCCGAAGCCCGCCTCGAACAGTTGGCGATCCTTCTCGGCGAGCAGGGCGACGAGTTCGGGCGATGCGGGCGGCGCGCCCGGCGTGAGGTGGATCTCCGCCTGAGGGGGCTCGCCGGCATGGGCGGCGGCACAGGCAAGGACGAGCAGCGAACCCGGGAAAACACGGCGCATGGCGCACTCCGGTCGACGAGGTGCGGAGATCCTAGCCGGACGTGGCCGGCGCCGACAGTCCATGTCCGCCCGTCGGCCCGGTGACGGTGCGGCTGCCGAAGCCGGCGATCAGCGACCGCGCCTTCGCGATCGCCGCCTGGACCTGAGGGCCGTGATCGGTCACGAAAAAAGCCGGGAAGCACCCTCCGTGGGGCTTCCCGGCACGCGATGCCGCCGGCG
>JBQCJG010000290.1:0-24324 GCA_051952955.1 Lysobacteraceae bacterium | reverse complement strand
GGGCCTTCCCCCTTTCGACCGATGGAGTTCGCCATGTCGTCCCCGTTCCGCTTCCGCCGCCGTTCCCTGCGCGCCGTCCTGCCCCTCGCGCTCGCCGCCGCCTGCGCGGCGATCGTCGTCCCGGCCGTCGCCGGCCCGGGTCGCGCCGAAGGCACCGTCTTCACGATGACCAACGCCACCAACGGCAATCAGGTGGTGGCCTTCGAGCGCTTCGCCGACGGTCGCCTCGGCGCGCAGCGCCGCTTCGACACCCGCGGCACCGGCACCGGCGCCGGCCTCGGCAACCAGGGCGCGCTGGCGCTCAGCGATTCCGGCGCCTGGCTGCTGGCGGTGAATCCCGGCAGCGACAGCGTCAGCGTGTTCTTGAACCTCGGCGGCTACCTGTTCCGCACCGACACCGAGGCCTCGGGCGGTACCCGCCCGGTCAGCGTGGCGATCGAGAACGACGTCGTGTACGTCCTCAACACCGGCAGCGACAGCCTGCAGGGCTTCCGGCTCACCATCTACGGCAAGCTGGTGCCGATCGCCGGCGCGCGCCGCGCGCTCGACGGGACCGGTACCGGCGCGGCGCAGGTCGGCTTCAATCGCGACGGCGACCTGCTGGCGGTGACCGAGAAGGCGACGAACCGCGTCCTGACGTATGTCGTGCGCGGCGACGGCCTGCTCGGCCCGGCTCACGTCACCGCGTCGCCGACGCCGACGCCGTTCGGGTTCGCGTTCGGGCGTCGCGACCAGCTGCTGGTGTCGGAAGCGGCGGGCGGCGTCGCGGGCCGCAGCACGCTGTCGGCCTACGCGCTCGGTGGCGATGGCGCCGCGACCGTCGTGTCGCCGGCGGTGCCGAGCGGACAGAACGCGGCCTGCTGGGTCGTGAGTACCCGCGACGGACGGTTCGCCTACGTCGCCAATGCCGGCAGCGCCGGCCTGTCCTCGTACCGCCTCGCCGGCGACGGCTCGGCGGCGCTGCTGCGGGCGGTCGCCGGCAGCACCGGCAACGGCAGCGGCCCGACCGACCTGGCGGTGGATCCCGACAGTCGCTTCCTGTACGCGCTGAGCCCGCGCGACGGTGCCATCAACGCCTTCGCCGTAGGCGCGGACGGTGCGCTGGCGCCGATCGCGCATGCGGCGGCAGGCCTGCCGACCTTCGCCACGGGCATCGTCGCCCGCTGAAGTCGTCGCGCGCCGAAACCGCGCCGACTGCACCAACGACAAGGGGCCTCGCGGCCCCGTGTCGTGACACGCGAACGAAACGACGCGATCAGCGGGCGCGGCCCGCGCTTTCGCGGCTTTCCAGCGGCGCCATGCGCGACTGGTCGTTCAGTTCCAGCTGCCGCACTTCGAACGGTGCACCGTAGCCGGCCGGCAGGTGGCTGCGCTCGAACTGCAGCACCAGCATGCCGTTGCCGCGCTTCATCCACGCCGCGCTGTGCGCTTCGGAGACCGGGCGCATCGCACCGTCGGGCGCGGTGGCGAACAGCGTGCCGCGGGCCTCGTAGCGGCCTTCGGATGCGGCCTGCACCGGCAGCGCCATCCGCATCGTCTTCGCGTTGAACGCGAACACGCCGTCGAAACGGGCGGTGGGCGCGGCCACGGCGAACGCGGTGCGGGCATCGCGCTGGATGCCGTCGGCGTCGGCGAACACCTGCAGCTCCCACAGGCCCGGCGTGTTGCCGACTTTCTTCGGCAGCTTGACGTCGGCGGTGAGCGCGCCGGCGCCGTCGGACGCGAGCGCGACCGGCCAGCTGCGGCCGTCGGGGGCGACCAGCAGGGCTTCGGCCTGCAGGTTGCCGCCGCGCTTGCCGGCGTGGCTCATGTCGACGTCGAACCGCAGGCTGCCGCCGGCCAGCGCATGCGCGCGATCGGTGCCGGCGCGCAGCACGTCGCTGCTGGCGGGCTCGAACACGTGCACGAGGTAGCGGCCCTGCGCCTTGGGCACGCGCACCGTGTAGGTGCCGGCGCCTTCCTGCGCGTCGAGCTTGGCGATCAGGCTGCCGGCCTGCACGTCCAGCCCGGCCTTGGTCAACTGCTCGGCCGACGCGACCTGCGTCAGCCTGGCCGAACCGCGGCCGTTGGACACCTGCAGCTCGCTGCTGCGCAGCGCACGGGCGCCTTCGGTCGGGCTGATGCGGATCAGGCTGCCCGGGGCCGACATCTTCAGGGCCAGGCCCTGGTCGAGCCGGGCGGCGTCGACGGTCTGCCAGTACTCGCGGCTCTGGGCCACGTACGGCTGCTGGGCGACGACGGCCTGCTCCGGGTCGAGCTTCCACGAGAAGGACACGGGGGCGCGCTCGATCCTGGCCGACGGGGCCGGCAGCGCGACGAGGCGGGAGGGCGACTGGTCGGTCGCGGCCGGTGCGCGCAGCGGCTGCGCGGCCGAGGCGGCGAAGGAAGCGAGGGCCAGCGCGATGGCGATGGAAAGTCTCATGGCGGGGGTCCTCACTGTCCGACGTCCGTGCGGAGAATGGTGTTGAGGTTGAAGCAGGCGCGGCGGCTCTGGTTGTGCGAGAGCGGTTCCGCACCCGCGGTGCGCGAGGTGTCGTAGAACCACACCGAACCGGCGGCCGACTGGCTGCTGCAGTTGAGGAAGCCGTCCGAGCAGCTGGCCAGCCAGTTCTGGGTGACTTCCAGGCCCACGTTCTCGGTGTAGCCGCCGCAGTAGCTGTCGCTGTCGAACGGCGAGGAATCGACGTCGGTGCCGACCACGCTGCGAAAGGTCTTCGGCAGCGCCGGGCGACCGCTCGTGCCGTAGAGGTAGTTCGCGTTGTAGTACGACATCCAGCTGGTCTGCTGCATGCGCACGGCATCGTTCTGGTAGCCGAGCAGCCAGCCCACGGCGGCCTCGAAGACGTTGCCGTTCATCACCGCGTCGGCCAGCGGCGTGCCCGCCGACGACGGCGCCAGCGCGGTCACGCGGACGGTCTTGCTGATGATGTTCGGATAGCGGCTGTCCCAGGTCGGGTTCGACAGGATCCAGCGCATCACGTTGCCGCCGTTGGAATGGGTGATGACGATCAGGCGATCGATGTTGCGGTTGTTGATGAAGGTGGTCAGCTGGCCGGCCAGGCAACCTGCGGCGCGGCTGTCCCACATGTACTGGGTGAAGTCGCAGTTGATGACGACGTAGTTGGACGGGTCGGGCAGGCCGCCGCGCACGGAGTCGACCATGGCGGGCTGCCAGTAGTCGTTGTAGGCGTTGGTCTGGGAGCCGGTGCCGTGGACGAAGGCCACGCCGGTCGCAGCGAACGCACACGGTGCCGCCAGAGCGAGCGCGAGCCCGCAGAGGTATTTACGCACTTGATGGTCCCCTCGATTGGGTTTCTGGTTCCTTGAAGACGCGGCCCCCGGCCGCGCCAGTCCTAGCCTGCCGTCCCCCTGTCGACGGCATCGACCCGAGGATACGGGGCCGTATTGACGCTGTCATGTCGCGATGCGGCATGTCTTCATGCCGCATGTCCTCATGCCACATGTCCTCATGCAGCATGTCCTCATGGGGATGCCGTCATCCGGCATGCCGTCCTGCCGGGACCGCGCCGGCACCCTCAGAATTCCAGGTCGAGGGCCGCGCAGAGGTAGTCGATGAACGGGCCCATGCCCTGCAGGTCCTTCGCCAGCACCGACAGCAGTTTCGGCCCGGTGATGGTGGCGTCGTCGAGGGCGCGGATCGCGACGTGGTTCTTGCGGCGCAGGTCGTCCAGGTACGCGAAGTCGGCCGGGAAGCCGCGCGGCGGACGCACCAGCATCTCGTCGTCGTCCAGGTCGAAGCGCTTGCGGAACGCCGGCGCATGCGCGGCCGCGGCCCAGCTGCCCGGGTTGTCGACGATGAACTGGCGGATGCGGCGCAGGGTCTCGGGTTCGGGGTGCCACAGCCCGGCGGCGACGAAGCAATTCCCCGGCTGCAGGTGCAGGTAGAACGACGGGGCCTCGACTTCCTTGTGGCGCTCGTGGAACAGCCGCGCGCCCTGCCAGTTCTTGTACGGCGCCTTGTCGTTGCTGAAGCGGGTGTCGCGATGGATGCGGAACAGCGAACCGCCGACGGTCTTCGGATCGGACCGGTAGTGCTCGCTCACTTCGCGCAGCGGCGCCTGCAGGTCGGTCAGCAGCGCGAGGAACGGCTTGCGGACGTGGTCCTCGTAGTCCTGTTTGTGGTCCTGGAACCACGTGCGGTCGTTGTGGCGGGCGAGGGCGCGCAGGAAGCGGAAGCTGCGATCGGAGAAGTAGGCGCTCATGCGAGGGCATTCATGCGAGATTGGATTCCAGGGCATCGGCCCACGCCTGGGCCTGGTCGAGCAGCGCCTGCGCGCGGCCGTCGCCGGCGTGCGCCAGGCGCAGCGCCGCGACCTCGGCGCGGTGCTGGTCGAACGTGATTTCGGACAGGCCGCGATCTTCGCACAGGCGGCTGCGGCGGTAGGCGTCCCAGCGCGCACGTTCGTCGGCGGACAGCGTGTCCGGCAGGTTGCGCGCGCGGTAACGGAACAGCAGTTCCGGCAACCGCGGATCGGCGAAACCGAAGTCGCGCAGTCCCAGCGCCTCCGGCGGCGTGCCGCGGACCTCGGCGAACTTGCGCTTGTCGCCCTCCTGCAGGAAGCCGTCGTACAGCGAGCCGTCGACGTCGCCCGGCTCGAAGCGGTCGCGCCCGGCGTAGACGCGGCGCAGTTTTTCGGCGAGCGCCGGGCCGGCCTCGCGCAGCCGCGCGGCGCGGGCCTCGACCAGCGCGGGATCGATCCCCAGCCGCGCGAAATCCGGCGTGCGGAGGTGCGCCCAGTCGATCAGCATCGGGCTGCGGTTGAGGTGCACTTCCTTCAGCGGGATGCGCGTCTCGCCCTCGGGCAGGTCCGCGACCGGCGTGTACAGGCGATCGGCGATGGCATCCGCGTCGAGCGCGAACAGCGGTTCCGGATCCTCGTGCAGGTCGAACACGATCACCCGGTTGTCGATCCGCGGATGCCGCGCCAGCGGCACGACCGCGGCCGCGCACAGCCGCGCCGCCGGGAACCGCTGCGAGACGTGCAGCGCCGGCGTCATCGCGACGGTGTCGAGCAGGCGCGCGGCGAAGCGCTTGTCGCGCAGTTTCAGCGTGTAGTCCCAGAGCTTCGGCTGCGCGGCCTTCAGCTTGCGCGCCATGCCGATCAGCGCGCGCACGTCGGACAGCGCCTCGTGCGCGTCGCCCTCGCGCACGCCGTTGGCGTCGGCGAGGTGTTCCAGTCGGAACGACGGCGCGCCGTCCTCGCGCTTCGGCCAGACGATGCCGCCCGGGCGCAGCGCATGCGCCAGCCGCATCACGTCGAGCAGGTCCCAGCGCGAATTGCCGCCGCGCCACTCGCGTTCGTACGGGTCGTAGAAATGGCGGAACAGCCCGTGGCGCACGAATTCGTCGTCGAAGCGCAGCGAGTTGTAGCCGAGCGTGCAGGTCTCCGGCGTCGCCATCGCCTCGTGGATGCGCGCGAACGCCTCGGCCTCGGTCACGCCTTCGCGCAGCGCCTGCTGCGGGGTGATGCCGGTGATCAGCGACGCGATCGGCGACGGCAGCAGGTCGTCGGCGGGCTTCACGAGGAAGTCCCAGGGCGCGTCGATCTGGTTCAGCTCGGCATCGGTGCGGATCGCGGCGAACTGCGCGATCCGCGTGCGGCGCGGATCGGTGCCGTAGGTCTCGAGGTCGTAGAACAGGAAGCTCGCCGCCACTCAGGCCTCCGCCGCCAGCGGCGACAGGCGCTCGCGGACCCTGCGGTCGATCGCGTCCCAGTCGAGGTCGTCCAGCGTGTCGCGCCCCTGCGTGGCCTCGACCAGCAGCGCGCGCTGCACCTGGCCGCGCGCATAGGCCACGGCATACGGCACGCGCATGAACGACACCATCGCGTAGCGCGGCACGAAGCGGCCGGGATGGCGCTCGGCGAGCAGGCGTTCGAGCTGGCGCTGCAGCAGGAAGTCGGCGTCGTCGACGCGGTCGCTCATCTCGCGGGAGTTCTCCAGCGCCATCGCCTGGATCGCCGCGGCGTTCGGCTTGCGCTCGGCCTCGAACGCGGCGAACGCGGTCGCGGTGTCGCCGTCGGCGTCGAGGTGCGCGGCCAGCGCGACGCAGTCCTCGAACGCGCAGTTCATGCCCTGGCCGTGGAACGGCACCATCGCGTGCGCGGCGTCGCCGAGCAGCACCGCGCGGCCGTCGAGGTGCCAGCGGTCGAGGTAGAGCGTCGCCAGCATGCCGGTCGGATTGGCCACGAAATCGCGCCTGAGGTCCGGGATCAGCGGCAGCGCGTCGGGGAAGTCGCGGGCGAAGAACGCCTCGGCCTCCGCGCCGTCGCGCACGGTCGCGAAGCTCAGCGGCCCTTCGTTGCGCAGGAACAGGGTGACGGTGAACGTGCGCTCGTCGTTCGGCAGCGCGATGCACATGTAGTCGCCGCGCGGCCAGATGTGCAGGGCGTTGGGCTCGATCCGGAAGCCGCCGTCCGCGGCGGGCGGGATCTCCAGTTCCTTGTAGCCATGCGGCATCGCCTCGACGCGTTCGCCGAGGTCCGACACCGCCCCCATCGCCGCGCGCAGGCTGGAGCCCGCGCCGTCGCAGCCGACCAGCGCGTGGAAGCGGCGCGCGATGTCCTCGCGCTCGCCGACGAAATGCGCGATGCGCGCATCGAAGTCCACGCGTTCCAGCCGTCGATCGAAATGCAGCGTCACGCCCGCGGCCTCCGCGGCGTCCAGCAGCACGATGTTGAGGTCGCCGCGGCTGATCGACCAGATCACTTCGCTGTCGTCGCGGCCGTAGCGCTGCAGGTGCTCGCCGCCATCGCGGGGGTGCACCATGCGCCCGCGCATCATCACCGCCTGCTTCATCACGTCGCCATCGACGCCGGCGGCGCGCAGCGCGTTCAGGCCGCGCTCGGCGAGGGCGAGGTTGATCGAACGCCCGCCCGCGTAGCCGTGCACGCGCGGGTCGCCTCGGCGCTCGAAGACCTCGACCGTCCAGCCGCGCTGCGCGAGCAGGGTGGCGAGCAGCGCGCCGGCGAGGCCGGCGCCGACGAGGGTGAGGTGTCGCTCGGCGATCGCGGTCATGGGGCTGCCGTCATGCGTGCCACGCCCGGACGGTGCGCGCGAAGCGCAGCACGTCGGCGAAGGTGTTGTAGAGCGGCGCCGGCGAGATCCGGATCACGTCCGGTTCGCGCCAGTCGCCGAGGACGCCGCGTTCGGCGAGGAACTCGAAGAGCGCGCGGCCGCGTTCGCGTCCGCCGGCGACGCGCAGCGACAGCTGGCAGCCGCGTTCGGCGGGGTTCGACGGGGTGACGATCGACAGCACGTCGGCCAGCTGCGTGCGGATGAGGGTGTCGAGGAAGCCGGTGAGCGCCTCGGATTTCGCGCGCAGCGCCGGCATGCCCGCCTGCGCGAACAGGTCGAGCGAGGCGCGCAGAGGCGCGAGGCCGAGGATCGGCGGATTGCTCAGCTGCCAGCCGTCGGCGCCGGGCGTCGGCACGAACTCGGGACCCATGCGGAAGCGCGTGGCCTCGTCGTGGCCCCACCAGCCGGCGAAGCGCGGGCGATCGGTGTGCGCATGACGTTCATGCACGAAACACCCGGCGACCGCGCCCGGCCCGGCATTTATGTACTTGTAGTGGCACCACACCGCGAAGTCGGCGCCGCTGTCGTGCAGCGCCAGCGGCAGGTTGCCGACCGCGTGCGCCAGATCGAACCCGACCATCGCGCCGGCGGCGTGGCCGAGCCGCGCGATCCCGGCAAGGTCGAACGCCTGTCCGGTGCGGTACTGCACGCCCGGCCACAGCACCAGCGCCAGCGTGTCGCCGTGCTCGGCGATCGCGCGTTCGATCGCCGCCATCGAGAAGGTGCCGTCGTCGCGATCGGGCGCGAGTTCGACCAGACAGTCGTCGACGGACAGGCCGTGGAACTGCAGCTGCGACGCCATCGCGTGGCGGTCCGACGGGAACGCGCCGGCCTCCATCAGGATGCGGTTGCGGCGACCTTCGGGGCGGAAGAAGCTCGCCATCATCAGGTGCAGGTTCACGGTGAGCGAGTTCATCGCCACCACTTCCTGCGGCTGCGCGCCGACCACGCCGGCCAGCGCGTCGCGGACCAGCGCGTGGTACGTCATCCACGGCGCCGGTTCGCGGAAATGGCCCTCGACCGCGTCCCGCGCCCACTTGTCCATCGTCTCGTCGACGTACGCACGCGCGCCGCGCGGCTGCAGGCCGAGCGAATTGCCGCAGAAATAGGCCATCTCCGCGCCGTCGTGGCGCGGGATGTGGAACTGCGCGCGGAAGCCGTGCAGCGGGTCGCCGGCGTCGTGTCCGGCGGCGAATCGCGATGCGGTGTCGAACTCGGTCATGTGTGCTTCGTCATTGCGGTAGAGCGGCTCGACCGGCACTCCGGCTGTCGAAAGCCGGGCCGCTGTCGATGTGCATGCGCCGGCCTCAGGAGCCTGAAGGCCGCTCTACCGAAGAATGCGGTGCGATGCATGTTCACGCGAACCTCGCCTTCGACAGGCCGAGCCATTCCAGCGCGGTGCCGTGGTACAGGCGCGCTTCCTGTTCGCCGTCGAGTCCGAGCGCGGCGATGCCGGCGCCGGGATGCTGTTCGCCGAGCGGGAACGGGTAGTCGGTGCCGAGCATGATGCGCTCGGCGCCGCAGGTGTCGATCAGGTAGCGCAGCGCGCGCGGGTCGGCCACCCACGAATCGAAATACAGCCGCGACAGGTATTCGCGCGGGTTGCGGAAGTTGTCGGTGGCGACGAGGTCCGGGCGCATGTTGAAGCCGTGCTCGATGCGGCCGATCGTGTACGGGAAGCTGCCGCCGCCGTGGGCGAGGCAGACCTTCAGCTGCGGCAGGCGCTCCAGCACGCCGCCGAAGACCAGGCAGCAGGCCGCGCGCGATTGCTCCGCCGGCATGCCGACCAGCCACGGCAGCCAGTATTTCGGCATCGACTCGCTGCCCATCATGTCCCACGGATGCACCAGGATCGCGGCGCCGAGTTCGCTCGCGGCCTGGAAGAAATCGAACAGCTCCGGCGCGTCGAGGTTCCAGTCGTTGATGTGCGAGCCGATCTGCACGCCCTGCAGGCCGAGCTGGTCCATGCAGCGTTCGAGCTCCTGCACCGCGAGCCGCGGCGACTGCAGCGGCACGGTGCCGATGCCGGCGTAGTGGCGCGGGAAATCGCGCACGGCCTCGGCCATGTGGTCGTTGAGCGCCTGGTGCAGGTCGTGCGCGTTCTGCGGCTTGGCCCAGTAGCTGAACATCACCGGCACGGTGCTCAGCACCTGCACCTGCACGCCGAAGCCCGCGAATTCCTCGATGCGGATCCGCGGGTCCCAGGTCTTCGGCCAGATCTCGCGGAAGAACTTGCCGTCCTTGTAGATGCGCGAACGGCCGTCGTCGCCGTGGTGGATCACCGGGAAGCGGATGTCGCCGTACTTCGCCGCGAGGTCGGGCCAGTCGCGGGGCAGGTAATGGGCGTGGGTGTCGATCTTCAGCATGCGCGGCTCAGGTGATGTCCGCTTCCGAACCCGCGGCCAGCTCGTAGCGCGACGGCCGCGGGTTGAGCGTGCCGCACTGCGTGCAGGCGCGCAGCGCGTCGTCGCGGTAGAAGCGCTCGAAGACGCGGAAGAAATCCTGCTCGATGTCGACGAGGTGGAAGGATTCCTCGTACAGCGCGTGGTTGCACTGGACGCAGAACCACATCAGCGCGTCGTCCTCGTGCGGCAGGCGGCGGCGCTCCATCACCAGGCCGACCGAGCCGGGCATGCGCTGCGGGCTGTGCGGCACGCGCGGCGGCAGGTAGAAGGTCTCGCCGGCGCGGATCGGGATGTCGCGCGGGCGGCCGTCTTCCTGGATGCGCAGCACCATCTCGCCTTCGATCTGGAAGAACCATTCCGGGCCTTCCTCGAAGTGGTAGTCGGTGCGCGCGTTGGGCCCGCCGACGATCATCACGATGAAGTCGCCGTCGACGATGCACTTGTTGCCCACCGGCGGCTCGAGCAGGTGGCGGTGTTCGTCGATCCAGGCCTGCAGGTTCACGGGACCGGGCAGCATGTTCACTCCTTCGGTGCGGCGACGCACTTCAGTTCGATCGCGATGGGCGTCGGCAGCGCGGTGATGCCCAGCGTGGTCCGGCACGGCGCGGTGGCCGGGTCGGGGAAATGTTCGGCCCACACCGCGTTGTACGCGGCGAAGTCGCGGGCCATGTCGGTCAGGTAGACGGTGACGTCGATGAGGTCCTCCCAGCGCGCGCCGCTGGCTTCGAGCACGGTGCGCACGTTGGCGAAGACCGCGCGCGCCTGCGCCTCGATGTCGTACGCGATCAGCCGGCCGTCGGCATCGTGGACGTTGCCGGGGATGCCGTTGCCGAGCGGATCGCGCGGACCGATCCCCGACAGGAACAGCAGCCCGCCGACGCGGCGCGCATGCGGGTAGTGGCCGACGGGGCGGGGCGCGCCCGAGGCGTGGATGACGTCCGCCATCACCGGTCCTCGCGGTCGCTGCGGATGCGCGCGAGCGCGGCGGCGTACTGCGGTTCGAGCTGCTCGTTGCCGGAGACGTTCAGGCCGAGATCGTGGACCAGGCCGTCGCGCAGCGTGTAGACCCAGCCGTGGACCAGCAGCGGCTGCGCGCGGCTCCAGGCGTCGCGGACGATGGTGGTCTGGCAGACGTTCGCGACCTGTTCCAGCACGTTGAGCTCGCACAGGCGGTCGTGCTGCAGCGGCGCATCGCCGGCCTGGGCCAGCACGTCGACATGCTTCACCGCGACGTCGCCCACGTGCCGGATCCAGTTGTCGGCCAGCCCGACCCGCGCGCCGGTCAGGGCCGCATGCACGCCGCCGCAGCCGTAGTGGCCGACGACGATGATGTGCTCCACCTTCAGCACGTCGACCGCGAACTGGATCACCGACAGGCAGTTCAGGTCGGTATGGACGACGACGTTGGCGATGTTGCGATGGACGAAGACCTCGCCCGGGGCGAGATCGACGACCTGGTTCGCCGGCACGCGCGAGTCGGAACAGCCGATCCACAGGTATTTCGGCGCCTGCTGCTGCGAGAGTTTGCGGAAGAATTCGGGCGATTCGCGGCTGACACGCGCGGCCCATTCCGCGTTGTTGCGCAGCAGGTGGCGGAGGGGGGGGCTCATCGGTGTGCTCCGTTCAAAGGGCGATGCCCACGTTGCGGGCTTCGGTGAAGAATCGCATGGCGTCCATGCCGCCTTCCCGGCCGAGTCCCGAACGGCCCATGCCGCCGAACGGCGTGCGCAGGTCGCGCATCAGCCAGGTGTTGATCCAGACCATGCCGGTGCGCAGCTCCGCGGCGAAGCGGTGCGCGCGGCGCAGGTCCGCGGTCCAGACCGAGGCGCTGAGGCCGTAGTCGGAGGCGTTGGCCAGCGCGAGCGCTTCGTCGTCGTCGTCGAACGCCTGCAGCGTGACCACCGGGCCGAAGATCTCCTCGCGGTTGGTCGCGCAGTCTGGGCCGAGGCCGTCGAGCACCGTCGGCGCCACGAACCAGCCCGGGCGATCGATCGCGTGCCCGCCGCAGAGCACGTGCGCGCCCTCGTCGCGGGCGCGGGCGATCGCGGCCATGACCTTGTCGAAGTGCGTCTGCGACACCAGCGGGCCCATGCGCGCGTCGGGATCCATCGGGTCCCCGACGCGCAGCGTGCGTGCGCGCTCGACGAAGGCGTCGCGGAATTCCGCCAGGATGCGGCGCTCCACCAGCAGCCGCGAACCGCAGAGGCAGATCTGCCCGCTGTTCTGGAACGCCGAGCGCACCAGCGTGTCGAGCGCGCCGCGCCAGTCGCTGTCGGCGAAGACCAGCGTGGCGTTCTTGCCGCCGAGTTCCAGCGACACCTTCTTCAGCCGTTCCGCGGCGAGCACCGCGATGCGGCGGCCGACGGCGGTGCTGCCGGTGAACGAGATCGCGGCGATGTCCGGGTCGGTCACCAGCGCTTCGCCGATCTCCGGCCCGGTGCCGTGCACGATGTTGAGCACGCCCGGCGGCAGGCCGGCGTCGGCCGCGAGTTCGCCGAGCATCGTCGCCGTCGCCGGCGTGATCTCCGACGGCTTGGCCACCACCGTGTTGCCGGCGGCGAGCGCCGGCGCGATCTTCCAGGTGAACAGGTACAGCGGCAGGTTCCACGGGGAGATCGTCGCCACCGCGCCCAGCGGCTGGCGCAGCGTGTAGTTCAGCCCCGCCTGGCCGTGGTGCGATTCGCTGGCGAACTGGGTCGCGGCGTGCGCGAAGAACCGCAGGTTCACGATCGCCCGCGGGATCTCGGCGTCGCGCGCCAGCGCCAGCGGCTTGCCGCCGTCCAGCGCCTCGGCGTGCGCGAAATCGTCCAGCCGCGCCTCGACCGCGGCGGCGAGGCGCTCCAGCCGCAGTGCGCGTTCGGTCGACGGCAGCGCGGCCCATGCGGGGAACGCGCGTTGCGCCGCGGCGACGGCGTCGGCGGCATCGCGGGCATCGCCGGCGGCCACGCATGCATACGGCTGCGCACGGGCGGGATCGAACACGTCGAGCGTGCGTGCGTCGCGCGCCGCACGGGATTCGCCGTCGATCAGGTGCAGGAAGGTGCGCATGGCGACAAGCTTACCGGCAACCGCCGCGTCCGTGTCCGGCGCGGGTGCGGTCGCGCGTTTTCCACGGCACCGCGCACGTCGATCACCCGTGCGCCTTTCCCCCACCCGCAGGAGTGTTCCCGCATGAAGTCCCGCAACGTCCTCTGGCTCGCCGCCGCGCTCGCGCTATCCCCGTGCCTCGCCCAGGCGCATGGCGATGTTTGCGACAAACCGTTCCAGACCTCCGGTTCGCTCGCGGTGCCGACCAATTACGCCGGGGTGACCGGGCAGTTCACGGTGCCCGCCGGCTACCGGCTGCAGATCGAGCAGGTGAGCGGCAGCATCCGCCTGGCGTCGACCACCGATCGCGCCGACTTCCAGATCGGGACGACGGTGGGCGGCGCGTTCGGCGTCCACGATCTGGCGGTCGCGGAGGGTTACGCGGCCATCGACCGCAAGACCTACGGCCCGGTCACGCTCTACGCCGACAAGGCGACCATCGTCAGCCTCTACATCAGCCGCATCGGCAGCAGCTATCCGGCCACGACCGCGCGCTGGACCGTCAGCGGCTGCCTGTTCCCGGCCTGAAGCGGCTCGCGTTCAGCGCTGGCAGCGCGGGCAGAGGTAGAGCCGGCGCGTGCCGACTTCCTGCCGGACCACGGGGCCGCCGCAGACCGGGCAGGGCTGGCCCTCGCGATCGAAGACCTCGAAGCGGAAACCGTCGGGCGTGTCGGTGAGGTAGTCCTCGCGCATGCCCGCGGCCGGCGCGATGCCGCGCGTGGCGTAGCTGCGCCGCGGGATGTCGAGCAGTTCGCGGGCGAGGATTCGGCGTTCCGCGGGCGAAAGGTCCCGCGGCCGGCGTTCCGGCCGCAGCCGCGCGGCGAACAGCACTTCCGAGCGCAGGTAGTTGCCCATGCCGGCCAGGAACGCCTGGTCGAGCAGCAGCGCGCCCAGCGCGCGGCCGCGGAAGCGCGGGTCGTCGAACAGGCGCTCGACCGTGGCCGCATCGAGCGCGGGATCGAGCACGTCCGGCCCCAGCTTCGACAGGAACGGATGCGTCGGCAGGGCGGCGGTTTTCCACATCGCGACGTCCGAGGCCGAATAGAGCAGGATCGCGCGCTCGTCCGTCTCCAGCGCGACGCGGAGCGAGCGGCCGGTCTCCGGGCGCTCGCCGGCGGCGGCGATCTTCCACACGCCGTAGAGCTGGTTGTGGCTGTACAGCGTCCAGCCGTGGTCGAAGTGCGTGAGCAGGGCCTTGCCGTGCGGCATGATCGCCTCGATCCGGTGGCCGCGCAGACGCTTCTCGTGCGGCTTCAGCGCCGGGAACGCGAACCAGGCGCTGCGCAGCGGCTGGCCGACCACGGCTTCGGCGAGACGGTCGGCGGCGCGTCGGATCTCGGGACCTTCGGGCATGGCGGACTCAGGGCGGGCAGGGCGGGATCGCCTGCGGTTCGTGGTATTCGAAGCCGATGTGGCGGTCGTTGATCCAAGCGATCCGCGCCGACACCGGCACCGCCGGGCCGCTGCCCTGGAAGAACAGCAGCCGCGACACGTTGCCCACGCTGAGCAGGCAGCCGGCCGGGCGGAACACGCCGCAGCCGCCCTCGGAGAGATCGAGCACGTCCGCGGCCCACGCCAGTTCGCCGTAGACGATCATCACCTGGAGTGCGAACGGCACCCGGTCGGCGAAACGGCGTTCGTTGGACGCGAAGTCTTCCATGGCAATTCTGCAGGATGCGGCGGCGAGGGGAGCCAGCGTCATAGGCTGCCGCACGCGTCCGGGCGAGGCAACCCGCGCAGGCCGCGGCGCGCGATCGTGCGTATTGCGCGGATCGTGCCGCGGTCGTGCCGGCTTCATGCCGGCTTCCGTGCGCGCATGCGGCCGCGTCCCCACGCGGGAAGCCGTGCGGCGCCCCGCCCGGACCAAGCAGGCCTCGGCGCCGAATACGTGGTGCGCGTCGATCATCAGGGACAACCGCACTCCGGTGGCGTCCTCCCGCGACCCGTCGTGCGGCCGGGGGATCCGGCAGCCGGGCGCGGAGACGTTGTCGATGCGGTCGATGAATCCGTGGACGCCGCGTGCGATCGGTACCGGGCCGTCGCCGTCCTGGCGCGGTGAGCGGCGGCGTCCCGTCCGCGGGCGCGGATGCGCCGGCGGGGCAGGACTCAGATCGACTGCAGGCGCCCGCCGTCGACCGCGAGGCTGATGCCGTTGACGTAACCGGCCGCCGGCGCGCACAGGAACGCGATCGCGGCCGCCACTTCCTCCGGCTTCGCGAAGCGGCCCGCGGGCACGCTGGCCCGCATCGCCGCGGCCACGCCGTCCTCGCTCTGGCCCGACGCGCGGGCGCGATCGCCCAGGATCTGCGCCAGCCGGCCGGTCTCGGTGTAGCCGGGCAGCACGTTGTTCACGGTGATGCCGTCGGCCGCGACCTCGCGCGACAGCGTCTTCGCCCAGCCCGCCACCGCGGCGCGGATGGTGTTGGACACGCCGAGGTTAGGGATGGGCTCGTAGACGGAGGTCGAGATCACGTTGACGATGCGGCCCCAGCCGGCGGCGCGCATGCCCGGCAGCACGGCCTGCACCAGCGTCTGGTTCGCCAGCAGATGGCGGCGGAAGGTGTCGAGGAACGCCGCTTCGTCCGCGGCGTGCACCGGGCCGCCGGCCGGGCCCGCGGTGTTGTTCACCAGGATGTGCACCGGCCGCGACGCGACGTGCGCGGCGACGCTCGCGCGCAGCCTATCGGTATCGGCGACGTCGGCCGCGAGCAGCGCGTGCGCCTGCGCGCCGCTGCGCGGCAGCGCGGCCACGACCGCCTGCAACGCGTCCGCGCGGCGCGAGAGCACGGTGACGTGGGCGCCGAGCAGCGCGAGTTCGTGTGCCGTCGCGCGGCCGATGCCTTCGGACGCGCCGCAGACGAACGCGTGGCGGCCGGCGAGATTCAGGTCCATGGCGAAGTCCTCAGGAAGCGTCGGGATCGTGCGTGCGCATCAGCGCCGCGACCGCCCGCGCCTGCGCGTCGTCGCGGGCGGCGAGGTCGTCGTGCACGGCGGTGCGGTTGGCGGGCGGATGGTTCTGGCTCAGCTTGAACTTCAGGTCGATCCGCGTCGGCACGAAGCGGAAGCCGACGATGCCGCGCAACTGGCTGCGGTGGTCGTTGCGCGCCATCTCGAAGCGCCAGTCGCGGCCGACCGTGGCCTCGAAGCGCCGGCTGAGGCGATCGACGAGGTCGCCGAGCGCGTCGGGGTCGTCGAACACGTCAGGCGTGCCGTGCAGGTGGGCGACGGCGTAGTTCCAGGTCGGCACGCGCGCGGCGGATTCCTTGTCCGGATAGACGCCGGGCGACACGTAGGCGTGCGGACCATGGACGATCATCAGCATGCGGCCCGGATGCGCGGGCTGCGGGTTGGGCCGCGCCCAGTGGCCTTCGATCAGCACGCGGTCGCCGTCGCGCCGGTACAGCACCGGCAGGTGGCTGGCGAAGGGCGCTTCGCCGTCGACGCTGACCAGCGTGACGAAGGGATGCGCGTCGATCAGCGCATCGAGCGTGGCGAGGTCGTGTCCGGCGAAGGCGCGGGGGAGGTACATCGACGCGCGCCGGCGGCTCAGGCCCGGCGGCCGAGCGTCTGCACCATGCCGCCGCGCAGCGCCGCGTCGTCGTCGCCGCGCGGCGGCGCGACTTCGTCCAGCGAGAAGCCGCGGGCGAGGGCGTCGTCCTCGTCGAGGCCGTCGAACGCGACGAATTCGGCGTCCATCAGCGCCGCGCGGGCGCTGTCCTCGCTGTCGTACACCAGCGTGTTGCCGTCGCTGTCGAACACCTCGCCGGTGCCGGCCTCGCGCACGCGCAGGCGCGCCCACACCAGCGTGCGGCCGAGGCTGGCCAGCCACCATTCGGTGCGCGCGACCGGGGAAGCGGACTCGTCCATCGCGTTCATGTTCGCATCGCTCACGGGTAGGCCACCGACCACAGCCACAGGATGCCGGCCGCGGCCAGTCCGCCGAGGATGGTCATCAGCGACACCCGCGCCGGCGTCGCCAGCCCGTCCAGGTTGCGGTCGCCGGCGACGCGGTAGCCCCCGGCCAGCAGCCACCACAGCGCGGACGGATTGAGGAACGCCGCGGCGCCCAGCGTGTCGCGGACCTGCGGCTGGCGGTCGCGCATGTGCACCAGCGCCAGTGGCCAGAAGATCACGAACGCGCACGCCCCGGCGATGGCGATGGCGACGAAGAGGAGGGCGAGGAAGAGGATCATGCGGTGGGGGTCTCGGCGTCGGGGTCGCGGCGGTATTCGCCGACGACGTCGATCGTGCCGGCGATCGCGTCGTTGAGGGCATCGAGGTCTTCGGCCGGCACCCACCATTCGGTGTGATGCGCGCCGCCGACCTTCTGCACGGCGTACTGGTCCATGACCGCCTTCGGCACGCGGAAGCGGGTCACGTAGCCGACGCCGCTGTCCAGGATGTTCCAGCGAATGGCAATTTCGCGTGCGTAGCGTTCGTTGGTCACCGGATAGAAGATCGGCTGCTCCGGCAGGCGCGGCGGCCAGCGGCGGAAGCCGGCGGCCTCGACCAGCGCCAGCTCTTCCGGGCCGGTCGGCCGGTAGAGCACGACGCAGTCGCCGTCGATCTCGATCTGGTCCGCGAACGTGTTCATTGGGGCGTGGTCATCAGCGCGATTTCGGCATCAGAACTCGGCCGAGCCAGGGGCGCGCGGGAACGGGATGGCGTCGCGGATGTTGGCCAGGCCGCAGACGTACACCACCAGGCGCTCGAAGCCGAGGCCGAAGCCGGCGTGCGGCACGGTGCCGTAGCGGCGGAAGTCGCGGTACCAGCCGTAGTGCGCCGGGTCGAGGCCGAACTGGCGGATGCGCGCGTCCAGCACGTCGAGGCGCTCCTCGCGCTGCGAGCCGCCGATGATCTCGCCGATGCCCGGCGCCAGCACGTCCATCGCGGCCACGGTCTTGCCGTCGTCGTTCAGGCGCATGTAGAACGCCTTGATGTGCTCGGGATAGTTCATCACCACGACCGGGCGGCCGACGTGGGTCTCGGTCAGCCAGCGCTCGTGTTCGGTCTGCAGGTCCAGGCCCCATTCGACCGGGAACTCGAACTTCTGCTTGCTGGCCTGCAGCAGCTTCACCGCCTCGGTGTAGTCGATGCGCTCGAACGGCGCGTCCACGAACGTTTCGAGCCGGGTCGCGGCGTCCTTCTGCACGCGCTCGGCGATGAAGGCCATGTCGTCGGCGCGCTCGGTCAGCACCGCGCGGAACAGGTACTTCAGGAACTGCTCGGCCAGCGTCGCGTCGTCGTCGAGGTCGGCGAACGCGATCTCCGGTTCGATCATCCAGAACTCGGCGAGGTGACGCGTGGTGTGGCTGTTCTCGGCGCGGAACGTCGGGCCGAAGGTGTAGACCTTGCTCAGCGCGAGGCAGTAGCCCTCGACGTTCAGCTGGCCGGAGACGGTCAGGAACGCCTCCTTGCCGAAGAAGTCCTTGCTGAAGTCGATCCTGCCGTCGTCGGTGCGCGGCAGGTTCAGCATGTCCAGCGTGGAGATGCGGAACATCTGCCCGGCGCCCTCGGCGTCGGAGGTCGAGATGATCGGGGTGTTGACCCAGTAGAAGCCTTCCTCGTGGAAGAAACGGTGGATCGCCTGCGCCAGGCAGTGGCGGATGCGGGTGACCGCGCCGAACAGGTTGGTGCGCGGACGCAGGTGGGCGAATTCGCGCAGGTATTCCAGCGAATGCTGCTTCGGCTGCATCGGATAGGTCAGCGGGTCCTCGACCCAGCCGACGACCTCGACCGCGGACGCCTGGATCTCGTAGTTCTGGCCCTTGCCCTGCGAGACCGCCAGCGTGCCGGTCACGACCACGGCGCAGCCGGCCGACAGCCGCTTCACCTCGGTCTCGAAATTCGGCAGGGCATCGGTGGCGACGATCTGGATCGGCGCGAAGCACGAGCCGTCGCTGACCTGCACGAAACTCAGCGCGGTCGAATCGCGCCGGGTCCGGACCCAGCCCCGGACCGTGATCGTGCTGCCGATGCCGGGGGTCCCGGCCAGCGCGTCGCGGATGCTCGTCGCCTTGACTCCACTGAAAGCCATGCCTTGAATTCCTGCGCCCGAGCGCCGATCTGTGGGAAGTCGCCAAGTTTAACTGACGCTACAATCCCCGCCATGGCCATCTCCCTCGCTCCCGCTGCCCTCGACCGCATCCGCGGCTACCTCGCTGCCGATCCCGCCGCCCTCGGCCTGCGCTTCGGGGTCAAACGCACCGGTTGTTCCGGCTGGAGCTACGTGGTCGACCTCGCCAGGGACCGCCGCGACGGCGACGCGGTCAGCGAGCAGGACGGCGTGCACGTCTTCGTCGACGCAGACAGCCTGCCGATGGTCGACGGCACCGAGATCGACTTCCTGAAGCAGGGGCTCAACGAGCAGTTCGTGTTCCGCAACCCCAACGTGGCCGGGGAATGCGGCTGCGGTTCCAGCTTCACCACCGACGCCGACCGCGCGGCCTGATCGCCGTCGACACCGGGCCGGCGGCCGTCAGTCCCGCGCCAGCTCGACCCGATCGCGCCCGCCGCGCTTGGCGGCATACAGGGCGGCATCCGCCCGGGCCAGCACCTCGGCGCCGCTTTCTCCCGGCCGTCCCTGCGCAAGCCCGATGCTGACCGTCACCGGCAGCGCCATCGACGCGAACCGCACCAGCTGGCACAGGTGCTGGCAGGCCAGCTCCGCCTGGTCCAGCGTCGCCCCGGGCATCAGCCAGACGAACTCCTCGCCGCCGTGCCGCGCCACCAGCCCGCTGCCGCCGGCGGCGTTGCGCAGGTGGCCGGCGAGTTCGACCAGCACCCCGTCGCCGGCCGCATGGCCATGGGTGTCGTTGACGATCTTGAAGTGGTCGATGTCCAGCAGGGCCACGCACGCACCGCCGGGCCGCAGCAGCGCGGCGTCGAGCGCCGCGGCGAAGGCGCGACGGTTGGACAGCCCGGTCAGCGGATCGGTCCGGGTCTGCTCGACCAGTTCGGCGTTGGCGTCCTCCAGCTGCGTCTGGTAGGCGTGCAACTGCTCCTCGTACCAGTTCCGGTCTTCCAGCTGCAGTTGCAGGGCGCGGCTGGTGCGGCGCAGTTCCAGCAGCTTCGAGACCTGGCGCGACAGCGCGTCAAGCGCTTCCTGCTGGAGAGGCGTGAGTTCGCGCGGCTCGCGATCGAGCACGCACAGCGTGCCCAGCGCCAGCCCGTCCGCATCCACCAGCGGCGCGCCGGCGTAGAACCGGATGCCGGGATCGCCCTGCACCAGCGGGTTGTCGTGGAAGCGGAGGTCGTCGAGCGCATCGGGCACCACCAGCATCCTGTCGGGTTCGAGGATCGCATGGGCGCAGAACGCACTGTCGCGCTCGGTCTCGGGCGCGGACAGCCCCAGCCGGGCCTTGAACCATTGCCGGTCGCGGTCGATCAGGCTGATCGATGCCATCGGCATGCCGCACACCGCCGACGCGATCCGGACCAGGTCGTCGAACGCGTCCTCCGGCGGCGTGTCCAGGATCCGCAGGTTCTGCAGCGCAGCCAGGCGGATGGACTCGTTTGCGGGCTTCTGGGGCTTGACCATGCGAGCGTCCGGGCCGGGCCGCCGGCGGTGTCGGCAGGCGGAGGAGGGGGCGACGCCGGACTATACTCGGGCCCTTCGTGCCGAGGATGAATCATGCGCCGAGTTTCGACGTTTGCAAGATGGCTCCTGTCCGTGGCCCTGTGCGCCGGTTTCGCGCCGGTGCATGCCGCCGACGACGCCGGTACCCGCCTGAACGCCTTCTTCGCCGCCGAATGGGAACGCGGCCTGCGCGAGCGGCCCGAGGAAGCCTCGTTCCAGGGCGACCTGCGCTTCAACGACCGCTGGAGCGACTACAGCCTGCAGGCCATCGCCCGCAGCGAGGCCGAGGACCGTGCGGCGCTGAAGACGCTGCAGGGCTTCGACCGCGCCGCGCTGTCGCCGGCCGAGCAGCTGAATTACGACACGTATCTCTGGCAGTTGCAGGAATCGATCGCCCGGCAGAAGTTCCGCGAATACCTGCAGCCTGTCTCGCACCAGGGCGGCGTGCAGACGCTGGACGGCGTGTCCGAGGCGCTGAACTTCGCCGGCGCCAAGGACTATCGCGACTGGCTGGCGCGGATGCGCGCGGTGCCGACCGTGGTCGACCAGGTGACGGCGCTGATGCGCGAAGGCCTGAAGGCGGGCAACGTGCCGCCGCGGGTGCTGATGGACCGCGTGTCGGGGCAGATCGCGGCGCAGGTCGTGAGCGATCCGGAGCAGAGCCCGTTCTATCGCCCGTTCAAGACGATGCCGGCGACGATCCCGGTCGCCGAGCGCGACGCCCTGCGCGCCGAGGCCCGGCAGGTGGTCGCCGAACGCATCGTGCCCGCGTACCGCCGCTTCCAGGCCTATTTCAACGACCAGTACCTGCCGAAGACCCGCGCCGACATCGCCGCCAGCACGCTGCCCGACGGCAAGGCCTATTACGACTTCCTCGCCGGCTACTACACCACCACGTCGCTCACCGCCGACGAGATCCACGCGATCGGCCTCAAGGAAGTGGCGCGCATCCGCGGCGAGATGGAGAAGATCAAGGCGGAGGTCGGTTTCCAGGGCTCGATGGCCGAGTTCTTCGCGTTCCTGCGCACCGATCCGCGCTTCTTCGAGAAGACCCCGGACGCGCTGCTGCAGCGCTATCGCGCCACCGCCAAGCGCATCGATCCGGAACTGGTGAAGGTGTTCCGCACGATCCCGCGCCAGCCCTACGGCGTGCGCCCGATCCCGGACAACATCGCGCCCGACACCACCACCGCCTACTACCAGCAGGGCGCCGCCGACGGCAGCCGCGCCGGCTTCTACTACGTGAACCTCTACAAGCCCGAGGTGCGGCCGACGTGGGAGATGATCCCGCTGACCCTGCACGAGGCCGTGCCCGGCCACCATTTCCAGTTCGCGCGTGGGCTGGAATTGCCGGATGCGCCGATGTTCCGCCGCACCGCGTATTTCGTGGCCTACGGCGAAGGCTGGGGCCTGTACGCCGAGCAGCTCGGCTACGAGATGGGCCTGTACCAAGACCCCTACGACCGCATGGGCCAACTGGCCTACGAGATGTGGCGCGCGGTGCGCCTCGTCGTCGACACCGGCATGCACGCCAAGGGCTGGAGCCGCGACCGGGCGATCGCGTACTTCAAGGACAACAGCCCGAAGACCGACCAGGACATCGTCAACGAGATCGATCGCTACATCGGCACGCCCGGCCAGGCGCTGGCGTACAAGATCGGCCAGATGAAGATTTCCGAGCTGCGCGCGAAGGCCGCGCGCGCGCTGGGGCCGAAGTTCGACCTGCGCGACTACAACGACGCCGTGCTGGAAACCGGCTCGGTGCCGCTGGAGACGCTGGAGAAGCACATCGACGCGTGGATCGACGCCAGACGTTGATCGCCGCTGCGCAGATCGGGGCCGGCCAGGGAGAGCGGCCTGACCAGCCGTTCGGCTGTTGAACACCAGGCCGCTGTTTCTGCTCGATTCGAGAACAGCGGCCTGAAGGCCGCTCTATCGAAACAATCAGGCAATCAAAGGTTTTCGCCCGTCACTTCACCGGCGTCAGCACCAGATCCTGGAAATCGAAGCTGAAGTCGGTGTTCGGCGAGATCGCCTCCATCCGCGCTTCCACCGGCGTGCCGTCGGCGTCCAGCGAGAAGGTGAGGAAGGCGTCGGCGTTGAGCCAGCGCTCGTCCCAGCGGACGATGAAGGCGTCGTTCTGCCAGTGTTCCAGCGTGCCGACCAGCGACTTCGTGCGCGAGAAGCGCAGGCGCAGGCGGTCGCGCTCGCGGGTGACGATCACGTCGCCGTACCACGGGTCGCGCCACGTGCCGGCGTAGGCGTCGAGCGGGCGCGAGGGCGTGCGCCGGCCGGTGCGCGTGGCGACATGCCGGTTCCAGCTGTCGTCGGCCTTCGCCTGCGATTTCGCGAGCGCAGCGCCGTAGGCGGCGTTCCAGTCGGTCTTCGGTGCGCCGAGGTACGCATCGAGCACGCGCAGGGTGATGGTGTTGAACGCGCCGCCGAGTTCGGCGTTGGTCAGCACGACGACGCCAAGCCGCTTGCCCGGCACCAGCGTGACCCGCGAGACCATGCCCGGCCAGCCGCCGGTGTGCCAGACCAGCCGTTCGCCGCGGTAGTCCGACGTCATCCAGCCTTGCGCGTAGCCGAGGAAATTCGGCCGCGCCGGCGCCAGTTCCGGCACCGACGGCGTCGGGATCGGCATCGGCGTGACCATCTGCCACATCGCCTGCTGGCTCTTCTCCGAAAACAGCCGGTGCTCGGTGCCGGCCGCATCGCGGTAGACGCCGCCGGCCAGTTGCATCCGCATCCACGCGGCCATGTCGTGCACGCTGGAATACACGCCGCCGGCACCCGAGGCGTTGTGCCAGGTCAGCCGCGGTGCCGCCTCCGGCGTCTTGCCGTCGGCCAGTGCGTAGCCGGTGGCCGCAGGATCGTCTGGACGCAGCGCGTCGCTGTTGTAGCGGGTCGAGGTCATCCCGAGCGGAGTGAAGAAGCGCTGCTGCAGGAAGTCGGCGTAGGACTGGCCGCTGGCCTGTTCGATCACCAGCTGCGCGGCCGCGAACAGGATGTTGTCGTAGGCATAGCGGTCGCGGAAGCCGCCCTTCAGCGGCACCTGGCCGAGCCGTTCGACGACTTCCCGGGTGGTGTAGTCGGTGGTCGGCCAGTACAGCAGGTCGCCGGCGCCCAGGCTCAGGCCGCTGCGATGGGCCAGCAGGTCGCGGATGCGCAACTCGCGGGTGACGGTGGCGTCGGCCATCCGGAACCAGGGCAGGTGGTCGATCACCCGGTCGTCGAGGTCCAGCCTGCCTTCCTCGGCCAGCAGATAGAGGGACGCGGCCGTGAACGCCTTGGTGTTGGAGGCGATGGCGAACAGGGTGTTGCCGTCCACCGCGGGGCCGCCGACGACGCGCTCGCCCCAGCCCCGCTCCAGCACCACGCGGCCGTCGCTGACCACCGCGACCGCGATGCCCGGCACCCGGAAGGTCTTGCGCACGGATGCCACGTAGGCGTCGAGGTCGTCCAGGCCGGCCGGCAGCGCGGCGGCGGCATCGACGGCGACGGATGGCGGATCGGCCGCCGGGACCGCCACGGGCGCCAGCGACAGGGTCAGGGCGAGCAGGGCGGGGCGGATGTGGGCGGGCAAGGGCATGGGCGCGGGTCGGGCCGGAAAGCGCCACTATGTCGCGGATCGCCGCCGCCGGGCAGTCCCGGGACGGCGAGGCAGCGGGCGGTTTGCGCCCAAGTGCTTGAACCTGCCATACTTTCCGGCTCCCGTTTCGACGGGAGCCCTTGCTCCACCGCGGCCGTTCCGGCGCAGGGGAGCTTTCGGACCGCAATCCCGCGGCCGATATCCACAAGGAAACCGCAATGCGTCATTACGAAGTCGTGTTCATGGTCCACCCGGACCAGAGCGAGCAGGTGCCGGCGATGGTCGAGCGCTACAAGTCGCTCATCGAAGGCGGCAGCGGCAAGATCCACCGTCTCGAAGACTGGGGTCGCCGCCAGCTCGCCTACCCGATCCAGAACCTGGTGAAGGCCCACTACGTGCTGATGAACATCGAGACCGATCTCGCTGTCCTCAACGAACTGGTCGACACCTTCCGCTTCAACGACGCGGTCCTGCGTCACCTCGTGATCAAGCGCGACGGCCCGGACACCGAGCAGTCCCTGATCATGAAGAACAAGGACGACAAGGACAAGGCGGAGAAGTGC
>JBQCJG010000289.1:0-10001 GCA_051952955.1 Lysobacteraceae bacterium | reverse complement strand
AGACCAGCCGCTCGGGCAGCTTCGCGGCGAACAGGTCGCCGCCGCCGCGCACGACGGTGGCGGCGAGGCCGAACCCGGCGCCGTGCAGCTGCGCGATCGCGTTGTCCTCGCGGCCGAGGCGCACGAACGGCACAGCTTCGGCGCCGCCCTCGGCGACGCGCGCGGCGGCGCCGGACAGCGCGAGCGTCGAATGCTTGGGCAGCAGCACCGCGGCGACGCCGAAATGCGCGGCCGAGCGCAGGATCGCGCCGAGGTTGTGCGGGTTGCCCACGCCGTCCAGCCACAGCGCGCAGCACGGGCCGGGCGGCAGGTCGCGCAGCCACGTCGAGAGCGGCGTCGGTTCCTCGCGCAGCACCTCGGCGACCACGCCTTCGTGGTGCGCGCTGGCGGCGAGCTTCTGCAGTTCCTCCGGCGCCACCACGCGGTAGCCGACGCGGTGCGCGACGCACCATTTCAGCAGCGGCTGGAGCTTCGGGATCGTCGCTTCGGCGAGGTAGAGCTTGCGGAGCGCCTCCGGGCGGCGTGCGAACACGGCGCGCACCGCGTTCAGGCCGTACAGGCGGAGTTCGGCGTCGCGGCGGCGACGCGCATCGCCACCGGGGGCGGCAGGGGGCGGGAACGAAGGCATCGGCGCATTCTACGCGCCGCGGCTCAGCGGCCGAACCACCACCACGCCGCCAGCGCCGTCGCGACCAGCAGCGCGAGGATCGTGCCGGTGCCGACGCCGCTGCGGCCGGAGACCACGGTCGGCATCGGCGCCGACGACGACGACGGCAACGACGATGAGGACGACAACCGTGGCCCGGCGATACCTGCAGCGCCGGCCTCGTGGGCTTCGACCAGGTCCTTCGCGTCCTTCAGGCCGAGCCCGGTCGCTTCGCGCAGGCGCCTGATCGCTTCGATCCTGTTGCCGCCGCGCAGCGCGTCGAGCACGTCGTCGGGCAGTACCGACGCGGCGGCCTGCGCCAGCGCCGCGGACGGAATCGACAGGCCCGGCAGCGGCGGCAACGGCCTGCCGTCGGCCCAGGCCTCGACCGCGTCGTGCGCGGTCTTCAGGTCGATCCGCGCGGCTTCGCGCAGGCGCCGGATCGCGCCGATCCGGTCGCCGCGGGCGATCGCATCGATCACGTCCTGCGGCAGCGAGGGGCGCGGGTCCATGCGGCGTCGCCTGCGGTCAGTGCGACAGCGCCCAGACCACCGCGCCCATGAGCACGATCAGCACGACCAGCACGCCGCGGCCCGGGCGGTCGCCGGGCATCACCGTGGGGGTGCGCTTCTCGTCGAACAGCGCCGCGGTGCGCCGCTCGGCGGCCTGCATCGACTGCGGTTCGGGCGTGCGCGGCCTGTCGGCCGTGCCGGTGCCGGCGCCGTTCGTCGCCTGCGCCTCGGCCATCATCCGCTGCACCAGCGCCAGCGTGCCCTTGAGATCGCCGCCGCCGGCGTCGCGCAGCCGCTTGATCGCCTCGACCTTGTCGCCGCGCGCCAGCGCTTCGGCGACGGCCCGCTGGACTTCCTTCGACGTGTTCATGCGGCTTCCCCGGAAAGCGATCCCGTCGCAGGATAGCGCGTCGCCCGCCCGCCGGCGGGCCGCGGAGCACGGAGACATGCCGATCGAGGTGCTGCAGGGCGACATCACCACGCTGGACGTGGACGCCATCGTCAACGCCGCCAACGAAGCGCTGGCCGGCGATGGCGGTGTCGACGGCGCGATCCACCGCGCCGCGGGGCCTGAGCTGGCCGCGGCGTGCAAGGCAATCCCGATGGTGCGGCCGATGGTGCAGCCGTTCGTGCGCTGCCCCGTCGGCGAGGCGCGGATCACGCCCGGCTTCGCGGTGCCGGCGCGCTGGATCGTCCACGCCGTCGGCCCGATCTGGCACGGCGGCCGCGAGGGCGAGCCGGCATTGCTCGCTTCGTGCTATCGCGAAAGCCTGCGCGTCGCGCTCGAACACGATGTCCGTTCGATCGCGTTTCCCGCGATCAGCTGCGGCGTGTTCGGCTATCCGCCCGATCGTGCGGCCGAGGTCGCCGTGCGCACGCTGCACGCGGAGGCGCCGGCGGATTTGCGGGTCATCCTGTGCGCGTTCGACGCGGCGATGGCCGAGCGCTATCGCCGCGCGCTGGCGGCGGACACTGGCCGCGACGGCCCCGATCCCGCGTAAGCAATCCCTGCGACGGCACAGGCGACCGCATGCCGTTGCGGGCATGATCCTCGCCACCGCCGGGATACGCGGAACAGGACACCGACCGCAAGGAGCCACGATGAGCATTCCCGCCCGCCCCGAACCCGTCGATCTGCGCATGGCATGGGTGCACATGGTCCTCTGCGGGCTGAGCATCATCGTGCTGGTGGCATTGCAGGTGTACATGCAGGGCACCGATTGGCTGGATCGCCTCGCGGTGAGCAGTTCGCTGGCCTACGCCGCGCTGATGCACGCGCACCTGACGCAGGCCCTTCGCCGGGGCGAGCCATGGGCACGGGAAGGCTCGGCCAAGGTGGCCACCATGCTGATGATGGCGGCACCGTTCGGCACGGTGATCGGCGCGCTGATGCTGTGGACCGCCTGGGGTCGCGACCGTCGTCTGCCGCGCCGCAAACCGCAGGTGCCGCTGATCGAGGCATGGCCGGAGGCCGACCGCCTGCGGGCGCGTGCGGCCGAAGACCGCGCCGCGCCCGAAACGGACCCGTGAGCGCGACGCCGCGGCGGGCTCAGTGCCCGCCGACCTGCGGCGTCTCCGCCTCCAGCGCTTCGAGCTTGCGCTTCAGCGCTTCCGGCGAACGCGTGTACGGCGCGATCACGCGGTAGAACGCGGGCACCACGAACAGCGACAGCAGCGTGGAGAACGCGACGCCGGCGATCACCACGATGCCGATGGTCGAACGGCTGGCCGAGCCCGGGCCGCCGGCGACGACCAGCGGGATCGCGCCGACGATCGTCGCCACCGAGGTCATCAGGATCGGGCGCAGGCGCACCGCGCAGGATTCGAGGATCGCCTCGCGCACGTCGCGGCCCTCGTCGCGCAGCTGGTTGGCGAACTCGACGATCAGGATGCCGTTCTTCGCCGCCAGGCCCACCAGCATCACGATGCCGATCTGGCTGAAGAGGTTCAGCGTGCTGCCGCCCAGCCACAGCCCGAGCAGCGCGCCGGCCACGCCCAGCGGCACCGTCAGCATGATCACCAGCGGATGCAGGAAGCTCTCGAACTGCGCGGCCAGCACCAGGTACACCACCAGCAGCGCCATCGCGAAGGTGATCAGCACCGCGCCGCCGGCCTTGCGGAACTCGCGCGACTCGCTCTTCCAGTCGATCTGCGCGCTCGCCGGCAATTCCTCCTTCACCACCTGCTCGGTCCACGCGATCGCGTCGCCCATGCGATAGCCCGGCGCGAGGCCGGCGGAAATGGTGATCGCGCGCAGCCGGTTGAAGCGGTTGAGGCTGCCGGCCTCGGCCATCTCGTCGATCTTCACCAGGTTCGACAGCGGGATCAGCGCGCCGTCGCGGCCGCGCACCTGGATCGCCGCGAGGTCGGCCGGCGTCGCGCGCACGGCGCGGCCGGCCTGCAGCATCACGTCGTATTCCTCGCCGTTGTCGACGAAGGTGGTGACGCGGCGGCTGCCCATCATCGTTTCCAGGGTGCGGCCGATCTCGTTCACCGACACGCCGAGGTCCGCGGCGCGCGTGTGGTCGATCTCCACCCGCATCTGCGGCCGGGTTTCCTTGTAGTCGGAATCGGCGGAGAAGAGGTTCGGATTCTTTTCCATGCGCGCCAGGATGCGGTCGCGCCACTGCGCGAGTTCGGCATAGTCCGGCCCGCCGATCACCAGCTGGAACGGCTGGCCGTTGCTGCGGGTCAGGCCGGTGCGCAGCTGCGGATTCACGCGCACGCCGGGCAGCGCGCCGAGTTCCTTGCGCACCTGCGACACCACGTCGTCGGTGGTCGCCTTGCGCTTGTCCCAGTCCTGCAGGAACACCACCGCCTGACCGGTGTGCATTTCCTCGCTGGCGCCGAAACCGCCGGGCACGCGCGTGTTGACGCGCTGCATCGGCTTGCCTTCGCCGGTGTCGCGCAGCAGGATCTTCTCGACCTGCTGCACCTGGCCGACGGTGTAGTCGTAGCCCGCGCCCTCGGGGCCGACGACGCTGGCGAAGAACACGCCGCGGTCCTCCGGCGGCGCCAGTTCGCTCGGCACCAGCTTGAACAGCAGGACGCTGCCGGCGAGCGCGGCGATCATCAGCACGCCGAACAGCCAGGTGCGGTCGAGGCTGCGGTCGAGCACGCGGCGGTAGCGCTGCGCGGTGCGGTCGAGCGCACGCGCGATCGCGCCGTGGAAGCGGTTCGGGCGGTCCGCGGCGTGCGGGCGCACCAGTTTCGACGACATCATCGGCGTCAGCGTGAGCGCGACCAGCGCGGAGATCGCGACCGCCGCGGCCAGCGCCACCGACAGCTCGCGGAACAGGCGGCCGGTGTTGCCTTCGAGGAAGCCGATCGGCAGGAACACCGCGACCAGCACCGCGGTGGTCGAGATCACCGCGAACGCGACCTGCGCGGTGCCGCGGCGCGCGGCGACCAGCGGCGGCTCGCCGAGGTCGGCACGGCGCTGGATGTTCTCCAGCACCACGATCGCGTCGTCCACCACCAGGCCGATGCACAGCACCAGCGCCAGCAGGGTCAGCAGGTTGATCGAGAAGTCGAAGGCGTACAGCGCGATGAACGCGGCGACCAGGCACACCGGTACCGTCACCGCCGGGATCAGCGCGGCGCGCGCGCTGCCGAGGAACAGCCAGATCACCAGCAGCACCAGCACGATCGCCTCGAACAGCGTGTGCCACACGCGCTCGACCGCGGCCTCGATGAACACCGTGGTGTCGTAGGCGACGAAGATGCGCGTGCCCTTGGGCAGGCTCTGCTGGATGCGCTCGGCTTCGGCACGCGCGGCGCGGGCGACGTCGAGGCTGTTCGCGGTCGAGGTCTTGATGATGCCGAGGCCGATGTTCGGCTCGCCGTTGCTGCGGTAGTAGGCGCGGCGCTCGGACGAAGCGAGTTCGACCTTCGCCACGTCGCCCAGCCGCACCACGTAGCCATCGCTGCCCTTCGCGAGCGGAATCGTCGCGAACTGTTCCGGCGTGCGGTAGCTGCGCTCGACGCGCAGGGTGAAGTCGCGGCTCGCCGACTCGATGCGGCCCGCCGGCAGCTCCACGTTCTCGCTGCGCAGCGCGTTCTCGACGTCGCCGGCGGTGAGCCCGCGCGCGGCCAGCGCATCGCGGTCCAGCCAGATCCGCATCGCGTAGCGCTGCTGGCCGCCGATGCGCACCTGCGAGACGCCGTCGAGCGACGACAGGCGATCGACCACGTAGCGGTCGGCGTAGTCGCTCAGCTGCAGCGTGTCCATCGAGGTCGAACTCATGTTCAACCACAGGATCACGTCGGAATCGCTGTCGGCCTTCTGCACCTGCGGCGCGTCGGCTTCCTCGGGCAGGCGGTCGGCGACGCGGCTGATCGCGTCGCGCACGTCGTTCGCGGCGGCCTCGATGTCGCGCTTGAGGGTGAATTCGATCGTCACCGTCGAGCGGCCGTTGACGCTGCGCGACTGCAGGCTCTCGATGCCCTCGATGCCGGACAGCGCGTCCTCCAGCACCTGGGTGATGCGGGTCTCGACCACGCTGGCGGAGGCGCCGGTGTAGCTCACGTCGACCGAGACGATGGGCGGATCGATCGCCGGCAGCTCGCGCAGCGTGAGCCGGCTGTAGGACATCAGCCCGAGCACGATCAGCAGCAGGCTCATCACGGTCGCGAAGACCGGCCGTTCGATCGAGACGTCGGACAGGCGCATCGGTCAGCCCTTCGCCGCGGCGGGCGCGGCAGCGGCGGCAGGCGCGCCGCCCGGCGCGGGCTTCGCCTCGACGAACTTGCCGCCCGGGCGCAGCTTGCCGGTGCCGTCGACCACCACGCGATCGCCGGCGCGCACGCCGGAGACGAGTTCGACCTTGCCGTCGGCGCGCGCGCCGAGCGTCACCGTCACCTGTTCGACGGTGCCGTCGTCCTTCGCGCGATAGACGAAACTGTCCCGGCCGACCTGCACCACCGCGATCTCCGGCACGCGCAGCGTCTCGCGCGCGACGCCCGGCAGGTCGACGTTGATCAGCATGCCCGGACGCAGCAGGCGATCGGGATTCGGCAGATCGGCGCGCACCGTCACCGCGCGCGTGGCGGGATCGATGCGTGCGTCGATGGCAGAGACGTGGCCGGTGAAGGTGCGGCCCGGCCACGCTTCGGCGCGGCCGGTGATGCTGCGACCGGGCGCGACCATGGACAGCAGGCCCTCGGGCAGCGGGAAATCGACGTAGACGCGCGAGACGTCGTCGAGCGTCGCGACCGCGGTGCCGGGCGCGACCAGCGCGCCGGGGCTGACCTGGCGGATGCCGAGCGTGCCCGCGAACGGCGCGCGGATGACGCGATCGGCCAGCTGCGCGCGGATCTGCCCGACGCGGGCGTTCGCGGCATCGCGCGCGGCGCGCTGGGTGTCGAACTGCGAACGGGCGATGAGCTACTGCGCGGCGAGTTCGCTCTGGCGACGGAAGAGGCGTGCGGCATCCTCGGCGCTGGCCTGCGCCTCGACCAGCGCCGCGCGCTGCTGGCGATCCGACAGCGTGACCAGCGGCGCGCCGGCGCGCACGTCCTGCCCGCTCTCGAAGTGCACGGCGTCGACGAGTTCGCTCACCTTCGCGGTGATGGTGACCGACTCGTGCGCCTTCACCGTGCCGATCGCGGACGTGCGCTCGGCGAAGGATTCGGGCTGCAGGCGCAGCGTGGTGACGGTCGCGGGGCGATCGTTGCCGCCGGGGCCGCCGGGTTTGCCGGTCGCGGCGTCGTCCTTGCCGCCGCAGGCGGCGAGCACGCAGGCGAGGACGGCGACTGCCGCGAGACGCGCGCTGCGGGGACGCGCCATCGCGACGCGCGTCGTCGCACGCGCAGAAGCGGGAATCGAATCGGCAGGGCACGCGGCGCACCGGGGCGCCGCGTCCATGGGCAGGCGTGGGAGCATCGGGCAGTCCGTCGAAGCAGTGGCCCCGATTGTAGCGGCTGGCTTCGCGATTCCCGGCATTCGCGAATGGCTTGCAAAACGCATTGCACGCCGGAAACCGCGGTTTTCCCGAGGAAAACGCAGGCTTCTCGCCGCGCACCCATGACCTTCGGCCTATGCCGGCGCGCCCGGGAAACGCTGCGTTTCGCGTCCCCGGAACGACGGACCCCCGCCCGAGGCCGGCGTCCGGGGTGCGCGGCGACGATCGCGTCGGGCGATCGCCTGCGACGAAAGTCGAACGATCAGCCGCCCCACTGGCCGAGCGCGGCCAGGCCGTTGTCGCGGGCGCGGGCGAACACCGTCTCCTGCGCCTTCGCGAAGTTGCCGACGAGGTCCTGCGACCACAGCTTCAGCGCGGCGGACTGCATCGCGCGGCCGTACGAGAACGACAGCGGCCACGGGTTCGGGCCCATCTGGTTCATCGCGTTGAGGTGCGCGGTCGCGTCCTCGTCGCTCTGGCCGCCGGAGAGGAACACGATGCCCGGCAGGATCGCCGGCACGGTCGAACGCAGGCACATCAGCGTGTATTCGGCGACCTCGTCGACCGAAGCCTGCTCTTCGCAGTCCTTGCCGGAGACGACCATCGACGCCTTGAGGATGGTGCCCTGCAGGTCGACGTTCTGCTGGTACAGCGCGTCGAACAGCGCGCGCAGCGTGGCCTCGGTGACGTTGTAGCACTCCTCGATGTCGTGCTCGCCGTCCATCAGCACTTCCGGCTCGACCATCGGCACGATGCCCTGCTCCTGGCACAGGGCCGCGTAGCGCGCGAGCGCGTGGACGTTGGCGTCGATGCAGGTGCCGGACGGCGTGTCCTCGCCGATGGTGATGACCGCGCGCCACTTCGCGAACTTCGCGCCGAGCGCGGCGTATTCCTTCAGGCGGTCGCGCAGGCCGTCGAGGCCTTCGGTGACCACTTCGCCCGGGCAGCCGGCCAGCGGATGCGTGCCCTTGTCGACCTTGATGCCCGGGATGATGCCGTTGTCCATCATCACCCTGGCGAACGGCACGCCGTCCTTGGTCGACTGGCGCAGGGTCTCGTCGAACAGGATCGCGCCGGAGATGTGCTGGTTGAGGTTCGGCGTGGTCAGCAGCAGCTCGCGGTAGGCGCGGCGATTCTCTTCGGAGTTCTCGATCCCCACCCCGGCGAAACGCTTGGCGATGGTGCTGTTGGATTCGTCGATCGCGATGATGCCCTTGCCCGGGGCGACCATGGCGCGGGCGATCTCGGCAAGCTGTTCGATGCTCATTGGAAGGGTCCTGGAGGAACGGCGGGGAAGCCCGGGATTATACCCGCCCCCTCCGCTCCGCCCTCCCCGGCCCCCGGCCCGGGCCGGACGCGCCCGGCCACGGCGGTCCGGACAGCCGCCCGGGCAGGCCCGTTCAGGCCGCCCGGATCTGCTGGACCAGGCGGGCGAGGACGTTGCCCGGGCCCATTTCCTCGAAGCGGTCCACGCCCTGCGCGGCGAGGTAGCGCACGCTCTCGACCCAGCGCACCGAGCCGGTGATCTGGCCGACCAGCAGCGCCTTGGCCGCCGCGGCGTCGGCCGGGTACGGCTGCGCGGTGAGGTTGGCGATCACCGGCGTGCGCGGCGCGGCGAAATCGAACGGCGCGAGGAAGGCCTCGAACTCGCGCGCGGCTTCGGCCATGTAGCGCGAGTGGAACGCGGCGCTGACCGGCAGCGGCATGCACATGCGCGCACCGGCGGCCTGCAGCAGCGGGCCGGCGCGATCGATGTCCTCGACCGGGCCGGAGATCACCGTCTGCGACGGCGAATTGAAATTGGCGACGTCGGTCGCGACCAGGCCGTTGTCGCGCAGCACGTTCGCGATCACGCCGGCGTCGAGGCCGATCACCGCGGCCATGCCGCCGCCGCGCGCCTGCGCCATCAGCTCGCCGCGCTTCTGCACCAGGCGCAGGCCGGTGAGGAAGTCGAACACGCCCGCGGCCAGCAGGGCGTTGTATTCGCCGAGGCTGTGCCCGGCCAGCCACTTCGGCCGCGCGCCGTCGGCCAGCGCCTTCTTGGTGTGCAGCGCATTGACCACGTACAGCGCCGGCTGGGTGTAGCGGGTGTCCTTGAGCTGGTCGCCGGGGTCTTCGAGGCACAACTGGCGCATCGAATAGCCGAGCAGTGCATCGACCTCCCGCTCGATCTCCGCGTACTCGCGGACCTCGTCGAACAGGCCCTGGCCCATGCCCTTCTTCTGCGAACCCTGGCCGGGGAAAACGAATGCGAGCATGGCGGACTCCGTGCGAAAGCTGAGGGGAAAAGAGGGAAACGCAGGCCACGGCGATGCGAGGCGGGTCCGCATTCTGTACGCCGCGGCGGCGGGGCGGCACGGCGGGCGGCCGGATCGACGCCGCCGGACGCCGGCGTACGGCGGCCCTCAGTCGACGATGAACAGGGTGGCGCCGATGTCGGTGGACGAGCGGTGCGGCTCGGCGCCGTCGGCGACCTGGTAGCTCATGCCCGGCGTCAGCGTGAACACGCGACCATCGGCCAGCTCGGTGCGCAGCGCGCCGGCGAGGCACAGCAGCACGTGACCCTTCTCGCACCAGTGGTCGGCGAGATAGCCGGCCGAGTACTCGACCATCCGCACCCGCACCGCGCCGAAGCGCTGCGTGCGCCAGTGTGAAGTGCCGGTCTCGCCCGCATGCTCGGTGCGCTCGATCGTGGACCAGTCGGTGGTGCAGAAGGGGATGTCGCGCAGTTCCATGCGAGCCTCGTGGCGGTGTGCGGTGGGCGGTTCTTCAGGGCTCAAACATTCCCGCTTTTTTGTTCGGGCACGTCATCGTGTTTGCGGATTTTGACTTGTCGTCTGTCATCCCGAGCCATCGGCGAGGGACCTGCTTTTGGTGACGATGGCGTCATCATTGACGAAAGCTCCTGTTGAGGTTGCTTGCTCGGCCGTTGGTTTCGCT
>JBQCJG010000288.1:0-18786 GCA_051952955.1 Lysobacteraceae bacterium | reverse complement strand
AGGCGCCCCGGAACCCGATCATCGGGTTCTCTTCATGCGGTTCGTACTTCGAGCCGCCGAGCAGGTTGGCGTATTCGTTGGACTTGAAGTCCGACAGGCGCACGATCACCGGCTTCGGATACACCGACGCGGCGATCGTCGCGATGCCTTCCTTCAGGCGCTCGACGTAAAACTCCACCGGGCTTTCGTAGCCGGCGATGCGGGCGTCGATCCTGGCCTTGGTGTCGGCATCCTGCTTGCCGTATTCCAGCAGCGCCTTCGGGTGCACGCCGATGTGGCTGGCGATGATCATCTCCAGGCGGGCCAGGCCGATGCCGGCGTTCGGCAGCTGGCCGAAGTCGAAGGCGCGGTCCGGGTTGGCCACGTTCATCATGATCTTCAGCGGCGCCGGCGGCATGTTGTCGAGGTCGGTGACGATGCGCTCGAAGGGCAGGGCGCCGGCGTAGATGAAGCCGGTGTCGCCCTCGGCGCAGCTCACGGTGACGACCTGGCCGTCCTCGATGCGGTCCAGCGCGTTGCCGGTGCCGACCACCGCGGGCACGCCCAGTTCGCGGGCGATGATCGCCGCGTGGCAGGTGCGGCCGCCGCGGTTGGTGACGATCGCCGCGGCGCGCTTCATCACCGGCTCCCAGTCGGGGTCGGTCATGTCGGCGACCAGCACGTCGCCCGGCTGCACGCGGTTCATGTCGGCGAGCGAGCGCACGACGCGCGCGGTGCCGCTGCCGATCTTGTGGCCGATGGCACGGCCCTCGGCGACGATCTCGCCGCGCGCTTCGAGGCTGTAGCGCTCGATCTGGGTCGCATGGGCGCGCGACTTCACGGTCTCCGGACGCGCCTGCACGATGAACAGCTTGCCGGTGACGCCGTCCTTCGCCCATTCGACGTCCATCGGGCGGCCGTAGTGCTGTTCGATCACCAGCGCCTGCTTCGACAGCTCCTGCACGTCGGCATCGGTGATCGAGAACGTGCCGCGCAGGTCGGCGGGCACGTCCTCGGTGCGCACGCGCTCGCCGGGCGTGTCGGAATAGACCATGCGGATGGCCTTGCTGCCCAGCGCGCGGCGCAGGATCGCCGGCTTGCCCTGGCGCAGGGTCGGCTTGTAGACGTAGAACTCGTCGGGATTCACCGCGCCCTGCACGACCATCTCGCCCAGGCCGTAGCTGGCGGTGACGAACACCACGTCGCGGAAGCCGGATTCGGTGTCGAGCGTGAACAGCACGCCGGAGGCGCCGACGTCGGAGCGCACCATCAGCTGCACGCCGGCGGACAGGAACACGTCCTCGTGCTTGAAGCCGTGGTGCACGCGATAGGCGATGGCGCGGTCGTTGTAGAGGCTGGCGAACACTTCCTTGACCTTCCGCACGACGTCGTGGGCGCCGGTCACGTTGAGGAAGGTCTCCTGCTGGCCGGCGAACGAGGCGTCGGGCAGGTCTTCGGCCGTCGCGGAGGAGCGCACGGCGACGGCGATGTCCGTTCCACCGTTGTCCGCGGAGAGCTGCGCGTAGGCGGCGCGGATGTCGCGATCGAGGTCCGGCTGCAGCGGCGCGTCGATCACCCAGCCGCGGATCTCGCCGCCGGCGGCGGTGAGGGCGGGGACATCGTCCACGTCCAGCGTCGCCAGCCTGTCGTAGATGCGCTGGTGCAGGTCGTTGTGGGCGATGAAGGCCTTGAAGGCGTCCGCGGTGGTGGCGAAGCCGCCCGGCACCGATACCCCCAGTCCGGCCAGATGGCCGATCATTTCGCCGAGGGAGGCGTTCTTGCCGCCCACGCGGGCAAGGTCGGACAGGCGCAGGGCCTGCAGCCAGAGGATGTTCTCGTTCAAGGGGTGCTCCGGGCGCGGCGGGGGGCCGGGGAAAGCGCTATTTTAGCAAGACCGGCTTCCGCGCCGCCTTCGACTTCCGTCCCGAACGCCCCATGACCCTCGCCCGACCGGTCTTCTACGTCTCCGATGGCACCGGCATCACCGCCGAAACCATCGGCCACAGCCTGCTGACCCAGTTCAACGGCACCGAGTTCCGGACCGACCGGATTCCCTTCGTCGACACGCCCGAGAAGGCGGCCGAGGCCGCCGCCCGCATCCGCGCCGCCGGCGAGAGCCACGGCCAGCGCCCGATCGTGGTCAATTCCTGCGTCGACGCCCGCCTCACCGCAGCCCTCGCCGAGAGCGGGGCGCTGATGCTGGACGTGTTCGCGCCCTTCATCGAGCCGCTGGAGCGCGAACTGGGCCAGCAGCGCCAGTCGCGGGTGGGGCAGGCGCACGGCCTGGTCGACTTCGACACCTACCATCGCCGCATCAACGCGATGAACTTCGCGCTGACCCACGACGACGGCATCGCCACCAATTACGACGAGGCGGACCTGATCCTGGTCGCGGTGTCGCGCGCCGGCAAGACCCCGACCTGCATCTACCTGGCGCTGCACCACGGCGTGCGTGCGGCGAACTATCCGCTGACCGACGAGGACCTGGAACACGACCGCCTGCCGCCGCGGCTGCGGCCGCACCGGCGCAAGCTGTTCGGGCTGACCATCGACCCCGAGCGGCTGGCGCAGATCCGCCAGGAACGCCGGCCGAACTCGCGCTACGCGCAACTGGACACGTGCCGTCGCGAGGTGGCCGCCGCCGAGGCGATGCTGCGCGCCGAGCGCATCCCCACGCTCAGCACCACGCACACCTCGATCGAGGAGATCGCGAGCAAGGTGATGACGACGTTGGGGATCCAGCGCGGAATGTTCTGAGGCGATCCGCCTGCTGGCGCAGGGTACCTGGGATCCGTTGCGGATCCCGGCGCGATGGCGTTTCCATCATCGCCGCTGCCGATCGAGGACGTCAATGCTGTCGCGGCCGCGGCGCGATGTGTACGATCCGCGCATGTCGCACGTCGCCTCCCGTCCGGTCGAAGCCCAGAAGATCAACCGTTTTTCGTGGTTGATGGCGCTGTACGCCGAAAACCACCAGCGCCTGCAGCGCCTGTTCGCGCCGGCCGCGCTCGCCGAAGGCCATTACGTGTCCTCGATCGGCGACGGCCTGGACCTGCATCTCGAGGTCATGGCGCAGCATGCCTACACGGTCGAATACCGCCTGAGCTATGCGCTGCTCGATCCCGTCACCGGCGAGCCCGATCCGTCCGCGTTCCTGCGCCTGTATCGCGACGCGCAGCTGGTCGAAGCCACGCACTGCTACATCGGTCGCCGCTGGCAGGACGCCATCGGCCTGCATCCGCCGCCGGCGGAAGTGCTCGACCATCGCCTGCGCATGAACACCTTCCTCGGCAAGTGGCTGCAGTACCTCGCCGAGCGCGGGCACGGCGTGGGGACGCTGGTATTCGCGGGGGCGTCGCGGAGCCCCTCTGTCGATCCCCCGGCGACCGGGCCGGGGCTGGAGATCGCCTGAACACGGCCGCACCCGTTGGTGCGGGTGGCCGTCCGGACCGGGCCTCCGCGTTCATTGCTGAAGCAGCCGGCCGGACTTTGGCCCCGTCAAGGAGGACACCCTTGCCCACGTTGTCTTTCCGAAGATCGTTCACGCGCGCACTCGCGCTGTTCGGCGCACTCGCGACTTGCGCCTGCGCCACCCCGCCTTCCCCCTCAGTACCGGCCAAGGAGACCGCCGCCATGACTGCCGAACCCGCCATCGCGATGAGCGCCCAGGACGTCGCCGATCGCGTGCTCAGACTGATCGAGAACGTCCACAACGCTGCGGACCTCGCGCCGCAGAACGTCGAACAGCTCACCGGGCTGAAGATCGACGTGAACTCTGCCGACGGCAACGACTTCGGCACGGCCGGCCGTCTCACCGACACGTGGTACTACGGCTTGCGGTCGATGACGCCGCAGCCGGGTGAAAAGCCGAACAGACTGCTGTTCCAGTTCAACGACCAGACCCACGCCGACGCCGACATGACCCCGGTATGCGTGCCTATCACACGCTACGCGAGCGCGCTGACCGCCGCCGGATTCGAATCGAAGCAGTTGCGCAACCGGCTCGATACCCAGGACTACTGGGAATTCTCCCGCGGTGATATCGGCGTCACGGTGCACGTGCGCGGCCAGCGCGATCCGAAGGATCCGCAGGTCTGCGTCTCCATGCTGATCATCAACGCGTTCCGCTGACAGGGAGCATACGGACATGGCCACGCCGCAGGAACGCCTGGATGCGATGCTCAACGACTACCAGACGCGCTTCAAGACCGCCCACACCGACCCGGGCGCGGGACTCAAGACGCTTGTCGACACGACGCCGGGCTTGAAGACGACGCTCCTGCAGCAGATCGAGCGCGGCAGCCTGGAGCGTTTCGACAACCTCGGGACGCCCGGTGCGCTGGGTACCTACAACGCCTACTCGAAGACCATGGCGGTCTCGATCGACCAGCTCAACGACGCTTCGCGCGGCAACGTGCAGACCGCGAATTCGCTGCGCTTCACGCTGGCGCACGAAATCGACCACGCGGTCACCCGCGACGCCCGCCTGGCGGAGGATCGCAAGCTGCAGAGCGATGTCGCGGGGATGGTTGCGACGCCGTCGCCCCACGACTACACCGGCATCCTCCGCAGTTACAACGAAAGCGTGCGGTCGCGGGAAGTGCACGCGGAAATGACGGGTTTCAATGCGTTGGCGGCGCACGTCCGCGCCGGCAATCCGCATGCCACGCTCAAGGACCTGTACGACGCGTCGCCGGCGGACATGCAGATGTACGTCAACGTCGACCTGAGCAAGACGCCGGCGACGTACGCGCCCAAGCCCGGCCTGACGCTGGGGGCGGACCTGTCGATGGCGTCCACGCCGGAGAACGTCGCGGCGATGGGCCGTTACTTCTACGAAGCGAATGGCTACCCCGAACGCAAGATCGGCTCGGCCGCGAGTTACATCGACGGCCAAGAGCGGACGGCGTTGGCTGCCGTCCGCGCCGCGGATCCCACCCACCCGCATCCGGCACCCGAAGTGAAGGCGGACCTGACCGCGCTTGGCGTCCCGCGTCTGGCGCTGCCCGCGGGCATGACCGACAGCAGCCCGCGCCTCGCGCCGCCCGCGCACACCCCGCCGGAGACCGGCAGTGGTCCGTCGCATTCCTCGAGCGACCCGCGCCAGGTCGGGCACGCCGATCACGCGTACTTCCAGGCGTTGCGCGAACGGCTGCCCGAAAGCGTGCCGGACAACGCGGTGGCGCAGGCAATGCTGCTGGCCAAGCGCGAAGGCCTGACCGATTTTTCCCGAGTCAATCCGCAGGAAGTGGGCGTCTCCAACGGCACCGTCTGGATCGGCGGCAACACGCCGGGCTTCCGCGTCGCCGCCGACGTATCCCAGGCACCGCCGATGGAGCAGGTGTCGCGCGACCTGCAGGGACAACAGGCGTCGCAAACCCCCGCCGTACAGCCCGATCCCGCGCGCAGCGTGGGGCAGGAACCGCAGGCAGCGGTGTCTCGCTAAGGCTCGGCGTCGGCGCAAAACGACGAAGCCCGCGCGAGGCGGGCTTCGTCGTTGCATCGTTGGCGTCCCCACGGGGATTCGAACCCCGGTCGCTACCGTGAAAGGGTAATGTCCTAGGCCTCTAGACGATGGGGACGTCGTGTAACTGCTTGCCTTGCCGAACCGGCCTGGGTGGTTCGGAAGTTGGTGGAGCCAGCCGGGATCGAACCGGCGACCTCCTGCATGCCATGCAGGCGCTCTCCCAGCTGAGCTATGGCCCCACTTGCTGGAGAACCGACATTTTAGGAAGGCCTGTCGGGGCCGTCAAGCGTTGCACTGCAAAAAAATGCATCGGCCGTCGCCGGGCCATCACCACAGCGCGTCGCGCAGCTGGTACCAGGTCATCGCGGCGACCAGCATCGGCGTGCGGAACGTGCGCCCGCCCGGGAAATCGAGGTGCGGGATCTTCGCGAACACGTCCAGCCGTTCGCTCTGTCCGCGCACGGCTTCGGCGATCACGCGCCCGGCGAGGCCCGCGGCCGCAACGCCGTGCCCCGAGAAGCCCTGCGCGAAGTACACGTTGCCTTGACCGATGCGGCCCCAGTGCGGCGCGCGATTGAGGCTGATGTCGATGGCGCCGCCCCACACGTGCTCGAACGGTTCGTCGGCGAGCTGCGGGAACACCGCGCGCATGCGTCGCGCCATCGTCCACGGCAGGTTCGGCGGCTGCAGGTTGGAGTAGCTCGCGCGGCCGCCGAACAGCAGGCGGTGGTCGACGCTCAGCCGGAAGTAGTCCAGCGCCCAGTTCATGTCCGCCACCGCCATGTCGTTGCGGACCAGCGCGCGGGCGCGCGCTTCGCCGAGCGGGCGGGTGGCGGCGATGTAGGTGCCGACCGGCATGATCTTGCGATCCAGCTCGGGCGCGACGTCCTTCACCAGCGCATTGCCGCCGAGGACCGCGAAGTCGCCGCGCACCGTGCCGTGCGCGGTACGCAGCTGCGGGCGCGGGCCGTGCGCGATGTCCAGCACCGCGCTGTGCTCGAAGATGCGCACGCCGGCCGCGAGCGCCGCGCGGCCGAGGCCCAGCGCGTACTTCAGCGGGTGCAGGTGGCCGGAGCGCGCGTCGTACAGGCCGCCGAGGTAGCGCGGCGAATCCAGCTGCGCGCGCAGTCGCTCGCGATCCCACCACGACACGGCATAGCCGTAATGGTCTTCGAGTTCGCGCCGCCACGCCTGCAGTTCGGTCACGTGCCGCGGCTTGATCGCGACGTGCATGTGGCCGTCGCGCCAGTCGCAATCGATGCCGTAGCGGCCGCGGCGCTCGTGGACCAGTTGCACGCCTTCGACCGACCAGTCGAACAGCCGGCGGGCGTCGTCGCGCCCGAGCAGCGCCGCCAGCTTCGCTTCGCCGCAGGCGAAGCCGAAGATCACCTGGCCGCCGTTGCGACCCGATGCCCCCCAGCCGATGCGCTGCGCTTCCAGCACCACGACGCGGTAGCCGGCTTCCGCCAGTTCGAGCGCAGCGGACAGCCCGACGTAGCCCGCGCCGAGGATGCAGACGTCGGCGTCGAGGTCGCCTTCCAGCCGCGGCTGCGGCGGCAGGGGCTCGGCGCTGGCGGCGTACCAGCTGGACGGGTAGTCGGCAGGGCTCAAGGGGATGTCCTCGCGACGTGCGGCGTGACGGCGGCCGGCTCACACCGACCGCAGGTACCACTCGTATTCCAGCGTGGTCACTTCGCGGTAGAACATGTGCAGTTCCTTGAGCTTCTGCTGGCCGTAAATGTGGCGGAACGTTTCGCCGAAGTGGCGTGCGGCGAAGTCGCTGGCCATGAAGTCGGCGATGGTGTCGCGCCAGTACGGCGTGCGGATCTCGGTTTGGTCGTAGGCATTGCCGACGATCGGCGGGCCCGGATCGTGGCCGCGTTCGATGCCTTCCAGCATGCCGGCCAGCACCGCGGCGGTGGCGAGGTAGACGTTGGCGTCGGCGCCGGCGATGCGGTGCTCGATGCGGGTGTTCTTGCGGTCGCTGTGCGGGATGCGCATGGCGACGGTGCGGTTGTTGAAGCCCCAGACCTCGTTGAGCGGCACGAATGCGTTGAGCACGAAGCGGCGGTAGCTGTTGGCGTTGGGCGCGAACAGCAGCAGGCAGTCCTTCGCGCTGCGCTGCAGGCCGCCGATCGCGTGCCGGAGCGCATCGGCCGGCTGCTCCGGCGCGCAGGCGAAGATGTTGTCGCCGTTGCGGTCGAGCACGCTCACGTGCACGTGCAGGCCGCTGCCGGCCTGGTCGGCCAGCGGCTTGGCCATGAAGCTGGCCTGGTAGCCCTGCTGCCGCGCCACGGCCTTGATCGCGCGCTTGAGGTAGATCGCGTCGTCGCAGGCCAGCAGGGCGTCGTCGCGGTGCTTGAGGTTGATCTCGAACTGCCCGGGCGCGTATTCGGCGACCGCGGTGTCGGCGGGCACGCCCTGCGCGCGGCAGGCGGCGGCGACGCCGTCGATGAAGGGCCGGAAATCGTCCAGGTCCTCGATGTAGTAGACCTGCGTGCTGGTGTTGCGCATGCCGGTGTGGGCGTTGACCGGCGGCTGCGGACGGCCGTGCGCGTCGGGCAGGCGGTCGAACAGGTAGAACTCCAGTTCCACCGCGACCACCGGCCGCAGGCCCAGCGCGTCGTAGCGCGCGAGCACGCGCTTGAGCACTTCGCGCGGGTTCGCCTCGAACATGCCGCCCTGCGCGTCCTCCATGCCCAGCAGGACCTGCGCCATCGGCCGCGGCGCCCACGGCACCGGTCGCAGCGTGCCGGGAATCGGCCGACAGATCCGGTCCTCGTCGCCGATGTCGTAGCCCAGGCCGGTCTCCTCGACCGTGTTGCCGGTGATGTCGGTGGCGATCAGCGACATCGGCAGGCAGACGCCGTCGGCGTAGACCTTCTCCAGCGCGCTGCGGGCGATGCGCTTGCCGCGCAGCAGGCCGTTCATGTCGGGCAGGAGCAGGTCGTTCTGCTCCCAGTCCGGCGACTGCCGCAGGGTCTGCAGATCGTCGGGCGTGAGGGATTCGGGCATGGGATCGGAGGTGGTCATGAGGCGGGCGACAGTGTGACAGCTGCGGGTGGTGTCGGCGAATTGTCAATAATACTCAACGGCGATCATGCCACCGATTCGCCGCAAATGCGCGCAGAGCCGATGGCTTGACGGCGCGATGGCATCGATGTGCATCGGATTCCCGGCGAAGCTGTTGCAGAAATCGAACGGCGCGGTTACCGTGCGGACGCCCTCCCGGAACCGCCCACGAGCGTCGTGCATGACCCGAACCTCTCCCCGGATGCCTCTGGTCGGCCTGCCGACGGACCGGAAGACGATCGGCCCGCATCCGTTCCTCGCCGTGGGAGAGAAGTACGTCCGCGCGGTGGTCGACGGCGCCGGATGCCTGCCGGTGCTGCTGCCCGGCCTGCAGCCGCCGGTCGGCCTGCACCAGATGCTGCAAGGCCTCGACGGCCTGCTGCTGACCGGGTCGGTCAGCAACATCGAGCCGCACCATTATTCCGACGAGCCGAGCTGGGAAGGCAACCTCCACGACCCGGCGCGCGACGCCAACACCCTCGCACTGATCCCGCTGGCGATCGAACTCGGCCTGCCGATCCTGGCGATCTGCCGCGGCTTCCAGGAGGTCAACGTCGCCTTCGGCGGTCGCCTGCACCAGAAGGTGCACGCCGTGCCGGGCATGCTCGACCACCGCGAGCGCACCGACGACCCGCTCGACGCGCAGTACGCACCGGTGCACGACATCGCGCTGGCAGCGGGCAGTCTGCTCGCGCGCATCGCCGGCGCGGAGACCGCGCGGGTGAACTCGCTGCACGGGCAGGGCATCGCCCGGCTGGGCGACGGTCTGATCGTCGAAGCGACGGCGCCCGACGGGCTGGTCGAGGCGTTCCGGCGCGATGGCGACGGTTTCCTGCTCGCGGTGCAGTGGCATCCCGAGTGGCGCGTCACCGAGAACGCCTTCTCGCTCGGCATCTTCCGCGCCTTCGGCGACGCCTGCCGGCAGTACGCCACCCGACGAGACGCCTGCCGACAGCAGGCCGCGCAGCCGCTACGATGACCGCATGAGCAAGAAAAAGACCGCATCCAGGACCGCTTCCCGGCACGGCGTCCGCGCCGCGCCCTCCGTCACCGCCGGCGAACATGCGCTGGTGCGCTGGCTCAAGGACCGCCGCATCACCGAGGTCGAATGCCTCGTGCCGGACATCACCGGCAACGCCCGCGGCAAGATCATCCCGGCCGCGAAGTTCTCGCACGACTACGGCACGCGCCTGCCCGAAGGCATCTTCGCGACCACCGTCACCGGCGATTACCCCGACGACTACTACGACCTGACCACGCCGTCCGACGCCGACATGCTGCTGCGACCGGACCCGGACACCGTGCGGCTGGTGCCTTGGGCCACCGATCCCACCGCGCAGGTCATCCACGACTGCTACACCAAGGACGGCGAGCGCCACGAACTGGCGCCGCGCAACGTGCTCAAGCGCGTGCTCGACGCCTACGAGGCCGAAGGCCTGCGTCCGGTGGTCGCGCCCGAGGTCGAGTTCTTCCTGGTGCAGAAGAACACCGATCCGGACTTCCCGCTGCAGCCGCCGGCCGGCCGCTCGGGTCGCCCCGAAACCGCGCGCCAGTCGTACTCGATCGACGCGGTCAACGAGTTCGACCCGATCCTCGACCTGATGTACGACTACAGCGACGCGATGGAACTGGACGTGGACACGCTGATCCACGAGTCCGGCGCGGCGCAGCTGGAGGTCAACTTCCTGCACGCCGACGCGATGTCGCGCGCCGACCAGGTGTTCCTGTTCAAGCGCACCATGCGCGAGGCCGCGCTGCGCCACGGCGTGTACGCGACGTTCCTGGCCAAGCCGATGGAGAACGAGCCCGGCAGCGCGATGCACATCCACCAGAGCGTGCTCGACCGCAAGGGCCGCAACATCTTCGCCGGGCGCAAGCCGGGCGAACACAGCCGGGCGTTCGAGCACTACCTCGGCGGCCTGCAGCAGTACGTGCCGATGGCGATGGCGTTCTTCGGGCCGAACGTGAATTCCTACCGCCGGCTGGCGCTGGGCCAGGTGGCACCGATCAACGTGCAGTGGGGCTACGACAACCGCACCTGCGGCCTGCGCGTGCCGATGGACACGCCCGAGAACACCCGCGTCGAGAGCCGCTTCGCCGGCTCCGACGCCAATCCCTACCTCGCGATGGCGGCGACCCTGGCCTGCGGCCTGATGGGCCTGCGCGGGCAGCTGGAGCCGACCCAGCCGCTGTCGACCAGCGCCCAGGACGTCGGCTTCGAGCTGCCGCGCTCGCTCGGCGAGGCGCTCGACCGGCTGGAGGGCTGCAAGCCGCTTCACGACATGATGGGCGCGCGCTTCGTCCGCGCCTACATCTCGGTCAAGCGCAAGGAATACGAGACCTTCTTCCGCGTCATCAGTTCGTGGGAACGCGAGTTCCTGCTGCTGAACGTCTGACCCTTTCCCCGGAGCCTCCATGGACCATGCCGACATCGCCCGCCTGCAGCAGCTCGACGCCGAGCACCACCTGCATCCGTTCAACGACAACGCCGCGCTGGCGAAGAAGGGCACGCGCATCCTGGTGAAGGGCGAGGGCGCCTACGTCTGGGACGCCGAGGGCCACAAGCTGCTCGATGCCTTCGCCGGGCTGTGGTGCGTGAACCTCGGCTACGGCCGCAAGGAACTCGGCGAGGCGGCGCGGAAGCAGATGGACACGCTGGCCTACTACAACAGCTTCTTCCAGTGCACGGTCGAGCCGACGATCGAACTCTCGGCCAAGCTCGCCGAACTCACCCCGGCCGACCTCAACCACGCCTTCTTCACCAACTCCGGCTCCGAGGCCAACGACACCATCCTGCGCCTCGTCCGCCATTTCTGGGCGGTGCAGGACCAGCCGCAGAAGAACATCTTCATCGGCCGCCACAACGGCTACCACGGCACCACCATGGCCGGCGCCAGCCTCGGCGGCATGGCCGGCATGCACAGACAGGGCGGGCTGCCGATCCCCGACATCCACCACATCGATCCGCCGTTCTGGTTCGCCGACGGCGGCGACCTCTCGCCCGAGGAGTACGGCCTGCTCGCCGCGCGCCGGCTGGAGGCGAAGATCATCGAACTCGGGCCGGAGCGCGTGGCCGCCTTCATCGGCGAGCCGATCATGGGCGCGATCGGCGTCTACATCCCGCCGATGACCTACTGGCCGGAGATCGAGCGCATCTGCCGGCAGTACGACGTGCTGCTGGTCGCCGACGAAGTGATCTGCGGGTTCGGCCGCACCGGCGAGTGGTTCGGTTCGCAGTACTTCGGCTTCACGCCCGACGTGATGACCCTCGCCAAGGGCATCACCTCCGGCCACATCCCGCTGGGCGCGGCGATGTTCAACGATCGCGTCGCCGGCGTGCTCAAGGCGCAGGGCGGCGAACTGGCCCACGGCTGCACCTACTCGGGCCACCCGGTGTGCACGGCGGTGGCGCTGGAGAACATCCGCATCCTGCAGGAGGAGCGCATCGTCGAGCGCGCCCGCGACGAGATCGCCCCGTACCTCGCGCAGCGCTGGGCCGAGCTCGGCGAACACCGGCTGGTGGGCGAGGCGCGCATCGCCGGCATGGTCGGCGCGCTGGAACTGGTGCCGCGCAAGGGCGAGCGCCGGTTCTTCGACGAGCGCGGGGCGGTCGGGGTCATGTGCCGCGACAATGCATTGCGCAACGGGCTGATCCTGCGTGCCACCTACGATTCGATGCTGCTGTCGCCGCCGCTGATCCTGGACCGGGCGCAGGTGGACGAACTGTTCGAGAAGGCATGGAAGTCGCTCGACCAGACCGCGGACGCCATCGGCATCGCCTGAGCGCTTCCGCCGGCCTGCGATCTGTGCCCTAATCCGATGCACCGGACCATCCACCCATCTGAGCCCCCCGGGGGCGGAGGTAAGCGCGTCATGAAACTGCGATTGCTGGGAACGTGCATCGTGATCGGCATGCTGGCGGCCTGCGGCGGCGGCGCCAGGACCGAGGGCGGCGACGGCAAGGCCGATGGCAAGGCCGCGGCCGCGGGCGGCGAGGAGAAGCTCCTCAACGTCTACAACTGGTCGGACTACATCGCCGAGAACACCATTCCCGACTTCCAGAAGAAGACCGGGATCAAGGTCGTCTACGACGTGTTCGACAGCAACGAGATCGTCGAGACCAAGCTGCTCGCGGGCTCGTCGGGCTACGACATCGTGGTGCCGACGCTCAACTTCCTCGGCCGCCAGATCCAGGCCGGCGTGTTCATGCCGCTGGACAAGTCGAAGATCCCCAACCTCGCCAACCTCGATCCGGAGATGATGAAGCGCATCGCGCTGCAGGATCCGGACAACAAGTACGCGGTGCCGTACCTGTGGGGGACCACCGGCATCGGCTACAACGTCGACAAGGTCAAGGCCGCCTTCGGCACCACCGACGTCGCCAACAGCTGGGACCTGGTGTTCAAGCCCGAGAACATCGCCAAGCTCAAGGACTGCGGCGTCACCTTCCTGGACACCCCGTCGGAGTTGATCCCGATCGCGCTGAACTACCTCGGCGAGGATCCGAACAGTCGCGACCCGAAGGTCATCGACAAGGCCGCGGCGCTGCTGAAGTCGATCCGCCCCTACATCACCAATTTCCATTCGTCGCAGTACATCGACTCGATGGCGAAGGGCAGCACCTGCCTCGTCGTCGGCTGGTCGGGCGACGTCATCCAGGCCCGAGACCGCGCCGAGGAGGCCAAGAACGGCGTGCACATCGCCTATTCGATCCCGAAGGAAGGCGCGCCACTGTGGTTCGACATGCTGGCGATCCCGAAGGACGCCAAGCACGTCGACAACGCGCTGGCCTTCATCAACTACCTGCTGGAACCGCAGGTCGCGGCCGACAACTCCAACACCGTCAGCTATCCGAACATCAACCTGAAGTCGACGCCGCTGGTGAACAAGGACATCGTCGACGACCCGACGATCTACCCGCCGGACGACGTGCGCGCGAAGCTGTTCACCTTCGCGATCGTGCCGCCCGAGACCGATCGCCAGTACACCCGGATCTGGACCCAGCTCAAGACCGGCCACTGATCGACGACCGACCGACCGCGGGGCGGGCCGCGCCGTCCGCCCCGCCGCATCATCGAGGAACGCCCATGGCCGCAGTCGCCAACGAACGACCGCAGACCGGCGCCGCTAAGGCCGGCGCCGGCGACTATGTCCGCATCGTGGACGTGCGCAAGGAGTTCGACGGCTTCGTCGCCGTGGACGACACCAACCTGAGCATCCGCCAGGGCGAGATCTTCGCGCTGCTGGGCGGGTCCGGCTGCGGCAAGTCGACGCTGCTGCGCTGCCTCGCCGGCTTCGAGACGCCATCCTCCGGCAGGATCTACCTCGACGGCCAGGTGATGAACGGCCTGCCGCCGTACGAGCGGCCGATCAACATGATGTTCCAGTCGTACGCGCTGTTCCCGCACATGACGGTGGAGCAGAACATCGCCTTCGGGCTGAAGCAGGACGGCCTGGGCAAGGACGCGATCCGCAGGCGCGTCGACGAGATGCTGGCGATGGTGCAGCTGGGCAAGCTCGCCCGGCGCAAGCCGCACCAGCTCTCCGGCGGCCAGCAGCAGCGCGTCGCGCTGGCGCGCTCGCTCGCGAAAGGGCCGAAGCTGCTGCTGCTGGACGAACCGATGGGCGCGCTCGACAAGAAGCTCCGCTCCCAGATGCAGCTGGAACTGGTCGACATCATCGAGAAGTCGGGCGTGACCTGCGTGATGGTCACCCACGACCAGGAAGAGGCCATGACCATGGCCACCCGCATCGCGCTGATGGACGCCGGCCGCATCCGCCAGGTCGGCACGCCGGACGAGATCTACGAATCGCCGACCAGCCGCTTCGCCGCGGAGTTCATCGGTTCGATCAACATGTTCGACGGGCGCATCGACGAGGACCAGGCCGACTACATCACCATCGCCTCGCCGTCGCTGCCGGTGCCGATCTACGTCGGCCACGGCGTGAGCGGCTACGAGGGCCAGGAAGTCGGCTACGGCGTGCGGCCCGAGAAGGTCGTGATCAGCAAGGACGAGCCCGACCAGCCGCACAACAAGGCGCAGGGCCGGATCGAGGACATCGCCTACTTCGGCAGCCACTCGGTCTTCCACGTGCGCCTGCCCACCGGCTACCGGGTGATGGCGAACTTCGCCAACCAGCAGCGCTGGGCGAGCGAGGGCATGACCTGGGGCGACGAGGTCTGGGTGTCGTGGGGCGACAACGAAGGAGTCGTGCTCACCTCATGAAGATCGCCGCCCTCAAGCGCTTCCTGCCGGGCCCGCGCTGGGCGGTGATCTCGGTGCCCTACCTGTGGCTGCTGCTGTTCTTCGCGGTGCCGTTCCTGATCGTGCTGAAGATCTCGTTCGCCAAGCTGGCGATCGCGCAGCCGCCGTACACCCCGATCCTCGAATTCGTGCAGGACGAGGTCCTGCTCAAGCTCAACCTCACCAACTACAAGGTGCTGTTCTCGGACAGCCAGTACCTGCTGGCCTACGCCAGCTCGCTGAAGATCGCCGCGATCTCGACCCTGCTGACGCTGCTGATCGGCTATCCGATGGCCTACGTCATCTCGCGCCTGCCCACGTCCACCCGCAACATCGCGATGATGCTGGTGGTGCTGCCGTCGTGGACCTCGTTCCTGATCCGCGTCTACGCGTGGATCGGCATCCTCGACAGCAACGGCCTGCTCAACAACCTGCTGACCGGCCTCGGCATCGTGTCCGAACCGCTGCACATCCTCAACACGCCGCTCGCGACCTACATCGGCATCGTCTACTGCTACCTGCCGTTCATGGTGCTGCCGCTGTACACCAACCTGGTGAAGTTCGACCACCGCCTGCTGGAGGCCGCCTACGACCTCGGCGCGCGGCCGTGGAAGGCGTTCGTGAAGATCACGCTGCCGATGTCGCGCGGCGGCATCATCGCCGGCTGCATGCTGGTGATGATCCCGGCGGTCGGCGAATTCGTGATCCCCGAAATGCTGGGCGGCCCGGACACGCTGATGATCGGCCGGGTGATGTGGAACGAGTTCTTCAACAACCGCGACTGGCCGGTGGCCTCGGCGGTGGCGATCGTGATGCTGATCCTGCTGCTGATCCCGATCCTGATCTTCAACCGCGTCCAGCAGCGCGAGCTGGAAGGACGGCTGGCATGAGCGGCGTCTCCGCCCCCGGCGCGCGCGCGCTGCGCTGGAGCATCCTCGGCGCCGGCTTCGCGTTCCTGTACGTGCCGATCATGGTGCTGATCGTCTACTCGTTCAACGCATCGCGGCTGGCCTCGGTGTGGTCGGGCTTCTCGTTCAAGTGGTACGGCGAACTGGTCCGCGACCAGGCGATGCTCGATGCCGCCTGGGTCAGCGTGCGGGTCGCGTTCTGGACCGCCACCACGTCGATGGTGCTCGGCACGATGGCCGCGCTGGCGATGACCCGCATGCGTCGGTTCCCGAGCAAGACCCTGTTCGGCGCGATGATCACCGCGCCGCTGGTGATGCCCGAAGTCATCACCGGCCTGTCGATCCTGCTGATGCTGGTGTCGGTGGCGGGGTCGTTCGGCATCGCGCCGAAGGGCGTGGTCTCGATCTGGATCGCGCACGTCACCTTCACCCTGTCGTTCGTGACCGTGGTGGTGTCCTCGCGCCTGGCGGAGCTCGACAAGTCGCTGGAAGAGGCGGCGATGGACCTGGGCGCGAACCGCATCAAGGTCTTCTTCCTGATCACGCTGCCGATCGTCGCGCCGGCGCTGGTGTCCGGCTGGCTGCTCGCGTTCACGCTGTCGCTGGACGACGTGGTGATCGCCAGCTTCGTCGCCGGCCCCGATTCGACCACGCTGCCGATGAAGGTGTTCTCGTCGGTGCGCCTGGGCCTCAGCCCGAAGATCAACGCCCTCGCCACGCTGATGGTGCTCGCGGTGTCGGTGGCCGCGGCCATCGGCTGGTGGCTGATGTATCGCGAGGAAAAACGCCGCCAGCGCGACATCCAGCTGGCGCTCCAGTCGAACGCGGAGTAGGGCGCCGCACGGAACGCACGCCCCCGGAGATCCCCCATGACCGTCACGCTCACCCATCCCTGGACCGGCCAGGCCGACTACCGTTACGACTACGTCGGCGAGGCCGAGGTCGAACGCCTGCTGCAGGCCGCGGCCGACGCCGCGCCCGCGTGGGCCGCGCGTTCGCTCGAGGATCGCGGGGCGCTGCTGCGCGCGGTGGCCGTGCGCCTGCGCGACGGGAAGGACGACATCGCCGCGACCATGTCCGCCGACATGGGCAAGCTGCGCCGCGAGGCGCTGGCCGAGATCGAGAAATCCGCCGGCGCCTGCGAGTACTACGCCGAGCACGCCATCGGCTACCTGCGCGACAGCGCCATCGCCACCGAGGCGAAGCGCAGCTACGTCACCTACGAACCGCTGGGCTGCGTGTTCGCGGTGATGCCGTGGAACTTCCCGATCTGGCAGGTGTTCCGTTTCCTCGCGCCCGGTCTGATGGCGGGCAACGTCGCGGTGCTCAAGCACGCCACCAACGTGCCGCGCTGCGCCGACGCCATCGCCCGCGTGCTGCGCGAGGCCGGCGTGCCCGAGGGCGTGTTCGGCGTGCTGCACATCGACAACACGATGGCCGAACGCGTCATCGCCGACCCGCGGGTGAAGGCGGTGACCCTCACCGGCAGCGATCGCGCCGGCCGTTCGGTCGCGTCCACGGCGGGCAAACACCTCAAGAAGTGCGTGATGGAGCTGGGCGGCAGCGATCCGTTCGTGGTGCTGGACGATGCCGATCTCGACGTCACCATCCCGGCCGCGATTTCCTCGCGCTTCGGCAACGCCGGCCAGACCTGCATCGCCGCCAAGCGCTTCATCGTGACGCCGGGCATCGCCGACGCGTTCGTGCAGCGTTTCGTCGAGGCGGCATCGAAGCTCGCGGTCGGCGACCCCATGGCCGACGCGACCACGCTCGCGCCGATGGCCCGCGCCGACCTGCGCGACGAGATCCACGCGCAGGTACGACGCAGCGTCGACGCCGGCGCCGCCCTGCTGCTCGGCGGTACGCCGGGCGAGGGCGCCTGCCACTATCCGGCGACGATCCTCGACCACGTCGTGCCCGGCATGCCGGCCTACGACGAGGAACTGTTCGGCCCGGCCGCGTCGATCCTGCGCGCCCGCGACGACGCCGACGCCGTGCGCCTCGCCAACGACACCGACTTCGGCCTCGGCGCGAGCGTGTGGACGCGCGATCTCGCCCGTGGCGAAGCGGTCGCACGCAAGCTTCAGGCCGGCGCGACCTTCGTCAACGCGATCGTGCGCAGCGACGTGCGCCTGCCGTTCGGCGGTACCAAGACCTCCGGCTTCGGCCGCGAACTGGCCGAGCACGGCATCCACGAGTTCATGAACATCAAGACGGTCTACGTTGCCTGACCGGGCCTGCGGAGCGTGCCGGTCGATCATCCCGTCCGATCACGCCGTGTGAGCCGGGCCGCGTCCGGCCCCGGCTGCGGATGCAGGGCGGCGTGCCGGTCCGGAGCGCGCTGGTCGCCGCCGCGGTGATCCGGCGCCCGGACCACGCGCTGCGCACGGCGACCGGCATGGCCGCGCACGATGCGTGTTGCGGAACCTTCGTCGCCGGCGTCGATCCTGCAACGACGTGGCACGCGCGCATCGCGACGCGGCGGGCTTCGAGCGCCTCGTCGTCGACACGATCCGGGCGCTGCACCCGCGCCGCTGACGGCGCGCGCCGGCGCCACGCTTTACTGCTGTGCAAGCGATCGCGGACCGGCGAAAATGCGACGGCCGTCGCGTCGACGTACGCATCCTCCCGGAGTCCCCATGCGCCTTGCCCCGCTCGCGTTCGCGGCCGCCGCCGCGCTGCTGTTGCCGTTCGCTCCGTCACTCGCGCGTGCCAGCGGCGAGTGGGGCTGCACGCCGGCGGTGATGCCGGCCAGCGACGACTACGGGTACGGCTGTGCCGGCACCGCGCTGCTGTCGCCCGCGAACGACACCCGCATCAACCTCGTGCTGCTGATGGCCGATCGCCACGGCGGACTGCGCATGTATCCGCCGAAGCGCGAGCCGCTGGAGGCGCCGCCGCTGCCGGTGCCGCTGTCATGGGAGGACTTCGTCGCGCGCATCGGGCCCGCCGGCGCGACAGGCGACGAAGCGCCGGGCTGGGTGCTGCAGGGCGAGGGCACGGTCTGCGTCAGCAACGATGCGGGCACCGAGGCCTTCGTCACCGCGCTGGGCGCGGACCGCGGCGTCACCGCCGACGAGCGCGAGCGCCTGGCCGCCGCGCGTCGCCGGGCCGG
>JBQCJG010000287.1:0-2528 GCA_051952955.1 Lysobacteraceae bacterium | reverse complement strand
CGACCACGAGCACCGGTTTGCCCGGATGGCGGCTGCGCAGCCAGCCGCGGCGATACAGCGAGCCGCGCGCGGCGACCACGCCGGCCTAGAGCTTCGACAGCGCGCGCATCGGCAGCGGCGGCGCGCCCTCGCCGACCCAGTAGCCGGGCGGCCGGCGGCCGCTCACGGCGCGGCGACCGCCGCGCCCGGTTCGCGGAACGACATGCGGTGCAGGTGCGCGTAGAGCCCGTCGCGCGCGATCAGTTCGGCATGGGTGCCCTGCTCCACCAGCCGGCCGCGATCCAGCACCAGCACCTGGTCGGCGTGTTCGATCGTCGACAGCCGGTGCGCGATGACCAGCGTGGTGCGGTCGGGCATCAGCCGGTTGAGCGCGTCCTGCACCAGCCGCTCGGCCTCGTTGTCGAGCGCGGCGGTGGCCTCGTCGAGGATCAGGATCGGCGCGTCCTTGAGGATCGCGCGGGCGATGACCAGCCGCTGGCGCTGGCCACCCGAGAGGCGCCCGCCACGGGCGCCGATGCCGGTGTCGGTGCCTTCGGCCAGGGTATCGACGAATTCGCTGGCGTTCGCGGCGTCGAGCGCACTGCGCAGGTGCGCGGGATCGTGTCCGGCGAGCTCGCCGTAGGCCACGTTCTCGGCGATGCTGCCGTCGAACAGCATGACCTGCTGGCTGACCAGCGCGATCTGCCTGCGCAGGTCGGCGAGGCGGTATTCGTCGACCGGATGGCCGTCGAGCAGGATGGTCCCGGCCTCGGGTTCGTAGAAGCGCGGAATCAGTTTCACGAGGCTGGACTTGCCGCTGCCGGAGCGGCCGACGATCGCCGTTACCGTGCCGGGCTTCGCGACGAACGAGACGCCTTCGAGCGCGGCGGCGTTCTGGCCGGGATAGCGCGCGCCGACGTCGCGGAACTCGAGTTCGCCGCGCGCGCGGTCGAGGGCCAGCGTGCCGGTGTCGCGCTCCTCGGCCGCGTCGAGCACCGAGAACAGGCGTTCGGCCGAGGCCACGCCCTTCTGCAGCATGTTCTGCACGTTGGTCAGCTGTTTCAGCGCCGGGATGATCGCCAGCATCGACACCATCAGGCTGATGAAGTCGCCAGCGGTCAGGCGTGCGTGCATCGCCTCGCGGCCGGCGAAGAACAGCAGCAGCGCGAGGCAGATCGAGCCCATCAGCTGGATGATCGCCGAAGTGATGCTGCGCGTGGCCTCGACCTTCATCGCCAGGCGCAGGTTCTCGCCGGCGAGTTCGCGATAGCGGCCGAGTTCCGCCTCCTGCGCGCCGTAGATCTTCACTTCCTGCTGCCCGCTCAGCGCCTGGTCGGCGGCCTGCAGCAGACGCCCGCCGCTTTCCTGGATGCGGTGGCCGTAGCGCCGGTAGCGGCGGCCGACGGTGTCCATCATCCACGCCATCACTGGCGCGATCAGCAGGATCGCGATCGTCACGCGCCAGCTGGTCCACAGCATCACGCCGAGCATCGCCACCACCTGGAACGACTGCTGCAGCATGACCTTGGCGGCGTCGACCGCGGCCTGCGCCACCTGGTCGCTGTCCGAGCCCAGGCGCATCTGCATCGTGCCCACGGATTCGGTGTCGAAGTGCGCGCCGGGCATGCGCAGGTACTTGTCGAACACGCGCACGCGCATGTCGCGGGCGATGCTGCGCGCCGAGCGCGCCATGAACACGTCGGTGAGGTAGCCGGCCAGCCCGCGCACGACGAAGATCGCCACGATCACCAGCGGCATCTTCCAGATCAGCTCGGGATCGCGATCGATGAACGTGCCGTCGACCACCGGCTTCATCATCTTCGTGAACGCACCCGCGGCACCGGCCTCGATCAGCAGGCCGGCCAGCGCCAGCCCGAGCAGGCCGCGGTACGGACGCGCGTAGCCGAGCAGGCGGCGGTAGATCGGCCAGGTCGGCGCGCGGGACGCGTGCTTCTGCTTGGCCGGCTCGTCCTTCACTTGCGCGATCCCGCCGGCGCGGTCGCGGCCTTCGCTTCGGCGCGCGTTTCCGGCGCGGTGGCGATGCTGATGCGGCGGAAGCCGAGCTGGCCCAGCGCGTCCAGCGCGGTGACGACGGCCTGGTGCGGCGTGCGCGCGTCGGCGCGCAGCAGCACCGGCCGGCTGCGGTCGGCGCCGGCGACCTCGGTGATCGTCCGCTTGAGAGATTCGACGTCGGTGCGCAGGGCCTCGCGATCCTGCACGAAGTAGCGGCCGTCGGCGTTCACCAGGACGCTCAAGGACTTCGACGGCGCGTCGCTGGTCTCGCCCTGCGCCTTCGGCAGCTGCAGCTTGAGGACCGAGCGCGCATCGAAGGTCGTGGTGACGACGAAGAAGATGATCAGGCACAGCACGACGTCGATCATCGGGATCAGGTTGATCTCGGGCTCGTCGTCGGCGCGGAAATCGCGGATGCGCATGGCGGTGCGTCTCGGAAGGGATCAGGCCGGCGCGCGCCGGGCACCGGCGCCGACGCGGCAGCGCGGCTGCGCCGGCATGGTCATGAAGAGCGCCACCACGGCGTCAGTCCCCGC
>JBQCJG010000286.1:0-12409 GCA_051952955.1 Lysobacteraceae bacterium | reverse complement strand
CGTGCCGCCGACGGTCGCCCGGCCCGCCGCCGGCGGCGCCCGCTCGCTGCGCGACCGGCTGTCCGATGCGTTCCGCATGGCGCTGCTGGCGATGCTCGCGCACCGGCTGCGCACGCTGCTCACGATGCTCGGCATCATCATCGGCATCGCCTCGGTGACCACGGTGGTGGCGCTGGCCGGCGGCGCGCGCGACAGCATCCTGCAGAACATCAACGCGCTCGGCACGAACACCATCGACATCTACCCCGGCGAGGATTTCGGCGACAGCCGCTCCGGCCGCGTGCGCACGCTCTCGGCCGCCGACGCCGCCAGCTTCGCCGGGCTGCCGTACGTCGACAGCGCGACCCCGAGCGTGTCGACCAGCGTCACCCTGCGCCGCGGCAACCAGGAATCGAAGGCCCAGGTCAGCGGTGTGGGCGCGCAGTACTTCCGGGTCAAGGGCCTGGAGATCGCCGAGGGCGGCCTGTTCGACGAGGCGTCCGTGCGCGCGATGGAACAGGTGGTGGTGATCGACGCCAACACCCGCAAGCAGTTCTTCGCCGAAGGCGAAGCCGCGATCGGGCGCATCCTGCTGCTCGGCAACGTGCCGTGCAGGGTGATCGGCGTCACCGAGAAGGGCAGCGGCCCGTTCAGCGGCGGCAACAGCCTCAACGTCTGGGTGCCGTACACCACGGCGATGGGCCGCATGCTCGGCCGCAGCGACCTGAGCGGCATCGCCGTGCGCGTGCGCGACGACGCGCCGATGGACGCGGCCGAGGCGGCGTTGACCCGGATGCTGACCCTGCGCCACGGCACCAAGGACTTCTTCACCAGCAACAGCGACGACATCCGCAGCACGATCGAGACCACCACCGGTGCGATGACGATGCTGATCTCGTCGATCGCGCTGATCTCGCTGGTCGTGGGCGGGATCGGCGTGATGAACATCATGCTGGTGTCGGTGACCGAGCGCACCCGCGAGATCGGCGTGCGCATGGCGGTCGGCGCGCGGCAGGCCGACATCCTGCAGCAGTTCCTGATCGAGGCGGTGATGATCTGCCTCGTCGGCGGCGCGATCGGCGTCGTCATCGCGCTGCTGGCGACGCTGGTGTTCAACCAGCTGTTCGACAGTTTCAAGATCCACATCTCGCTGCTGTCGCTGGCCGGCGCGTTCTCGTGCTCGACCGCGGTCGGCGTGGTGTTCGGCTTCCTGCCGGCGCGCAACGCGGCGCGGATGCATCCCGTCGAGGCCCTGACCCGCGAATGACGACCATGCCTGTTCCCTTCGTTTCGCGCAGACGCACGCTCGCTGCGGCGGCCGTGGCCGTGCTCTGCGCCGGCTGCGCCACCGCCTACAAGCCACCCGCGCTCGGCGTCGCGCCGCGCTACGGCGTCGCGGTCCGGGACGAGGCCGGCCGGTCGGACCGCATCGGCCCCGCGGCCGATGCGCCCCGCCGCGATCCCGCCGACGACCGCTGGTGGCGCGATTTCGGCGATCCCGGGCTCGATCGGCTGATCGCGGACGTGCTGTCGCGCAATCACGACCTGCGCACGACCGCGCTGCGCCTGCAGCGCGCCGGCCTGCAGCGGCAGCAGGTGCGCAACGACCGCCTGCCGTCGGTTTCCGGATCGGCGACGCGCACCGACCGCGACGAGATCCGCGGCCCGCGCGACGACGCGCAGCGCACCGTGAGCGCGCAGCTGTCGGTCGGCTACGAGGTCGACCTGTGGCGCCGGCTCGCCGCGGCGGAGGAGGGCGCCGCGCTCGGCGTGCGCGCCAGCACCGAGGATCTCGACAGCGCGTCGCTGTCGCTCATCGCGAACGCCTGCGACCTGTACTTCCGCCTGGCCGACGTCAACGACCGCCTCGACCGCGGCCAGCGCGCGATCGAGAACGCACGCGACGCGACGGCGCTGGTCGAACGCCAGTTCGAGGCCGGCGCGGTGTCGCGGCTGGAGACCGCCGAAGCCGCGCAATCGCTGCAGCAGCGCATCGGCAGTCAGGCGCGGCTCGAACAGCAGCGCGACGCGCTGCGGACGTCGATCGCGGTGCTGCGTGGCGGCCTGTACTGGCCGGAGGAAGACGAACCCGCGGCGGTCGCCACGTCGTCGCTGCGCGTCGATCCGGGATTGCCGGTGGAACTGCTCGGCCGGCGTCCCGACCTGCGCGCCGCCGAGTGGCGCCTGCGGCAGACACTGGTCGACGCGGATCGCGCCCGGCTCGACGCCTATCCGCGGCTCGACATCGACGTCGCCGCGAACGGCAGCGCCGGGCGCCTCGGCGATCTGCTCGACCACCCGGTGAGGACCGTCACCTACAGCCTGCTGCTGCCGTTCCTCGACCTCAACGGCACCCGCCTGCGCATCGCGGTCGCGCGCAAGGATTACGACATCGCGGCCGAAGCGTTCGCCCAGCGCATGGTCGACGCCGTCGGCGAGGTGGAGACGGCGCTCGCCGCGACGCGCACGATCGAAGCGCAGGCGCGCGCGGCGCAGGCGACGCTGCAGGCGTCGATGCAGGCCGAACGGCTGTACGAAGCGCGCTACCGCGCCGGCGCCGCGCCGCTGCGCCTGTGGCTGGACGCGCAGCGCGCGCGGCTGGACGCCGAGGACGCGCTGTCGCAGGCAGTGCTCGCGCAGCGCCAGAACGAGATCGTGCTCGCGAAGGCGCTGGGCGGCAGCGCCCGCACGTCGACCGATCCTACTTCCGATCCTCTTTCCCCCGCACCGGAGCCGGCACGATGACGCGTTTCCCGCTTTCCCTGTCCACGTCTTCCGCCGGTCGCGTCGCGATCGCCGTCGTCGTCTGTTTCGCCGCGATCGGCACCGCCGCGGGCGCGGCCCCCGCCACCGACCGCAGCCTGATGTCGCTGGATGCCGACGGCAATGGCGCCGTGACTCGCGACGAATTCCTCGCGGCCGTCCGACAGCAGTTCCAGCGCATCGACAAGGACCGCAGCGGCAAGGTCTCGCTGTCCGAACGGCGCGATTTCGCGATGAAGCAGATGAGGGGCGGTGCGCAGGATCCGCTGTTCTCCCGCCGCGGCCGGCCCGACCTGTCGTTCGACAAGGCCGGCGAAGTCGACTTCGCCGGCTTCTCGCAGGCGCTGCTCTGCTTCCGCTTCGAGCCGCTCGATGCCGACCGCGACGGATCGCTGTCCGCCGCGGAGATCGCCGCCGATCGCGCGCGCTGAGCGCGCGCGGAAGGCGTGCGGCCGAGGTGTCCGGACGGGGAAGCGGGCAACCCGACGCTGGTCTGCCCGGCAGCGTGCGGCCGCGGCAGTTTCGGCGGGGCGAATGCATCGACCGCGCACTCGCCTTCGCGCGCGAGCACTGCTTCAAGCTGGAAAGGCTCTGCAGCCAAGGCGATGAAAGCCCGGACGTTCGGTCTCGGATGGCGCGTGCCGGCGTACAGCGCCTAGACCGGCATCGGCGTGGCCGCCCCGGCCGGCATCGCTTGGCGCGTGTCTTGCATTCGCGTTGTCGGCAGGATCGCGCGGCGACCGCGATCATCGGTCCACGGCGCGCGCATTCCCGAGATCTTGCAGCAGTTGCCGATAGCCCGCATCGGCCGAGAGTTCCAAGCGTGCGACCTGGCGCAGCAGATCGATTTCCTCACGCGAAAGCGCGAGCGTGGTGGGGATGCGGTTGAGGCGCGCCTGCCATCCGGCCGGCGCCAGGCGGAGATTCACTTCGATGTAGTAGAACTGCCGATCCGCCGGGGATTCGGCCTTCCACACCTCGATGCGCTGGCGCAGCAGGGACAGGTTCTCCTGGGTGCTCCGGCGGATCGGGATGTCGACCCAGGCGTTGAAGGTCCTCAGCACGCCGGGGGTGTCCGGTCGATCGTCTTCGTCGTGGTCGGGAACGGCCTCGCTGTTGACCACGATGAACGCCACGCGCCGGGGCGGCTGCAGGCCGTTGTACGCCGCGGCCCGGTCGAGGCTCCCGAAGCGTTCGATGTAGTCGATGGGGGCGCGCACGCCGAGATTGTCGACCAGGCCGCCGTCCAGCAGATGGATGAAATGCCGCTCGTCGACCTCGTCCATGTCGCGCGGCGTCGTCCGGCACCCGGTGCCGTGGCCTTCGAGCGTGACCGCGCTCAGCACCACGGGCACGGCCATCGAGGCCGCGACGGCCCGCGACAGCGGCATCGGCGACAGGTCGCCGCAGAAGCGATCGAAGTTCTCCTGCGTGAAGTCGAAGGCGACGCCGCGCCCCATGTCGGTCGCGCGCAGGATCACCATGGGACGGTGGCCGTCGCGGACGAGGTCGCCGTACGTCGTGCCGTGCAGGAGACGTTCGTCGATCACCTCCTGCACCAGGTCGCTGCGGCCGAAGCGGGGCTGCGCCGTTCGCCACAGCCCGCGGGGCGACAGCCAGCGATGGACCACCGCGGATTGCAGGCCCTCGTACAACACCGGTTCGATGGACTCCAGTCGCTGCGGCCCGCCGGCCGCCAGCCCGGCGGCGACCAGGCTGCCGCCCGAGACCGAGTTGACGATGTCGACGTCGTCGAGCAGCGACGCACCCGTCGCATCGATGTCCGCGGCCTTGAGCGTCTCCAGCACGCCGTACGACAAGGCCGCGGCGCGGATGCCGCCGCCGGAGAGGGAGACGAACAGCAGCACATCGTCGCGACCGCGCGGCGCCAGCGCCTGCATCCGGTAACCCGGCGCCGACGTGGCGGTGAGCGCCGGCGTCGGCGTGTATCGCACAGTCGCACAGCCGGCGAGCAGCGCCGTCAGCGCGAACGCGGCGAAGTGCAGGCGGCCGCACGCGGGCATCGTCGGGCGCCTCATGCGAGCGATGGTCGAAACAGGGGATCGCGCCGATTCCCGAAAGCGAGCGGGCCGACGACGGGGACGGCGTGGGATGCCATGCGTTCGAGTGCCTCCCGGTCGCGTTCGAATCATGGATGGCGATGACGATCGCGGCAGTATAAGCACCGTCGATCCGCATCCGGACGCACCTGTCCGGTCATCCAGCGACCCAGCGGTCGAGGAATCCCTCGAACCACACCGCCACGGTGGCGTGTTCGAGGACGGCGGGCGCGGTGCCGAGCGGGCAGTCGGGATCGCCGCGATGCAACGCCGACACCAGCGCGTCGTCCCACTCGGGATGGAATTGCAGTCCGACGCGCGATCCGTGCCGGAAGCCCTGGACAGGGTGGCCGGTGCCGACGGCGATCATGGTCGCGCCCGGCGGGACCGTGAACGCATCCTCGTGCCACTGGAGGACCCGAAGTGTCGACGACTCCGCGCCATCGATGATCGTGACCGCGCTCCAACCGACTTCCGCACACGCCGCACGCCCGACCTGGCCGCCGAGGGCCCGCGCAAGCAGCTGCGCCCCGAGGCAGATCCCCAGGACCGGAAGCGCCGGTCGCTCGCGCACGATGCGCCGCAGCCAGGCCAGTTCCTCCGCGAACGCGCCCTGCGGCGCGATCGCGCTTTCGGGTCCCCCGAGCACGATCACGCCATCGGCGGGAGCGTCGAGTGGCGCGCCGGCATGCCGCGCCACGATGTCGAGTGCGATCCCGCGTCGGGACGCCCAGGCGGCGATGCGGCCCGGCCCTTCGTCTGGATGATGCTGCACGACCGTCAGGCGGGACGGAATCACTCGAGATCGCCCGTTTCGAGGTAAAGGGTCGCGGCGCGTGCGTCGGTGCATCCCGCCTTGCGGACGCCCGCCAGGAGGCTGGCTTCAAGCGTCGACGCATCGAGAACTGCTGTATCGAAAGCCGCTGCATCGAGAGCCGCCGCATCGCCGGCGGACACGATGCCGCCGACCGCGCGGTCGGCGCAGCGGGTCAGTGCGACAATGTGATCGGCATCGCCGCGTCCGCCGATCAAGCGGTAGGCCAGGCGGCGATCGCCCGCCGGGCCGACGAGCAGGTAGGTCCCCGCCCGGTTCGGCGCCGCGGGATCCAGCGGGCGATAGAGGAGCACCGCGCGCACCCGGATCGTGACGTCCCGGTAGACCGGCTCGCCGCCGCGTTCGAAATGCCCGCGGTAGACGGTCGCCCTGAACCGGACGAGGGGCGCCGATGCGCCGCGCGCCAGGCGGTGCAGGTCGAAGCGCTCGGGCTCGATCGACCACGGTGCGTCCGCACGCGCGAGCGTCGATCGGAGGGCCGCGTCGATGCCCGCGTCCTCGACGGCGACTTCCAGGATGACCTGCGTGTCGTGCGGCGCATGGAACATGGGCATGTGCGAGGCGTAGAGATGGCCGGGCGTGCCGACCAGCGCCATCCCGTGAAGCCCAATCGCCGCCGGACGCGGATCGCCTGCCGTCGCCGGGGATGCGGCCGCGGCGCGCCACGGGACGAAGGCCTCCAGCGCGAGGGCAAGCACGAGGGCAGGGCGCATGGGGTCTCCGGCGTCGTCGGGGGCCGTCAGCGTCGCCCGCGAAGGCTTGCCGATCTAGCGAAATATCGTCGAAACGTGTTTCCATCGACGACATATGGAACTCGACGACTTGCGCGTGTTCGCGGAGATCGCCCGGGGCGCGACCTTGGCCCGGGCCGCCGAACGCCTCCATCTGACGGTGTCCGCGTTGTCGAAGTCGATCCGTCGCCTCGAATCCGCGCTCGACACCCCGCTGTTCGATCGCGTCGGGGCACGTCTGCGGCTCAACGAGGCCGGGCGGCGACTCCTCCCCTGGGCGATCGACCTGCTGGACCGCGCGAAGAGCGCACGGGCCGCCGTTGCCGCGGCCGGCACCGTCAGGATCGAGGTCGCCGGTCCGGGCCGCCTCCCGTGGAAGTGGGCCGGCCCCCAGCATTCGCGCATCCGCGAGCGCGCTCCGGCGGCCGAGGTCGGATTCGTCGCCCGTTACGAGGACGATGCGGTCGCCGACCTCGCAGCGGGCGCCTGCGACGTCGCACTGGTCACCCGCGAAGCGGTGTCCGACGGCATGCCGCCGGACTGGCATGTGGAGACCCTTGGCCGATTCCGGACCGTACTGGCGTCCGGACCTCGCGGACGCACGCTGCCCGTCGTCGCCTGCAGCACGTTCTCGCCCCTGTGCGGTTCGCCGAAGAACGCCCAGAGCGCGGAATGGCACGAACGCGCCGAGGTGGGTCGCCCGACCCTGCGCGTCGACGATGTGCTCGTGCTGGTGCGTCTGGTCCAGGAAGGGCGCGCGACCGCCTTCCTGCCGGATTTCCTCGCCGACGCCTTCGGCCTGCATGTCGACACCCGGCCCCCGTTCGAACAGGCGGACGAAGAAGTCCTGCTGCTGACGCGCGACGGACTAGCGGGCATGTTCTGACGCGAAATCCTTCGCGTGTTTGCGTGGGCATCCGGAAAGCCCGAAGGCGGCCGATCGTCCGCGATTCAAGTCGATCCCGGCACCGTCGGAAGATGCCGGGAACGTCGATCGGTGGCGGTAGCCCGGATGCTGCTGGATGGCGAAGATGCAAACAAAAAACTGACCCGCTTGCGCAGGTCGGTTTTCCGTAGTCTTTCCGCGCTGCAAGCCGTGGCTTGCAGGTTACGCGGTGGGCAGTGCGTCCGCCGCTACCGACAAACTCATGGCGATGCCCGCCATTCGTGCTGCGCTGAAGGCTGCTGGAAAGGCCACGCCGGCGTGGACATCAAAGCCCGCCAACGTGCCGACCATGCCGCGCGACAAGTACGCCGATCCCAAAGCATTTCTGTTGGACGTGATGAACCTGGACGGATTGCCCATTGCGATCCGTGCGGATGCTGCCAAGCAATTGCTGGCGTACATGCGCGCCCGCATCGGCGAAGTCGGCAAGAAAGAAACGAAGAAAGAGAATGCCCGCGCCATTGCGCGCGGAAAGCATCGCTACCAAAGCGCCGCCGCAGTTGACGGTAGTGCGCAACGAATAGCGCACGGTGCCGCCGGATTAGGTGTGAGTGCCGGCCTTCATTGAAAACCGCACCAGAGAGGCGGCGTGAGAAACCACGAAACTGCATCATGCCCAAGTTGGTCAAGGCCAAGATGGGCAAAGGCCCCGCAACGCCTCGGCAACGCTGCGGGGCCTTTGCTTTATTTGGAGGTCAGAGCCCTGCCTCTTCCATTGCGTTAATCAATCCTTCCCATTTTTTGGTTCTATCCTCTACTGTTTTGTAGGGCGTCTTTTCAATATGCCCATTTCCCATCACGATGTTGAATGAGTGCCAAGCCTTGTTAGTGCCAGTGCGTGGGTCAGGCGCAATGACAAGCTCAACGATAGCAATGTGGTGAAAATTGAATTGCTTGTTATTAATGGCGTGCATTGATTAGCCGATTCTTGCTAGTTGAACAATTCAGGATCTTCGGGCGCTCCAATTTCATTGAATACGATCACCCGGACAACACGCATCATGCGTGGAAGGGTGGAATTTGAAGAAGAGTCATCGCCAAATCCCGAGACTTCAACGCGTCGGCCCGCCAACTTTTCAAGGTTAACCATCGCATCCGGCGACAACTGGCATCGAACCGATGTTGCTGGGTCAATTTCCAAACGACGCAGTTCAAAGCGCCGGAAGTCCAAATCAAGTTCACGCACTTCACCGCGAATGCTGAAATGGGAAGGCCCCGTCTTTTTGTCTTGCCGAAGCTGGTGGCGGAGTTCCTTACGGATTTTCGGAGTAAGGGGTTCGCCGACCTCGCTTCGCTTGTCATCTGCTGAAGCAAGCGTGATTTTCAGGATTCCGGACCGTCCAGTGGGTGCAAGGCGCGCGACGGCTACCAATGCAGCATCGCGAACGTTTGCATCTGGAATCTCTTGCCTAGCCTCCGGCGAATCTTCGTCAAGATGTTTGCTTATCACGCGAATTGAGCGCATTGCTTCGCGGGTGGCACGCAAGATCGGATCGTCAGGTCCATGAAGCGTTTGCTGGCCATCACGACGTTCCGGTGGCTCCGCTTTAATGCCGATGTAGAGACTTCCGGGAGCAAGCGCGGACAGCGACAACTCGACATCGCGGTCTGAAATGGTTCTTTCATCCGCTAGGCCAGCAACTGCCTTTGCAACGCTGAAAACCTGCTGGCGGATGTTGGAGAATATCGTTTCAATGAGACTCAGCTTTGGCGTATGGTCGCGCAAAGCTGGTCCTTCGATATGGAATACAAGGTCGGATTCATCCATTGCTTTCGCAAGGGGAAATTCAGTCTCGTACAGTTCGTCAACTTTGCGATACAGCTCCCGGCAAAGCGCATCTGCATCCACGCCGGTACGGTGCGCAAGTCGGCGGGCATTCTCGATTTGACCGAGAAGGATGTGAGCCTTTGTGTGGACCTCTGATACCCAGGTCATGGCCGAATCCTCAGAATGCCTTTGCGCGTCTCTCGTGGAAGCTGCTTCTGTTGTAGTTCCTCGGCGCGAACGTATTGGAAGAACTGTTTCAGGTCTTTATCTGCGTCAGGGTGGTAGAACCAAAAATCGACTTTGAAATGGTCCTTTATCTGTGCTTGGTGCAGCGTGAAAAGCGTTAATGCGGCGCCAATCTGCGGGTCCGTCGCGTGCGTCAGGTCTAATACGAAGTCAATGTCGCTGGGATGTTCCTTGGCCGTCGTGTAGCTGCCATCCACGAAGTATGGAAGGTCAATCCCGTGTTGGTCACGGAGCCACGCCAGAAATTCACGTAGCTTGTCCAGTAGATCGGTTCGATGATCGTTCTGGCAAAAGGTTCCTTCGACCTCCGCTAGATCGCACATATGCTCACCCACCGGCAGATATCCGTCCGCCGTCAATGCAGGAATTGGCACGTTGCTCCCCCTGAACTTTACTCCATGGGCCGAGTAAAACAGCCGCCGTGTGTGTAGGCAAGGTGCAGCGAAGTAGGGCGGGGATCATCGAGAATCGGGGTCGCATGGACTGCGACGCTGGGAATGCGATTCGCTCCTTGCAGGACGTGTGCAGGACAGAAATGCAAAGGCCACCCTTTCGGGTGGCCTAAGTCTTTGTTTCATATGGTGGGCGGTGCAGGGTTCGAACCTGCGACCCTTGCCGTGTGAAGGCAATGCTCTACCGCTGAGCTAACCGCCCGATGTTCGGGCCCGCCATTCTACGGGCCCGGCCCGCCGCGGGCAAGCGGGGATGCGGTCATTCGATCTCGGAGCGGGCGTGGGCGGCGTCCAGGGCTTCCATGGCGTCGAGCGGCTTGGCCTTCGCGGCCTTCTCGTAAGCCGCCGCCGCCTCGTCCTCTTTCTTGTCGCCGTGCAGCAGCATCAGGACGTTGCCCGATTCCATCAGCGCGATCGGCGAGGCCGGGGTCAGCTTCACCGCTTCCCTGATGTGCTTCTCGGCCTCGCTGGCCTTGGCGCCGTAGGTCAGGCCGCCGATCATCGCGCCGATCTTGGAGATGATCTCGGCGTGGTACAGCGCCATCGCGGTGTGTGCCTCGGCGTGCTTGGGCGCGAGTTCCAGCGCGGTGTCGAGCGAGGCGCGGACCTTGCCGGCGATGCCTTCCTTCAGCGCCTTGGTGATCGACAGGCCCTGGCTGTAGCGGCCCAGTGCGAAGGCGTGGCGGTAGTGGCTGTTGGCATCGTCCGGCAGCGCCTTGATCGCGGCCTCGGCCAGCTTCGCGGCCTGCTCGAAGCGCTTGAGCTTTTCCTTGTCGTCGTCGACGAGGTAGGTGGCGTGGATGCCGAGCGCCTTCGTCGCGACCGAGGCGCCGATCGGGCCCAGCGCTTCGCCCGCATCGTAGGCGGCCTTGAAGTCGCCGCGATGGAACGCGCGCCACGCCTCCTGCAGCTCCGCGGCCAACGCGTCGGCATCGAGCCTGGGCGCGGCCTTGCCGGCCGCCTTCAGCAGCGCCGCGGCGCGCTTGGCGTCGGGGAACGGCTCGCAGTCGCCCGCATGCAGCTTGGGCCAGGCCTTTTTCAGCGCATCGCCGGCGTAGGAAAACCCGGTGGCATCGTGCGGGAATGCGGCCCAAGCGGAAGCGGCGGATTTCTTGCTGGCCATGCGGCGATGCCCTGGTGGAGGTCCGCGGCCAGCATCCCGCCCGCTGCGGGTTCTGGCAAGGGGGGCGCTAGTGTGTTTGCTCCAGCCCGCCGGCCCAGCCTGCGGCCATCCCCGCCGGAGCACGCCATGCCAGCCCACAGGAAGCCGCCTTCCCGCCGCGCGGCCGCCGCGTTCTTTGTGCCGACCCCGCGCCATCTCTGGCTGGCCGCCCTGGGCCTGCTTGCGACCGCACGCCGCGCCATCCGGAACCCGCGGCGACCGTAGGAGCACGCTGCACGGGCGCGAACCTTTCGCGAAATCAGGTCAAACGCAGCGCGCTCCCACGGGCCGCGGCTTCAGTCGAGATAGGCGCTGGTCAGCGTATTGAGGTGCACGCGTTCGGCGTCGCGCAGGAACGGAGCGATCAGCATCATCACCTGCACGATGCCGTCGCGGATCGAGGCCTGCTCGTCCTTGTCGCCGCGCGCGCCCGCGTAGTTCAGCCAGAACGTGGCGATGACCAGGATATTGGTGGCGGCGGCGTCGAGTTCGGCGGCGGAGGCGCGCATCACGCCCGCCTGCACCAGCCCGCGCATCACCGTGTGCGCCTGCTCGTCGGCGCGCTTGAGGATGCGCGCGAAACGCAGCCGCAGGCGGCGGTTGCGGCTGAGGATGTCGACCAGGTCGCGGTACAGGAAGCGATGGTCCCAGATGCACTCGAACACCAGGTGCAGCTGCAGCCAGACATCTTCCAGCCCGGGCAGCCGGCCTTCCGGCGCGGTCAGCGCGGCATCCATCCGCGCCTCGTAGCCGGCGAACAGCTGCTCGATGATGTCGTCCTTGTTGCGGAAGTGGTAGTACAGGTTGCCCGGGCTGATCTCCAGCTCGTCGGCGATGTGGTTGGTGGTGACGTTCGGCTCGCCCTGCGCGTTGAACATCGAAAGCGACGCATCGAGGATGCGCTGGCGGGTCTGCCTTGCCATGCCAGGCTCCGTCAGGCGGTGAGCTTGCGGACCAGGTCCACGTATTTCTGCATCGCGTCGTCCTGCGCGGTGCCCTTCAGCTTCGCCCAGGCGTCGTACTTGGCGGTGCCGACGAAATCGAAGAAGCCGGGCTTGGGGCCGCTGACGTCGCCCTCCGAGCCCTGCTTGTAGAGGGCGTACAGGCGCAGCAGGGTGTCGTTGTCGGGGCGCTCGGCCAGCGCATGCACGTCCCTGGCGGCTTGCTCGAACTGGGCTTTCAGGTCGGCCATCGCGTATCCCCTTGCGTGAGGCGGCCATCTGACCATGCGCCTCCGCACCGGTCAATACGGCAGGGAATTGGCGCGCGCGCACGGCTCTGGCAACGTAGCGGCAGCGGGCGCGCAACGCGCCGGGCAAGCCTGAAGGGGACGCGCAATGGCTTATTTCGTGACCGGCGGCACCGGATTCATCGGCCGCTTCCTGATCGACAACCTGCTCAGGCGCAAGGGCACGATCCACGTGCTGGTGCGCAAGGACTCGATGAAGAAGTTCGAGGCGCTGGCGA